>CAYMME010000277.1:0-12328 GCA_964391465.1 uncultured Planctomycetales bacterium
TACGCAAACGCCTGCTAGAACAACAACATGCAGCTTAGCTTAATGGCATTCCTTCCTGACACCTTTACGCACCTTTTACGCACTGACGTTGCGCCGTTTGGTACCGACGACCGCGGTGTACTGAATGGACTGGCGGTTGGTTCCGACGCGGTGCTGGTAGTGCTGCGTCTTGCGAACCTCGAGCGTCTTGTCGGCCATTACGGATTGGATGAAGCGCGCGAAGCCGCTCGTGTCTTGCGGATCGAGGAAGCTCGACTTGATGTTGAAAGCGATCCAGCCGCCGGGCTCGATCAGGTTGTACGCGTTGGCGAACGCCTCGGTGGGAATGTCCCCGAAGCCAAGCGCCGCGACGCAGGTCAGGCAGTTGAAGCCGTACCCGGTGAGCTCACGACGCTCGCCCTGGCTCAATCGCGTCATATCCACGACGTGGTAGTTATCGTAGACCCTCGGGCGATCACGTTCTGTGGCCTCGGCGGCCGCCTCGATGATGTCCGCGCCGACGATGAACTCGACCCCCATGTCAGCGAGCTCTTCGCCCACCATGCCGTTTCCGGCGCCGAGATCAAGGGCTCGCAGCGAGGCTGCCGGTGTGCCGCTGGCGGCCAGCTCGGCCTCAAAGAGTCTCCGAATTCTGGCGGGAGAGGCACACTTCAAGATATCGTAAATGAGGCGTTCATACAGGCCGGGGACGGAGAACAGTTCATCGTAATCATGGAGCCGGATTTCACTCCACTCGCCGTTCACGCGAACCACGCACCACTCCTCGTCCTGGCTCAGCGAGAGATCGGCTGGGGGTAGTGCTATTCGGAGGTCGTCCTGTGATGTTCTTCGTTGTCCAATACGCGTGCTCAGGGCCACGGTCATGCGGGCGCTCCTTTGGGGTTCGTCACGTTATAGTCGGCGTTTGTTCAACAGCCGCCCTCGAGTCGTCGCCTTCGCACGCAAGCTCAGTCGACAGCACCAAGGGCGCCGCTCGCTGCGTGGCCGCGTCCACCGGACCCGGCACAAGCACCGGAGAGGCATCAAGCGACTTGGCAATTGGCTACGGGCGAACATCCTAGGGGAATCGGCCGTTCGCGTCAACCCCGGCACGAGTGGCAGGCCAATACATATCCTTCGATGATGTCATACCATACACCCAGAGTTCAATGGCGATCTTCCTGGCCACGAGACAGGATGGGGACTCCGTATTCTGGGGGGGCATCCGTGACGCGACTCTCGTCCTTTCTGGCGTCCGACTCATTCGACGCCTATGATCGTCCCGCGTGCCATCTTGGCGCACTTGGCTTCGGTGATCAGCGGCAACGCGCTGTCCGCTCGCGGGCATCGGCAACCGAGCGTCCTATAACTCCACCATGATTCAACTGACGGACATAGCCAAAACGTTCGACGAGGGCCGCAGCTACGCGGTACGGGGCGTGTCGCTCGAAGTGCGGGACGGAGAAACGGTAGTCCTGCTCGGGTCCTCCGGGTGCGGCAAGACAACGACGCTGAAGATGGTCAACCGTCTTGTGGCACCCACCTCGGGAACCGTGGCCGTGAACGGTCGCAATGTGGCCGACCATGACGTCCTGTCGCTCCGCCGCGCCATCGGATACGCGTTTCAAGGGATCGGGCTCTTTCCCCACATGACGATCGAGCAGAACGTCGCCATTGTCCCGAGGCTCCTGGGCTGGCCGCCCGAACGCCGCACGGCTCGCGGGCAAGAGATGCTGTCGCTCGTCGAGTTGGACCCGGCCGTCTACGGACGTCGCTTCCCTCGGGACCTGTCGGGCGGCGAGCAGCAACGCGTCGGAGTGGCCCGAGCGCTGGCCGCGGATCCGGCGCACCTGCTCATGGACGAGCCGTTCGGCGCCTTGGATGCGATCACGCGCGACGGGCTGCAACAGGAGCTTCTTCGGATCAAGCGCGAGTTGGGTAAGACGATTGTCTTCGTAACGCATGACATCTTCGAAGCACTGACCCTCGCGGACCGGATTGCCGTAATGCACGAGGGGCGGCTGGAACAGGTCGGCACCAAGCGTGAGATCCTGGCGGAACCCGCGACCGGGTTCGTCGAGGACCTGTTTTCGAAGCCCAGGGCACAGCTCGAGCTGCTGGCTGCACAATGATTGTACGACGTGATCAAACCTCGAGCGCGGCTTGGCGGTTGCGATGCTTGATGCTGGCCGGAGTCTGCTGTGCGGCGCTCACCCGTACGGCCCCTGCGGTGGACGTGGTACGAATCGGGTCGAAGAACTTCACCGAGCAGGAGATCCTGGGCGAACTCGTCGCTCAACTCATCGAGCGGCACACGGATCTGCGCGTGGAGCGGACATTCGACCTCGGTGGCACCGGCGTTTGCCACGCAGCCCTCGTTGCCGGCGCGTTGGACATCTACGTCGAATACACGGGCACGGCGCTGCTCGACGTACTCAAGGCGGAGTCGCTGAGCGATGGCGATGCGGTCTACCGCACTGTCGCGAAGGCGTACCGCGATCGGTTTGACCTTCAGTGGCTGCCGCCGATAGGGTTCAGCAACACGTATGCAATCACGGTACGCACCGGGCACGCCGGCAAGCACGGTTGGCAGGCGATCGGCGACCTCGCCGGCGTCGCCGGCGGGCTCTCCGCGGGGTTCACGGCCGAGTTCATGGAGCGTCCCGACGGCTACCCCGGTCTCCGTCGTGTCTACGGATTCGACTTCGGGCAGACCGCCGATCTGGATCCGGGTTTGATGTACAAGGCGCTGGCGGACGAACAGGTCGACGTGATCTGCGCGTTTGCCACGGACGGACGCATCGAGGCGTACAACCTGCGGGTCCTCCACGATGACCGCTCGTTCTTCCCTCCGTACGACGCGGCCCCGGTGATCCGAAGTGCCCTGCTGCGCGATCATCCTGAGATCCGCGACGTGCTGGCGGCCCTGGCCGGGACCATCGACGACCAGACCATGCGCCGGCTCAACCACACGGCGGATGTGTTGAAGAAGACCCCGGCCAGCGTGGCGAGTGATTGGATCGACGCACGAGCCATGGGTTTTTCTCAACCGACGACGCGTGCTGTGGGGGAGCGGACAGATCGTACAGTTCACTTCTGGGCGATGGTGGCGGCACGGCGGACGGAGTTGTGGCAGAAAGTCATCGAGCACTTCGGCCTGACGGTGTTGTCGATGGCCATCGCCATTCTCATCGGTGTTCCGACGGGTGTTCTCATTCATCGTCGCCGGGCGGCGGTTCCTGCCGTGCTGGGCGTAACGGAAGTTGTGCAGACGATCCCCAGCCTGGCCATGCTGGCGTTCCTATTTGCCGTCTACGGGATCCTGGGTGCGACTCCGGCGGTCACGGCTCTCGTGCTCTATGCGTTGTTGCCGATTGTGGTGAACACCTTCACCGGTCTGAAGGAGCTCTCGCCGGAGATCATCGAGGCGGCGGATGGAATCGGCATGTCGGCCCGTCAGCGACTCTGGATGGTCGAGCTGCCGCTGGCGATGCCCGTGATCGTCGCGGGCATTCGTACGGCGACGGTGTGGACGGTCGGCATCGCCACGCTGTCGACGTACATCGGTGCCGGCGGCCTGGGTGACTTCATCAGCCGCGGTCTGGCCCGCAACGACGCGCGATTGACCTTGCTCGGCGCCGTGCCGGCCGCAGCGATGGCAGTTGCCCTGAGCCTCGGCATCCGCGTCGTCGAACGTCTCCTTCGCCGGCGGTGATTTGGAGGAAGGGTGTCAGGGCTACACAGGCGCAGCGCATGGAGGCGATCGACATTCCGGCGCAATACGCACACCTGCGCGTCGGTTGTGGGTGCCGCGGGCACCGCGTATCGTGTCACCTGACCGCCGAGAGCCTGTACCGAAAACGGACACCTTGCGAGGTGGTTGGGATGCGGTGTGTCGCACTTCACGAAGCCGCAAAGGAGGACCCCAATGATCGATCGACGGCAACATCCGGCAACCTTCAGTGTGGTGGTGCTCGTCTCGCTTCTTGCGCGATCTGTGCTTGCCGTTCCTGCGCTCGATCAGATCGTCAAGAACCTGGAAGTGCCGCGCGGCATCGCCGTCGTGCTTGGCGATCCGACTTGCCAAACGGCTTTCGACCTCGCCCGCAAGAGTGAGCTGCTTGTCTACGTGCAGTTGCCCGACGAGCAGGCCGTTGACCGCGCGCGCCGTGCGGCCGAGGCGGCCGGGCTCGACGCGACGCGCGTTCAAGTCGATCACGGGGCGCTGACGCGGTTACACCTGGGTGACAACCTTGCCGACGTTCTCATCGCCACCGGTGACGCGGCGAACGTGCCGCGGGCCGAAGTGCTGCGCGTCCTTCGGCCGCAGGCCCGGGCGTACGTCGGCGACGAGGTGATCGTCAAGCCTACGCCCGACGGCGTTGACGACTGGAGCCATCCTTTCCACGGGCCGGACAACAACCCGCAATCGCTGGACCGCGTCATCCTCGCGCCGTACATAACGCAGTTCCTGGCCGGCCCTCGCTACGGACCGGCCCCGCAGGTCACGGTGGCCTCGGCCGGCCGGGTGTTCAAGGCTTTCGGCAACGTCGCCTGGCACGAGCGCGAGGAGGCCTTCCTCAACACGCTCGTCGCGTTCAACGGCTACAACGGTACGATCCTCTGGAAACGCAGCCTGCCCGAAGGCATGATGGTCCATCGCAACACCATCGTTGCCTCACCGGAGACGCTCTACCTCGCCGACGACAAGTCCTGCAAGCTGATCGACACCATCACGGGCCAGGTGAAAGGCGAGATCGCCCCACCCGAGGACGTCGCCGGCGGGACGTTCTGGAAGTGGATGGCGCTCGACGGCGGCGTGCTCTACGCCCTCGTCGGCGAGCAGGAGCAGAAGGAACCCGAACACCGCTGGAAGCGGACGGCGCACGGCTGGCCCTGGACCGGAATCTCCAAGGGCTACAGCCAACCCGAAAACCCGTGGGGCTTCGGGCGCACGCTGCTGGCGATCAACCCGCAAACCAAGAAGGTTCTCTGGCACTACCGCGAGCAGGGATCCGCCGACGCCCGCGCCCTCTGCATGAAGAACGGTCGCATCTTCCTGTTTCGGTTCGGCGCGTTCCTCACCTGCCTCGACGCCAGGACCGGCAACGTCATCTGGCGGAAGACACCGGACAGCGACTCCGGACTGTTCGAGTCGCTCGGCAGCGACATGAACCGACAGAGCTGGCAGAACAACTGGCGCACCGTCAGCTACACCAAGTGTAGCGATCGCGCCCTCTACTTCGCCGGCCCGCAGGTCGGCAAGCTGCTGGCCGTGTCCGCCGAGGACGGCCGCATCCTGTGGGAGGACGCTTACGACAACTTCCAATTGGTCCTGCGCAGCGATGGGCTGTACGCCATCAGCGGGCCCTGGGGCAAGAACGTCAGCAAGAAGTACGACCCGCTTACCGGCAAAGTCCTCGCGGAACTGGCCACCGGCCGCCGGGCCTGCACGCGTCCGAACGCAACTGCCGACGCCATCCTCTACCGGGCCATGGGCGGGTCGCTTCGACTCGATCCGGCCAGCGGCACCCCGCGCTGGATCTCTCCCATGCGCCCGTCCTGCCACGACGGCGTCACGGTCGCGAACGGACTGCTCTACTGGTGGCCCTACGCTTGTGACTGCCAGCTCACGCTCTACGGCGTGACGAGTCTCGGTCCGGCCGGCGACTTCGACTTCACGGCCGCCGCGGGCGCCGCCCGGCTGCAACTGAGCAACGGCAAGGCCAAGCAGGTCTCGCCTCTGGCCGCGTCCGCCGACGACTGGCCGACGTTTCGAGCGAACAACCGAGCCACGGCCGCCACCGCGGCTGCCCTGGCGATAGCGGCGAAGCGTCGCTGGGAAGTGCAGCCGACAACCGCCGGCGCGCTGCGCCCGACCGCCCCGGTGACGGCGGCGGGCTTGGTCTTCCTGGCCGGGTCCGACGGCGTCGTCCGCTGCCTCAACGCCGCCTCCGGTCAGGAGCGGTGGAAGGTGCACACCGGCGGGGAGATCCGCCTGCCCCCCACGATCTGGAACGGTCGAGCCTTCGTCGGCTCGGGCGACGGATGGGTGTACGCCCTCGAGGCCAAGACCGGCCGGAGGCTTTGGCGCTTCCGGGCCGCTCCGGTCGAGCGCAAGATCCCGGTGTACGGGTCGCTGCTGTCGACCTGGCCGGCCGCGAGCGGGATTGTTGTCGAGGAGGGCACCGCCTACGTGGCCGCCGGCATCGTCAACTACGACGGGACCTACCTCTACGCCCTCGATGCCGCCACCGGCAAGCTCAAATGGCAGAACAACACCTCGGGCCACCTCGACCGCGAGGCCAAAACCGGCGTCAGCGTGCAGGGCCACATGCTCGTGCACGCCGGCAAGCTCTACCTCGCGGGCGGCAACGCCGTCTCCCCCGCGGTGTACGACATCCGCGACGGCAAGTGCCTCAACGAGGCCGAACCGCTGGCCAAGTGTGAATCGACGAGCCCCCGCGGCTGGGAGCTCTTCCTCGTCGGGGATCGCGTCATCGCGTGCGGCCGGCCCTACTACGCCCACCCTGACGACGAGGTCTACGATCACACCGTCAGCAAGAAGCTGCTGCACGCCTCGGTCGGTCAGCGCGACATCGTCTGGCTCGACAACCAGAAGCTCATGGGCTTCGATCCCATCGACCGGACAGTGCTCACCGGTTGCGTGACCGACGAGAAGAAGCCAAAGCACATCACTCAGGCGTGGGGCGAGTTCAAGATCGAGCAGAAGCCGAAATGGGAACACGCGTGTGAAGGCGGCCTGGCTCTCGCCGTGTGCCGCAACGCCGTCGTCGTGGCCGGACCGTCGGAGGTGGAAGCCCTGAACCACGAAGACGGCACGCAGCTCTGGGCCCACGCGCTACCCGCCGCCCCTGTGCCCTGGGGCATGGCCGTCGATCGCAAGGGCCGGACGATCCTCACCCTCGTCGACGGCCGAGTCGTCTGCTTCGAGTAGGGAAGACACTACCTTACGGGACGATGAACGCACCCTCTCGGACGCGCTTGACCGTCGGCAGGGCGCGGGTGGCCTCCGCATAGGTGGCGTACTGACCCACGTAGACCCTCCAAAGCGCACCGTCATTGCGGGCGGTCGCGGACAGCCCGTCGCTTCGCAGCGTGTTGGCGTCGCGGTCGGCCCGGCCCCGGCTGCTGAACGCACCGCACTGAATGGAGAAGTGATGTTGCTTCCAGGAATTCTGACGTCGAGCCTTCTTGACGGCGGGGCTGGAGCGATGGAAGTGAAGGATCTTCGCGAACTGAATCCGCGCTTCGGGCCACCGGCCGATCCGTTGCAGCGCGCGACCGTAGCAATAGAGAATCTCGCCGGTCGGCGCGGCGTCCGGCAGGTCGTCGATCGCGAATTCGAAGTGTCGGACCGCGGCGGCCCACTGCTTGTCGTCCGCTGCAAACAGCCCGAGTTGCGCCTGAAGCCGGGCGGTCAGATCGTCGCGTTCCGAACGGGCCAGGGCGTTTCGAAAGTCGGACCGGGCGGGTTCGCGCTGCTTCTGCCGCAATCGCGTAAGTCCCCGCACGTACAGCGCCTCGGCGGCCTCCGGACGGTCGGCGTGGGCAGCCAGAAACCGGTTCGCACGTTCGGTCGCCTCCCGGTACTGGCGTCGTTCGTAGCGCTCCTGCGCCGTCAGCAGCAACCTCTTGGCATCCGGCGAGAGTTCGGTGCACCCCACCGCGCTGACGAGCGCAGCGAGGGCGGCGGCCCGGGTGCACCGACCGATTGCATCCTTGCGTCGCAGTTTCATTCGCCTTTACGACTCCGTCGTATATGACTCTACAAGAGTTTTCGTTGCCCATCCATCGCGAAAGCAGCGTCCGGGTCGGCAAGGGGTGACAGCGCGAACGCGATAGACTAGCATAGGCTCCCATAGCCCCACAGGGCAGAGGTAACGCATATGCTTCTCGACGCACTTCTCAACGCAGCACGTAGCACGCCCGACAAGCTCGCGGTCAGTGATCCTACTCGCGAGTTGAGCTACAAGCAACTGACCACGCTGTCCAGCGTGTTGGCCTCGGTGGTGCGCGAGCACACCGACTGCCCGCGCGTGGGACTGATGCTGCCGTCGACGGCAGCGAACATGGCCGCGTTTTGCGGTACGTGGTGGGCCGGACGGACGGTCGTGCCGCTGAACTTCCTGTCCCCCGTGCCCGAACTCGCGAACGTCGTCGAGGATGCCGACATCGACCTGCTCGTGACGATCGAGCACTTCGAGAAGCAGGCCCAGGAACTCCCGGTCGACAAAGTCTACCTGGATCGCCTGGGCCTGAAACGGAAGATGCTCGGGGCCATGCTGAAGCGGTGGCCCGCGCCTCGCGAATGGAAGGCGGACGAGACCGCGGTCATCCTCTACACCTCCGGGACCATCGGCCGCCCCAAGGGCGTGTGCCTGAGCACCGACAACCTGCGATCCAACGGGGACGCCTGCATCGAGCACATCGGCATGACGCCCGAGTTTGAGTTCCTCGGCGTGATTCCGACGTTCCACGTGTTCGGACTGACCACCACGCTGATCTGCCCCATCATGTGCGGGGCCACGGTGCACTTCTTGCCGCGATTCCAGCCGCTGACCGTGCTGCAGACGATCCAGGATCGGAAGATCACGACGCTGCTGCTCATCGCCTCGATGTATCGGGCTCTGAACCGCACGAAGGGCACCGGCGACGAAATGAAGACCGTGACGCTGGCGATCAGCGGAGGTGAGCCGTTGCCGCCCGCCACGCGCGAGGCCTTCGAGCAGCGCTTCGGCGTGGATTTGCTGGAAGGGTACGGCCTGACGGAAACCTCACCGGTCGTCTGCGTAAACCAGCTCCATCGGAAGAAGCACGGGACGGCCGGTCCGCTGCTGCCTGGCGTGGAGGCCCGGATCACCGACGAGAACGATCGCGTACTGCCCCCCGGCACCGAGGGCGAGATCCAGATCCGCGGGCGGTGCGTGATGCAGGGGTACTACAAGCAACCCGAAGAAACCGCCAAGGCGATCAACGAGGAAGGCTGGCTCCACACCGGCGATGCGGGCACGCTCGACAGCGAGGGCTTCCTGGCCATCACCGGTCGGATCAAGGAGATGATCATCGTCGGCGGCGAGAACGTGTACCCGCGCGAGGTCGAGGACGTGCTCTCGCAATACAAGGGTGTGGCCGAGGTCGCCGTGGTCGGCATGCCCGATGCGTCGCGGGGCGAGGTGGTGGCCGCGTTCGTCGTGCCCGAGGAGGGGCGAGCACTCGAAGAGATCGCCCTTCGCGAGTACTGCCGCAAGCACGTAGCCGGCTACAAGGTGCCTCGCGTGGTTCGAATCGAAACGGATCTGCCGCGCGGAGGGACGGGAAAGATCCTCAAGCGCAAGCTCGTGGAACTGTTGTGAGCGGACCATGGCGGACGCCGACCGACCGGTAGCCAACAAGGACATCACCTCGATCATCGATGCGTGGGAGCCCGGGCCCGCCGGGACCGTGCTGGCCCGCATCATCTGCGGCAACGACGGGGCGGAGTTCCTGCAATTGCGACTGGACCTCGGGCTGCTGCAAATGACACTCGACGGCCGGCCGGACGGCACGCGGCCCTTCGACTGCGAGTCGTTGTTGGACCACTACCACGACCAGCTCCGCCGCGCCGAGCCAATACCCAAGCTCTCCGACGACGATTGGGAAGCGCTCGACACCGAGATCATGCAGTACTACCACCGTCGCATCGGCCTGCTCGCGACGGCAAGCGAGGCCCACGCCGGAGACGATGACGCGTGCGCACGGTCCTGCTACGGCCGAGCCGGGCGCGATGCAGCGCACAACCTCGCCATCATGGACTTCATCCGTGACTACGCAGACGACGAGGCGTACGTCGCCGCACATGAGCATTACCGTCCGTTCGTCCTCTATCACCGCACGCTCGCCGACTCCCAGCGCAAGTCGCTCTCGGACCAACCCGAGGAGGCCGTCGAGTGCGTGAAAGACGCTATCACTGCACTTCAGGAGTTGCCGCATTCAGACGATGAGCAGAAAGAGGAGGCCGGGTACGACGTGGAGTCGTCCCTCCGTGCCTTGAAGCAGCTTGACCGCGAGCTGCGTCGGCGGCACGGCATCGACCGCACACTCGCCGAGCAGCTCGAGGACGCCATCGACCGCGAGGACTTCGAGCAAGCCGCCGTCCTGCGCGATAGGATCCGCCGCCGAAATGAGTGATACACAGATCGAGGTGCGTCATCGAGCCTGGTACGGCGACGCGCCGTTGGCGCTGACGTTTCCGAATGACTGGACCGTGACCCACTGCCCCATGGCCGGACACGACCGGCCGGTGCTGTCGCGCGAAGAGATGGCGGCACGCTTGAGCGCACCGATCGGCGCACCGCGCCTGGCCGAACTGGCCGCGGGCCGGAAGCGGGCGGTCATTCTCTTCGATGACTTCACCCGTCCTCAACCGACGTACGAGCTGCTTCCCGCCGTGCTCGACGAGCTGCACTCGGCCGGGCTGGACGACCGCGACATCCGCTTCATGACCGCGTACGGTTGCCACCGGGCGATGATGTCGGAAGAGATGGGCAAGAAGCTGGGCGAGGACGTGATTGCCCGGCACCTCGTCTTCAATCACACGATCTACGATCACCTTGTCGACTGCGGCGTCACCAAGGCCGGCAACCCGGTGCGCATCAACCGCGAGGTGGCAGAGGCCGACCTGCGCATCGCCATCGGCGGGATCGTGCCGCACCTCGGGGCCGGGTTCGGCGGCGGCGGCAAGATGATGATCCCCGGCGTGGCCGGCGTCGAGACCATTCGAAGCATGCACGTGGATTTCTCGGAGCGACTCGGTCTGCGCGAGCGCGAGGGCACGGGGGAGGGACTCGGCCGGATCGACGGGAACCTGTTCCGGGCCGAACTCGAGGAGGCGGCCGGACTTGCCGGGCTGCACTTCAAGATCGACATGATCACCAACGGCCGCCGCGAGGTCATCGGCGTCTTCGCCGGGGATTTCATTAAGGAGCACCGTGAGGCTTGCGCGTTCGCACGCGAGGTGTACGCCACCAAGGTGGTCCGCGATGCCGACATCGTGGTGACCAACACGTACCCCATCGAATGCCAGACCGTCAAAAGCGCCTGGCCGGCCGTGCAGAGCGTGCGCGAGGGCGGCACCGTCGTCGCCCTCACCCACAGCCCCGACGGTGTCTCCGCCCACCACTTCCTGGTGAGTCGCCTCGGCACGGACTACGGCGGCGCGATGTGCCGCGAGCGCGGCGTCCTCTGGTTCGCCCGCGCGGCCCGCCTGATCGTGGTGTCCGACCGCCTGACGCGTTTCGACCGGGAGCATTTCGGCCCGGCCGAGCAGGTCCACCACGTTCGCACCTGGGACGAAGCCCTCGAGTTGCTCAAACGCCATCACCCCGAGCGCCCGACCGTAGCCGTCTACCCCTACGCCGCGATCCAGATGCCGACCACATAACGCCCGCCGAGCAAACCGGATTCCGCTCTTGGGCAATCAGAAGCGCCGCCCGTATTCGGTGCAGATCGTGCGGATGAATGCATCGTAGTTGAGGGGGTCGCCGACAGCAGGAGCAGGCAGGTCGGCAATGTACGTCGCTTGGTCACTCTGGATGTTGTCCAGCTCCACCACGATGGCGCAGCGAGCGTCGAGGCCATATCCTCTTGACCCACCGCGCGCGGCAACCGATCGCAGTTCCGACACGCAGTGCTCAACGAGTTGTCGTGGGTTGCGGTGGGTGGTTGGCTCCGCCCGAAGGGGAGACTTGAACACGGGTGCGGCATTGATGACGAGCACACCGCCGGCAATCGTCAGGCTGTTGTAGTTGTGAACGTGCTCATGGTGTGCCTCCAGGTCTCGCTTCCGGTTCTTGACGGCTTTGCGATGCTCGGTCATGACCGACTTGATCTCTATCGCAATCTCAACCGTCGAGGGATTCCGGCGCAGCACCGCCTCATCACTGTCCGGAGGTTCGACACCGAGTTCTGGCGCGCCGAGGACGAGGTCAACGTTCCAGTCTGCCGTTCCCGCTCGCAGAGTGAAGTTGAGGTCGTGTAACACCTCAGCCGTCTGCAGTTGGGGTGCCGGGTAGGGGCGGAAGTTGACCGGAAGTCAGGTAGGCGCGGAGGGTGGCCGCGATGGTTTTGTTGGGGTCGAGTCCACGAAGGCGGAGCGTACGGTAGATGCTCATGAGGATGGCCTGAGTGGCGGCCCCGTCGTCGGAACGGTTCGACTGCGAGTTCTTGCGGATGATCACGGCCGGACGGATTTGTCGTTCGGCGTGGTTGTTGTCCGCGGGCACGTCGGGCTTGTGTCAGAGGGCTCGCGCTTCTTGAGGGGAAAGGCGGCGTTTCTGCTCGCGTTCGC
>CAYMME010000278.1:0-12258 GCA_964391465.1 uncultured Planctomycetales bacterium
CACGACATGCGAGCCCCGGGGGCTTCGCGTGTTGCCGCAGCGAGTGTCACGGACTCCCATCGCCCTCGGCCGGCGTTCCGCATTCCGGGCTCACGCCGGAGTCGTTGCCGGTGAGGGAGTAGCCGCACTTCGGGCAGCAGCCGGGTCGCGGAGCCTGCGGTACGGGAACCGATTGAGCCGTCAGAAGGATGACCACGACGCTGCACAGAAGCATCGCCCACGACACGGCCCGGGCCGTGGAGACATGCTGCGGCCAGTACGCCGCGTAGTAGCCTCCGGCAATCGCCCCCAAGCCCTGAGAGCATCCGACCAGCACCCAGGCCCCGATGCGCACGAGATCCACCGCGACGATGGGCCGGCGGAGCGACCCGGTCACGATGGTCACGATCCCCAGGGCGACGAGCCCCCCGATCGCCGCCGGTGACAGAAGCATCCGGACCGGATGATCCGACGGACGGTACAGCCACAACAACAGCATCTCCAGGCCGAACAGCCCGACCAAGCCGGCGCCGTACAGCGAGCACACAAACACCCACGGCGCGTTCCGCACGGTCGGGCTTCGGGCTTGGCGGGCCTGCACGCTCAGATCGACGCTCCAAATACCGGGCACCCACCGCCGAGGGTGCCCTATGGTATGTACGAACACACCCCGCAACAGGTTCCGGCCTCGCGCCCAATCTCATCTGTGAGCCAACCGCCGCCGCAGGCCCGTCCATGGCCGCAGTGCACTGCGAACCCCCCCCGACTCGTTCCCGCGAAGGTCGCAAGCGAGCGGGTTCGTGCACCGCACCACCGAGATGACGAGCAGGGTCTTGCGGATCACGGTCGCGGCTTCTGCCTAGTCAAGAGACGCAAGGCCTCCTTCGCGGCTGCGGCGACAGCGTCGACACTGTCATTGCAGGCGTTCAGAAGGGCTTTCCGGACATCGTCATCGACGGCACCAACTTCCCCTAGCGACGTAGCAGCATCCACACGGACGTGTCTATCTTCGTCTACGAGTGCTTCGGTTAGCGCCGAGACGCCGGCCCGGGCATCCGGCCCAATCTCGCCCAGCAATTGGGCCGCGTGTCGCCGGAGGAACCTGTTATCGCTCTTCAACGCTTCAACAAGTGCCGGGATGCGCTCCTCCATCGCCATGTCGCTGGCTAGGTGGGCAGAACTCGACTCGTAATCCGATAGGTTGCGGTCCCGCTCCTCTACGTCGCCTTTCGCAATTCGGGCTCGGTAACCGTCGCGGTTCGTATACAGTTGCCCGGGTTTTCGTACTCCATACTCGGACAGGGGCCGATAGCGGTACTTCGTCCAACGGGCAAGATCTGCCTTCTCTTGGGCAAGCTGGCACGCGCGCAAGGCTTTGTCGGTCATGGCTCCGCAGCTTGGGTCGTATCTGGCGGCAGCCATGACGATGAGGAGTTCGTTCACGCTTCCTTTCGCCGGGGGCCTGATCCAGTCGACGAGTGCCGCGATAGGGATGTACGTGTCGAAATGGAAAATTGGTTGTTTATAATATACGACGACTTCTTTCGAATCGGTGTCAAGCTCGACCTCGACGCGATCTGTTTCTCGGGGTATTATACCATTAACCATATCTAGAAGGTCCGGCTCCTCGGTGGCGTCTGTTGAACGCATCCTGAGTCCAGCGAGCTTTACCGTTTCGCCGTCCTTGAAGACGACCTCCCCGTCCGGAGTGACTCGTTCGAACGCGGCACGGTATCTAACGAATTGGCATCGTTGCGGCGCACAGCCACAAGGGAGCACAATGGTCAAAGCGAGTGCAGCAAGTACTCTCATTCTACATGCTCCGCACGGTTTTCGTCTGCCGTTTCCATCAACACCCGACCAGCACCCAGGCGCTGCGTTTCTGCGATCTCGCGGGTTCTCCCTCAACCTCCGGCACCCTTCGTTCAGCCACTCACCGCTGAAAGACCGGCAGAAGCTGGTACGGAGGGCTGAGGGCGAGCACGGCCAGTGCGGTGCTGTACGTCTTCCCGTACATCTCGTCTTCCACGCGCTCGGCCTCCCAGGAGCCGTCGCGCCCCTGGCTCTCGAGCAGGGTTGCTGCGAGCACCGGATAGAATCGCTCCCAGTACTTCCCGCCCAACTGGAACATCGCGTGGCTGCAATAGAAGGCTGCGTAATGGAAGCGATCCCAGGCGAAACCCTTGGCGGGGTTGTAGGTGTCGAATGGGTGCTTCAGCAGCCAATCGCCGGCCTTTCGCGCGATCCGGGTGTCGTGGCTCCCCGCGAGGGACAGAGCGAGAATGCCCGCCCCGGTGAGCCCACGGTTGATTCGCTCGTTGCCGTGGCGGTAGATGAACGCATTCCATCCGGGGTCGAAGCAGCGGCGCACAAAGGCCAGACCATCCTCGACCACGTCGGTCGGTACGTCGAAGCCGGCGTTCTTGGCGGAGCGCAGGAACATCAACTGCCAGGAGCTGATCGACAGATCCGAGCGGTATCCGTCATGCACGTACCGCCACCCACCGACGCTGAACCGGGCCTGCTTGCGTTGCTTCTGCATTCTGCAAGTCAGCACGATGGCGCGCTCCACCACCGGCCGGATGCGTGTCGCCTTCTCACGGCCGACCATCCCGTAGACCTCGGTGAGCATCAGGCCGGTGATCGCGTGGTTGTATGTAGCCGGGTCGCCGCTGGGAATTCGCGCGATGAGCCCGGAGCGGTTCTGGGAGGCGAGTGCATAGTCGACGGCGGCCTCGATCTGTCGACCGTACGGTGCGTGTTGGGGCAGATGGCCACGGGCCAGGAGGGCGAGCACGCAAAGACTGGTCACACCGGGTTGCCCGGTCGGATCGGTTGGAAACGAACCGTCACGCGATTGGGTCCCGGCGAGCCATGCCAGCGCGCGATCGGTGGCATCGTCGACGGCCTTTCTTTGCTTCGCGTTGAGGGCAACCCGAACCGGTGGGCCGTCCTGCTTCCCGCGAGCCGGAGGCGCCGCATCTCCCGCAGCCTGGAACCCCACGCAGGAGAGCGACAACGCAATTCGGCTCAGTACAGCGGCAGCGCCCATCGAATCAGCCTTTCGATCGCGTACGCGGTGCCATACGAGCATCAAGGCCTCGTCTTGTGCAAGCGGCACTCTTTCCGAACCCCGACCGTGAGGGCTTGCTGTTACCCGCATTCCTACCCTACGCGCCAAGTAGCACGCTCGCGTGGGCGGGCGCAGCGATGTCGACGGCCGGGTCGGGCAGGAAGCGCCGTTTTTGCTCGTCGCCGCCGGCCAGCATCAGGTGCGTCGCGCACAGCCCGGCGTGGGCGGCCAGCAGCAGGGCGGTCGCGCCGTCGGCCCGGGCGATCTCCTCGATCACCACGGCCCCCAGCCGCATGCCGCCCTCCGTGCCGCCGTGGCACTCCGGGATCATGATGCCCAGCAGCCCCAACTCGCCGAGACGAGCGATGAGCGCGTCGGGCAGTTTCGCCTCCCGATCCCACTGCCGTGCATGGGGAGCGATCTCGTCGGCCGCAAATCGTCGGACCGTGTCGCGGAGTGCCTCCAGTTCTTCCGGAAGCTCGAAGTCGTTCATTGTCATGGCTTTGCATCACCGAGACGCGACCGTAGGGGAGCGTGGCCGGCGCCGACCGGCACCAAACGATGAGTAGATCGCTGCCTCCGCGGTGCGTCTTGCTGCGCGCCGTCCCATTGTAGCGACAACGCTCCCGCACGCCCCATCCGGAACACAAATCGCTTCGTGCGCACGACTTAGGCTTCAGCAAATCGCGCGAAGGTCCGAGAATACACTTGATAGCGCTGCGGAATGTGGTAGCCTCTCGTCGACGTCAGAGCGTGCGTGAGAACGGGTGCCACTGGCAGCTTGCCTGTCAGTGCGGTGGCGAGCTGGAGCACGGAACACGGGCGATCCCGACGTACGTCGGGACCCGTGGCACCCAGACGTGACGCATCGTTGGTTCTCATACATGCTCTCAGATCCCGGAAGCATGGAGGCGCTCGAATGTTGAAATCCTCTGCACACTTGCCGTTGCTTGCCCTTGCCGCTGTGGTTCTGCTCACCGGCTGTCCGGCCCCTGACGTTCCCCCGTGGGACCCGCCGGACACGACCAAGGATTACTGGCGGAAGCTTCCGCCCGGTCAGCTCGCCCTGCGAAAGCTCACCGACCCGTCAATGATCCCCGACTTCTCGAAGTCGTTCGAGGACCGCATCGGGCTCATCGAGGCCATCGACAACAGCCTCAGCTACCTGGCCAAGCCGTCGTCGGAGCAGTTCTTTCCCTACGGCGAGATCACGCACGACCAGGCCGTGGCCAGCTTGCGGGCGCTGCGGAACGTGCTCGAGCGGGCGAGCACGGCGAAGGAATTCGACGAAATGATCCTCGCCGAGTTCGACGTGTATCAGTCGGTGGGCTGCGATGAGCGGGGCACGGTGCTGTTCACCGGCTACTACCGCCCGATCTTCGATGCCCGCCGCGAGCCGGACAGCGTGTACCGCTACCCGCTGTACCGCCAGCCGGACGGTTTGGAGAAGGATCCGCGCACCGGAGAGACGCTCGGTATTCGCGTACCGGCCGGCGCCTTGAAACGCTGCTATAGTCGTCGCGAGATCACGAGCGGTGACGTGATGCGCGGCAAGGAACTGTGCTACCTCAAGGACCCGTTCGAGGCCTACATCGTAACCGTGCAAGGGTCGGGCAAGCTGCGGATGGGTGACGGTTCGTTCCTGGAGATCGGCTACACGGCCAACAACGGCTACGACTACGTGTCGATCGGTCAGATGCTTGTCGACCAGGGCCGGCTGGACAAGAAGAACTTGTCCATGCAGGGCATGATGCAGTACTTCCGGGATCATCCCCAAGCGATTGACGAGTACCTGCCGCAGAACCCGCGTTACGTGTTCTTCGACGAGCGCTCCGGCGGCCCGTACGGCAGCCTGAACGAACCGGTGATTCCCTACCGGAGCGTCGCCACCGACAAGGCCATCTACCCGCGTGCGTGCCCGGCGTTCGTGATCGCCAAGCTCCCGGCCAAGATCGGCGGACGGATCGTGAACACGAACTACCGCGCCTTTGCTCTGGATCAGGACACCGGCGGAGCCATCCGGGCCGCGGGTCGATCCGACATCTTCATGGGCACCGGCCACGAGGCCGGCGAACGCGCAGGACGAACCTTCACCGAAGGCAGGCTCTACTACGTGTTCGTCAAGCCGACATCGTCGCTCGCCGCCGCCGCACAGGAGTAGACCCGCCACACGGGTGCCCCATCCTTCGCGGCTGTATGCGAAGGGTGGGGGACGGAACAGGCCAAGCAGTCAACCACAAGATCGTTCTCTCCATAGATCAGTCCCCCACCCTAGCCCCGCCTGTCGGCAGGCCAAGGATGGGGCACGCGCTCGGACATCGTCCTCACGTCGGCCAGTGGATCGCTATCGCGTCGTACCAGAGGTATAATGGCATGCGCCTTGTGGAGCACGAGCCATGAAGTTGAATCCGGAGTATGTCGTCAACAAGCAGGGAAAACAGACCGGCGTTCTCCTTTCACTGGCGGAGTATCGCTGGATCCTCGAGGCCCTGGAAGACCAGCTCGACGCCGCTGATCTCGACGAGGCCGTCGGCGACGAGACCGAGTTCGTCGGCTACGACGAAGTCCGTGAGCAGTTGCGGGCCGAGGGCAAGCTGTGACGTACTCGCTGCGGCTGGGCGGTGGCGCCAGGCGCGAACTAACGAGATTGCCGCGCGAGATCATCGTCCGCGTCGACAAGGTGATCAGCGCTCTGGCTGAGGCTCCTCGCCCACCCGGTTGCAGGAAACTCCGTAGCAAGACGCCCGAAGGTTGGCGCGTGCGCGTGGGAGACTACCGCGTTCTATATCAGATCGATGACGAGCGGCGTGAGGTCACGGTGTATCGCATCGGTCATCGGCGAGATGTCTACGGCTGATCGAGGGCACCCGCCGCGCCGCTACTGGCGTGAGGATCTTCTCTACCACTGGTGCGAGAATCCTTTGTCTGACCTGCTCGTGGAATCGCTGCGAACCACCGCCGTCGCCGGACGATACTAACCCGGTGGCGCCTGTCGAATCTCATCCCGAACCGATCGACGCTGCGGCTCGGACGATGCCGTTGCGCTGGCTGCTCGTGCTGTTGCTCCTATTCCTGGCTGCGGCCGGGGTCCGGGTCGCATTCATCGTCGCCCGCGGTGGCCTGACGGACGCGGCGCCGGCTTTCCCCGATGAAGTCGGCTACTGGAATGCGGGCCAGTCGATCGCCTGCGGCGACGGCTTGGTCGATGCGTTCGGTTACCGGGCGACGCGGATGCCGTTGTACCCGGCTTTCATGAGCGTCTTCGCCGCGTTCGGCGGCGGCCTCGGTGTGGCCCGAGTTGCCCAGGCGGTTCTGGGCGCCCTGGCCGCGGTGGCCGTGGCGGTGCTCGGCGCGAATCTGTTCGGGCGGACTGTCGGTGTGCTGGCTGCGCTGGCCGTGGCGTTCGATCCGTTTCTGGTTTTCTTTTCCAACCTGTTGCTGACGGAGACGCTGTTCGTTACCGCGCTGTGCGCGACTTGGTGCCTCGCCTGGCCGTTGACCGAGTTGCATGACAAGGGCGCGTCCGGATGCATGCCGGCTTCGCCGACGTGCCACGCTCCCTCACCGTCGCGTCTCGGATCCGTAGCACCGGCACCGGTGGGGATGTGGCGGTGGATCGGCGCGGGCGCGTTGTTTGCGTTGTGCGTTTACTTGCGGCCCTCGTCGGTCGGGCTTGTGCCGGCGTTTCTTGTCGTCGTGGTGGTGCGTCAGCGTTGCGCGCGTCGGGCGTGCGTCGGTGCGCTCGTCGTGATCCTGGTGCTCGTGGCTACGGTGTTACCCTGGGCGTGGCGCAACAAGCAGGTCACGGGCGAATGGTGCTGGCTGACGAACCGGATGGGGATCTCGCTGTGGGACGGCCTCGGACCGCAGGCCGACGGCAGCAGCAACCTCGCCGGGACGGCCGAGCGGACCGCCGAAATGAAGCTGCCCGAGGGCGAGTGGAACCGCCACTTCCGCGACGAAGCCTTGCGCACCGCCCGCGCCGACCTGCCGCGCGCGATTCGCCTGGCCGGGGTGAAGATCGCCCGCACCTGGAACCCGTTTCCGAACGTGCAGACGCACCAGTCGGCGTCGGTGCGACTCGTTTCGGTGGGCTGGACAGTTCCCATCTACGTACTATGCCTCGTGGGCGCGTGGAGCCTTCGTCGGTCGGGCTGGACCCTTGCGTTGTTGATCTTACCCGCGTGCTACTTTACCGTCGTGCATGCGGTGTTCGTCGGGAGCGTTCGTTACCGGCTGCCTGCCATGCCGCTGCTGGGCCTGCTGGCCGCGGTCGGGCTCGTCGAGCTGATACGACGCAAGCGGGAGGCCGGCCGGCACGCATACGGGCAACCTGAAGACGGCTCGCCGCGCTCCACGCAAGACCAACCGGACGACCCGCGGCCGGGCGAGTGACCATGAGTGACAATCAACCCGACCCACACGCCGGGCGTCGACCGGGCCGACGATCGTCGACGCGACGACCGGTCTCGGTGTGGCGACACGTGGTCGGCGTGCTCGTGCTGTTGCTGCTCGGCGTCGGATGGTTCGCGTACAGCCGCGCGACCGACGAGCAGCGCATCTGCGCCCAGGCCGAGCGAATGCTCCGCCGCCTCACCGGCGGTGATGTGCACATCGGAGAAGCTTCGTTCTCGCTGTTCGACGGCTTGCATCTACAACGCATGACCGTTGCGGTACCGATGGCACATGGAGAAGAGACGCTGCCGGAAGGCGAGACCCTGTTCACGGCCGGCGACGTCTACCTGAAGCTCGACCCGTTCAGCCTGCTGGCCGGACGGTTGCGCGTGCCCGAGATCGTCGCCACCGACACGGTCGTCAATCTCGTCACCGACGAGACGACGGGGGATGCGAACTGGAAGCGGCTGCGCTCGGAGCCTCGGCCCCAAACCGGTAGTGTGCATCGGCCGGAGGTGCGGCTGCGACGGGCCCGGGTCCGCGTGTCCGGCGTGCTCGACGGTGAACGACGGTTGCACGGCGAGATCCCGCTCGACGTGCGGGCCACACCCGCGCAAGACCGCCCCGGTGTCTACGAGGTCGCGTGGCGCACGCGAACCGTCGACCGCGAGAGCGGGCGTCTCATTCTCGATCAGAAGCGACTCACCGTTCACACCAAGTCCGGCGGCCTCCCGACGTTCACGATCGACGCGGCCGCGGCCGCCGTTGCGGTCCCGCCCGAGTTGCAGCGCCGGCTCGACGAGCTCGGCCTGACCGGCAACATCCGGCCCACGCACGTCGCCCTCGACCGCGAGAACCGGAACGCCGTCCGACTGGATCTGTCGTCCGCCGCCCTCTCGATTCCACTCGACGTCGAGGAAGCCAAGGCCGCGCCCGAAGACCGGTTCGTACGCCTGAGCGACGTGCACGGTGTAATCGAGTTCAGCGGCGACGCGCTGCGCGCCGAGCTGGAGGGGGCGCTCGATCTTCCGTCGGCACAGCCGCCTTCCGCTGATACGCCCCCCACACGGTTTCGCCTCGAGGGGCAACTGCTCGGTGACTTCCGGTCCGCCCGAGACATTGCCGATCTGGGCTTCGAAGTCACGGCGTCGATCACGGGTCTGCGCCTGCCGAACGCCGGGCCCGATGGTTCGCCCGCCGAGCGGCGGTTCGTCGAGCGCTGGTGGCGCGTGAAGCGGTTCTTCGAGCTGTACGACCCGCACGGGATCGTGGATGTCTCGGCCCAGTTCGAGAGACCACCCGGCCGAGAGAGCGATGTCAAGCTGGGCGAAGCGATCATCACTTCTCGCGGTGCCGACGCGTCGTACGCCAAGTTCCCCTACCGGGTGAGCGGCCTGACCGGTTCGGTCGTCTTCGGGCCCGACGGCATTCAGCTCAGGGAGTTGTATGGCGACCACGACGGCGGCTGGGTGAGAGTCAACGGCTGGGTGGCCGAGTTCGGGCGCTACAGCGCGGTGCGGCTGGACATCGGCGGAGCGAGCATCGCTTTCGACGAAGAGCTCCGCAGCGCGCTGAAGCCGCGCTTCCAGGAGATCTGGGACCGGTTCAACGTCACCGGCCGGGCCGACGTGCACGTGCGGCTCAGTCGAGACCAAGGCTCCGAGGAAGAGGGTCACAAGCCGTGGTCCCCGGACATTGACGTGGACTTCCGCAACGCGTCGGCGCGGTACGAGAAGTTCGACTACCCGCTCGAAGCCCTCACCGGTCGACTCGAGATCACCGGCGAGAAGATGGTGCTCACCGACGTCCGTGCCCGGCGCGGGTCGTCGTTCGTGCGGCTCGACGGCGAAGGCATCCACCGCGGCCCGCAGGCCGGCACGACGAACCTGGAGATCGCCGCCGAGGACCTGCCCATCGACGACGTGCTCATCAACGCACTGCCCGCCGACGCTCGCGAGGGGCTGGCCGAGCTCGACCTCACCGGGCTGGCCGACGTGCGCGGGCGGCTGTATCGCCACGCAGGTGAGACGTTGGCGTACGACCTGACCGCGCAGATCCACGACGCCGCGGTGCGCCCCGAGGTGTTCCCGTATCCCCTGGAGAACCTGACGGCCCGCGTGCACTTGACCCCGGGGCACATCGAGATCGAAGAGCTGACCAGTTGGCACGAAGGGTCCCAGGTGACGGCAACCGGCAGCATCGAACGCGGCGACCGCGGAAACCGTCTCCGGCTGAACGTGCGATCCGATGCGCTCGCGCTCACGGACGATGTGCGCACGGCCCTTCCGTTGCATCTTCAGGAAGTGTGGGATTCACTCAAGCCGCGCGGGCGGGTCAAGCTCGAGATGGAGATCGACGACGACCGAACGCTCGAGCCGCCGATCCGCTCGACGCGCACGGTCATCGAGGCGTTGGGCAACCGGGTGCGCTACGCGGCGTTCCCGCTGCCCCTCCAGGAGGTGCGCGGCCGGATCACCATCGCCGGCGGCACGGTCGAACTCGCGGGCGTGACTGCGCGGCACGAGACGGCCCACCTGGCGTTCGACGGCACGATCACGCGGGAGGGGAGCGCCCGGGTGGGAACGCTGCGCGTGAGCGTCAAGGACATGCCGTTCAGCGAGTCGTTGCGGCAGGCGGTGCCGTGGCGGATCCGCCGGGCGTGGAACGGCATCCGCCCCGCGGGCACGTTCGACCTCGACCTCAGCGAGCTGTCGTTCCGGACGCCGGACGACGGCCGGACCGAGTGGACATTCACCGGCACGGCGGGCGTCCACAAGGCCCACTTCGACTTCGGCTTCGTGGCCGAGGACGTCGAAGGCACCCTCACCGGCACCGGCCGGGCCCGCGGACCGGGCGAAGGCATCATCATCGACGCGGGCATGAATCTGGCTCGAGGCACGATCGACGGGCGCGTGTTTCGGCAAATCACCGGTCGGTTGAACCGGCCCGAGGGCGACGACGTGCTGCACGTCGAGAACCTGGAAGGTCGGCTCTACGGCGGGCATTGCACGGGCATGGCCGAGGTCGACTTCGGCGGCCCGACCACGCGCTACGGGCTCTCGGCCGTCGTGCGCGACGCCGCCTTGGGCGACTTCCTCAACGCCAAGCGCAAGCCCGACCAGCCGCCGGTCGCGGCCACCGGACGCATCAGCGGAAACGTGTATCTGTCCGGTACCACCGGCGACCGCCGCACCCGCCGCGGCAAAGGCGAGATCCACGTCACCGAGGCCCAGCTCTACAAGCTCCCGTTCCTGCTCTCGATCCTGAACGTGATCAACTTCACGGTGCCCGACGAGAACGCCTTCCACGACGCGGTCTTCAAGTTCCACATCGACGGCGCGTACGTCGTCTTCGACGACCTCCTGCTTCGCGGGAACGCGATGTCCATGATCGGCCGCGGCAGCACCCACACGCCGACCGAAACGCTCGACCTCACGCTCGTGGTCGGAAGCCCGCACGACCTGCCCCGCGTACCGGTGCTCACCGAGGTCATCGAAGGCACCGCCCGCGAACTCATGGAAGTGCACGTCAAGGGAAGCGTCGCCAAACCCGAGATTACCGCCCAACCCCTAAGGAGCGTAGACGCCGCCCTGCGAACCCTCTTCGGCGCGTCACAACGCCGCAGCGCCAACCACCCGCCCGGCCGGAAGTGACACCCGATCCCGTTGATCCTCGAGACGCCACAACGCCAGGCCACCGAACGAAGGAGGGAGCAACCCCAATACCCGCTACCCGCCAATTCGGACTTATCCCCTTTTTCGTCGTTCGGGAAGCGGCGCGGGCAAGGTTGGCACGTGGGACTCGGCAAACAGCGCGAACCACGGCGAGATGCGCCGCCATCGCTTGGATCGGGTAGTTCGTTCGCGTAGAATGCTGGTTGGGATGTGACGAAAAGGGAATCCCGTCTTGGAAGCGCTGATGGCCCAGGCCGCAGCGCGGGAGGCGCCGGCATCATGGTCGAATGCCCCCACTTTCCCCAAATGATGTCCGTGCCGAAGTCCACATCATCGCTGCTGCGGGGCCGTACGCGGTGGGGCTGCGCCTCCGCGGGATGAGGCGTCCGGAAGAGGAGCTAGCAGATGCGATCGATGAACTACGCTTGGTTCTCATGTGTGGCCATCGTGAGCCTGACCTCCGTCCAACAAACCCTCGCGGATTGGGTGGGGAGCATGTTCGACGACGACATCGATGGCTGGGTGGAGGACCCCCCCCAAGAGGTGGAGATCACTTGGGAGCCCTCAGGCGGGAATACTGGCGGGTTCCTCAAGGCGGTCGACGAGTCCGGTGGCAGTGCACGAATCGTGGCCCCCGCCAAGTTCCTGGGGTGCTGGTTGGACTGGGAGGGCATCGGCGCTGTCCGTTTTGACGCTATTGTCCTCAATTCATTCGGGGATCCGATTGAAAGCCCACCGAAAGTCTGGCTTGAGGGACCCGGCGGAAAAGCCAGCTATGCGTTCGCCGAACTCCCAACGACCTCTTGGCAAACCTTTGAAGTGTCGATCGATGAGGCGCTCTGGACGGTCAGCAACGGGACGTGGGTCGACCTCCTGGCCAACGTCGAAGAACTCACTCTGTTGGTCGACTATGTGCACAGCACGGGCCAAGGCGAGCAAGTCGGTGTCGACAACGTGTTCGTGTTCTTCCTCGGCCCGCCCCCGGAGGATCAGGCTTGCTGCCATGCCGACGGCACCTGCACGGATGAGTTGCCGTGCGATTGCGCCACCAACGGCGGCACACGCCAAGGCCTCGGCACACTCTGCGCGACCCTGGAATGCCCGGAGGCTTGCTGCTATCCCGACGGCTCCTGCGCG
>CAYMME010000279.1:0-12231 GCA_964391465.1 uncultured Planctomycetales bacterium
CTCAACCTCCTCGAACTCCCCGACATCACCGGCCTCGACGCCGACGGCCAGAAGCAGTTCCACACGATGTTCCGCAGGCTCCGCACCCGGCCTCAGGATCCCGAGGAGTACGTGCTGCTCGGGCAGCTCTACGAGGCCCAGAGGTTCCCCAAGCACGCCCTCGAACTCTACCGCCGTGGCGTCGAACTCGGCCCCGGCTGCTTCAAAGCGCACTACCAACTCGGGCTGCGTCTGGCGGACGACGGCCAGAGCAAGGAGGCCGACACCGCGTTCGCCCGGGCCGCCGAGATCGATCCCGACTATGCGCCCGTCTGGATCCGCCGCGCCCGGCGGGCCGCAGAGCGCAACGATCCCCAAGCCGCCCTCGCGTTCGTTGAACGGTACGTGGCGCTGCGTTCGAAAGACCCCGTCGGTCTGGTCGAGCGAGCCAAGGTCCAAGTGAGCCTCGAGCGATGGGAGGCAGCGAAGGCCGACCTCGACCGAGCAGGCAAACTCGGCCCGGTCGGCCGGGTGGGGCACCGTCTGTACAGCACGGTCTACCGCAATCTCGACCGCCCCGACGACGGCCGCTTTCACGCCCTCATGTCCGCCGAAGTGCCGCTGGATGCCCCGATGGACGACCCGATCGCGCTCATGGTGCGTCGCCTGGCAACGTTCAAGGAACCGCAGCTTACGCGGTTCGCGAGCCTGGTCGACGCCGGACGCTACAAGGACGCCATTGCCGTAGCCGAGGCGGAGGAGTTCTTCGTCCGTCGCAAGGACGACGGGGGCTTCGGGATCATCTGCGGCAAGATCGCCGAGTGCTATCGGCAACTGGGCGACCTCACCTTCGCTCTTGTCTACGGTGAGCAATCCCGGAGGGCGATGCCGGATGCCGCGGCGCCTCATGCCTCTATGGCCCTCACTTACCTGTCGGGCGGCCACTTCCCGCAAACCCTCACCGCAGTGAACAGGGCGTTGGCCATCGATCCGGACACTCACGTCGCGTTGTACGCGCGAGGTCTTGCCCGAATCCAGTTTGCCGTTCGCGACATGGCCGCACGTGCTGGCCGGACGGAGGCCGGTCCCCGGGCCAGGCTCGAGGGGGCGGTGGCGGACCTCGAACGATGCGTTCGGCAGAAGCCGGTCAACCATGGCTACCTGGTGGCCCTGGCCACCGCCTACGGGATGCAGGGCAACCATGAACGGGCCGACGTACTGCTGACCACCGCTTTGCGCATCCGGCCCGATGACCCCAAGACGATTGCGCTCAAGAGGCGAGCTGAACGGGGGCAGGACTTCTGGCCGGAATCACCGACGAAACGATGAAGAGGTGGATGCCGGCTTCGCCGCCATCCCACGCTCCCTCACGGTCGCGTCTCGGTATGGAGCAAGCATCGCTGCTTCTGGGAGACCCCGGTCACGGTGCTTCAGGTAATGTCTGGGCGTATGCGCCGAGGTCGGCTACGTCTTGGCTGGTTCCGCCGCCGTCGACCGCGCTGGGCATCGACGTTCCGGGCTGGCCGAAGCGCACCTTGTGCTGGAACTCCCAGGGGTTGCCGTTTGCCACCGCGCCGACGAAATCGTCGAAACCTTCGGACGCACTTGACGGCGGGGTGAGGCCGTCGGAGCCGTGGCAAACTGCGCATCCGATGTTCACGCCTATTCCCGAATCGTAGAGCGTCTGCCCGGTGGCCGCAGTGCCCGTGAACGCACCACCGCCGTCGATGATCGTGTCCGTGTCGATCTGCCCTTCGAGGACGAACTTCGCCGCGTTCCAGATGTCCGCATCGCTCAGCCCTGCCGCACCGTAGCCGTGACCGTTCGTCGTCGTCGGACTGTCGTTCTTGAGCAAGTCGAAGACGTCCTGGGCGGAAAGAGTCGTGCCGAAGATGCCGGCGATGCCCGTCCGGTGGCTGCCGGTTGCGTAGGCTCCGTTCACGCCTTGGTAGTCCCAGCCGTGACACTCCTTGCAGCGCCACGTGTCCGAGCCCGTGCGGCTGTTCGATTCCGTGTCCGGCCTCGAGGCCCAGAGCGGATGATCGGTCGTCGGCTCGTCGGTTTCGACGGCGATCCAGAACTTGTCATAAATCAGGCCGCCTCGAACCACATCCGCGCTCGCGAACCCGGCCGGTTCGGTAGAGGGTGTGACCGGACAGCCGGACCCTAGCACCAAACTGGCTGACACAGCGACGCAACACAAGACGACGCGCGACTGAACGCTCTTCACGACAAGTCTCCGTCCACGAACGGTTCCACGGGCCAAGCCACGATCACGGACTCCGCCGTCCGCGTCTACGCATCACAAGCTATGGAAGATCACATGGCCCGAACTTGCCCGCGGCAGTGAAGGCCCGACTCTGAGATCCCTTAATGAAGTCACCGCACCGCCGCAGGCCGGAGAGGGATTGTACGTCGCGTCGCGGAAGACGCAAGGCGCTGCCGCCGAACCGGAAACGCTCAGGGGGGCGAGTTTCGTGTGGAACCGATGACTCGACGCGGAAGGCCGTCACGGCAGATCCGACGCGGTCAGCGTGCGCATGACCCAGCGGTACATGCGTTGGGTGGCGACGAGATCGAGCTGCTCGCGGGTTGCATCGACGTTGCTCAGTTCGAGCGCTCCCTGCTGGATCGAGCCCATCCCGTCGGTTCGCGGATTGCCGGTTACGGGGTCGCCGGACGCGTCGGTGGCCATGAAGAGATTCTTGCCAATCGCGAGCAAGCCTTCGTTGTTCGCGAATCGGGCGAATTCGATCTGCCCGACTTCGGTGATAGCGCCCGAGTGGTTTCGGACGGACACGCGACCGCTGTAATCGATGGCGATCTGGCCCACCGGGACCTGCGTGTCCACGTGGACGGGCGGATCGAGCGTTGACCCCTCGCTGTTGCCCAGCACTAGGTTGCCCTCGGAGTTGCGCACGAAATTGCCGGCCCGCGTGTAGGCGACCGCCTTCTGACTCTGGAAGGTCGTGCGCACCTGGAAGAACCCGTCGCCCTCAATCATCAGGTCGAGCTTGCCGCCCGAGATATCGACCCTGCCTTCGGAGAAGTCCCATTGCTTCTTGATCACCCGAACCCCGGCACCGATCTGCAGACCAGTGTTCGCGATCAGGTCACCGCCGGTCTCGCCGGCCCCCGCGCTCGGGCGGGGCTGCACGTCTTCGAACAGCGTTCGCGATCGTTTGAAGCCGAGGGTGTTGACGTTGGCGAGGTTGTGCGCGTGAACCGCGATCTTGGTTCGCAGCGCGCGTTCCAGGGCCCTCAGGGCCACCATCTCCGACTCCGGCCACTGGTCGTCGTCGTTGGGACGAGCCAGCATGCCCAGGTGCGGCAGCGTCCGTATTGATCCGGTGCGACTTCGGGTCCGGGCGGTATCGATCCGTTCATCGCGGGCTGCGAAGACTGCCGATGGAGGAGCCGGTGACGAGGCTTCCGCCTGCGCCGGCGAGGCGTCGAGGAGCCGCTGCGAGAGGGCACCGGCGATCCCACCGATGACGGCGACCACGAACAGGCCGCCAACGTACTGCACGGAACTCATGGTTCTGCTCTCCACGCGAATGGCTCCACGGCGAGGACGGACCTCAACTCCCCGGTTCATCGGTGGAAGGGGATGATTCTGCCGGGAGAAATCGTGAGCGCGGGAAGGGCCAGCCGAGACCGGAGGCCTCTGCCAGTGTTGGTACGGGCGCGGTGAGAGAGCGGGAGCATCTCCGCGTGTCGTCAGGTCTTTGTCCCCCGCGGAGACGGCGTCACGGCAGTAGGCTCCGTCCCCCATCCTTCGCGAACAGCCACGAAGGATGGGGCACCCTATCCGGGCTACTCCTCGGGGGGTCTTTTCTTCTTCTTGGCCTTGAGCTCGGGCAGCAGCGTGACGCCGACCTCTCGGAGTTGGTCGTCTGCGGCTTCCGACGGGGCGTCGGTGAGCGGGCACGTGGCCCGCTGGGTCTTTGGGAACGCGATCACGTCGCGGATGCTGTCCTGGCCGGCAAGCATCATCGCGATGCGGTCCAGGCCGAGGGCGATACCGCCGTGCGGCGGGGCGCCGTAGCGCAGGGCGCTCATCAGGTGCTCGAACTTGACGTGGGCCTCTTCTTCGCTGATGCCCAGCACCCGGAAGACGCGGTGCTGCACGTCGGCCGAGTGGATACGAATGCTGCCGCCGCCCAGCTCCGAGCCGTTGAGCACCACGTCGTAGGCCTTCGCCCGCACGCTGCCCGGGTCGCTTTCGAGCTTGTCGAGATCCTCGTCACGCGGAGACGTGAACGGGTGGTGCGTCGCGTACCATCGCTTATCCTCCTCGTTGAACTCGACAAGCGGGAAGTCCACCACCCAGCAGAACTCGTCCCGGCCTTCGGGGATCAGGCTCCGCCGCGTCGCCAGCGTCTCGCGGACCCAGGCGAGGTACTTGTTGACATTAGCGGCCGAGTCGGCGGCGAAGAAGATCGCATCGCCGACGTCCGCTCCGACCCGCTCGATGAGTTGCCCCGTGAGGTCGCCGCCGAAGAACTTGCCGACGCCGGTGGACAACGCTGGCTTGCCGTCGTCGCCGGCGATGACCTTGGTGACGGGCAGGCCGCCCGCGCCGATGCCCTTGATTTCCTCGGCCAGACCGTCGGTCACCTTACGGGTCATGTCGCCGCCGCCCGGGCAGCAGATGGCCTTGACCACTCCGCCGGACTTGACCGCGTTGACGAACACCTGGAAGTCGGTCCGCTCGGCGATGTCGCTGATGTCCTTGAGTAACATGCCGAAGCGCCGGTCCGGTCGGTCGATGCCGTAGTCGCGCATGGCCTCGGCGTAGCTGATGCGCGGCATGGGCAGCGGGATGTCGATGCCCTTGATCGTCTTCCACACGAAGGCGAACGCCCGCTCGGTGGCTTCGATGACGTTGTCCACCTGCACGAACGCCATCTCCACGTCGACCTGCGTGAACTCCGGTTGGCGGTCGGCCCGCAGGTCCTCGTCGCGGAAGCACCGGGCGATCTGCATGTACCGGTCGAACCCGGCGATCATGAACAACTGCTTGAACAGTTGCGGCGACTGCGGCAGGGCGTACCAGTTTCCCGGCTGCACGCGCGAGGGCACGAGGTAGTCGCGAGCCCCCTCCGGCGTCGACTTGGTCAGGATGGGTGTCTCGATTTCGAGGAAGCCCATCTGGTCGTAGATTTCCCGGAACGCCCTGAGCGTGCGGTGCCGTTGCATCATGGCATCGCGCATGGGTGGGCGGCGCAGGTCGAGGAAGCGGTACTTGAGTCGCAGTTCCTCGCCGGCCTCGACGCGATCGGTGATCTCGAACGGCGGCGTGTCGGACTTGTTGAGCAGGTCGGCCTCGCGCCCGTTCACCTCGATCTCGCCCGTAGGCAGGTTCGGGTTGACGTTTTCCTTGCGGTGGGCCACGTGACCCCGCACGGCCACTACGTCTTCGTTGCGGAGCTTCCGCGCCGTCTCGTGAGCCGTGGGGTCGGTCTCAGGGTTGAACTTGATCTGGGTGAGGCCCTCGCGGTCGCGGAGGTCGATGAAGACCATCCCGCCGTGGTCGCGGTAGTTGTTGACCCAGCCCGCCAGGACGACCTCGGACCCCTCGTCCGCGGCCCGAAGCTCGTTACAGTGATGCGTGCGCTGGTGGTACGGCACGCCCATGGGCAGTCTCCTCAATCAGTGCCAGTCTTGGAAGAATCGTCAGACAGGCGAGCCTGCGGCCACACAAACCCGCCCCGAACGGGTGACCCGGTCAGCGGTTATCGCCCACGCAGCCGCGGCAACCACCATCGAAAGAGCGGGCTGCCTGGCCGCGTGAAGGTCTCCTCTCGTAGTACGTCCAATGTAGCATCCATCGCATTGTAAGGCCGAGACGAACCCCACGCAACGGGCAATAGAACGACATTGTATGACCGCAACAATTGGGCAGGCGCGAACCGAGACGCGACCGCAGGGGAGCGTGGCTTGCCGGCAACGCCGGCGAGCTTCAACGCACTCCCACATCGCGCCCAACCTTGGACAAACCGGCATTCGCCTGCGACAGTACGGCACGCGCGCGTGCGAACACCACGAGGCAGTAGGCACTTGACGACGAGAAGCAGCGAACAACCCGCAACGCGGTCGGCGTGGCTCGCATCCGTGGTCCTGACCGGCCTACTGGGCGGCTGCGCCGATTCGGACGCACCGCAACCCCGACCCGCTCCGGCCCCGACCACACCCGGTTCCACCACTCAGTCGGCGGCTAAGACCTTGCCGGCCACGCAACCCGTGTCGTCATCCGTCTACGCCGGATCCGCGAGCTGCAAGGAGTGTCACGAGGAAACGTACGCCGCGTGGGCACAGTCGGACCATGCCCACGCCGAGCGACTCATCGACCCCACCCTGGATCGTCCGGCCTTCTCGCCGTCGCAGGAGATCTTGCACGGGTCGGTCCGCTCGACCGTGCGCGTACGGGACGGACGCTTCGAGATCGTGACGCTCGGGGCGGACGGGGAGATGTCGCCGTTCGTTCCGGTCCGAGTGTTCGGCCGGACCCCGCTCCGTCAGTTTCTCGTGCCGGCCGACGGCGGGCGCTTGCAGGTGACCGCGTTGGCCCACGATCCGCACGTCGGCGACTGGTTCGACGTGTACGGCGACGAGGATCGCCGCCCGCACGAATGGGGGTCGTGGACCAATCGCGGAATGAACTGGAACTCGATGTGCGCCGCCTGTCACAACACGGGCCTGCGCAAGGGCTACGACCCGGTCACCGACACGTACAAGACTACGTACAGCGAGCTCGCTGTCGGTTGTGAGGCCTGCCACGGACCGTCGCAATCGCACGTCGATTGGCAGATCGCTCACCCGGATCAGCCGGACGATCCCACCGCCCCGTCCATCAGCCAGATGTGGCTCATGGATCTGTGCGGATCCTGCCACTCCCGGCGTCTGCCGCTGACCGAAGCCTATCGCCACGGCGATCCGTTCCTCGACCACTTCCGGGCCGCCCTGCCGGACCACACCGAGATCTACTACCCCGACGGCCAGGTCCACGAGGAAGACTACGTCTACATGTCGTTCAAGCTCTCTCGCATGTACTTCAAGGGGATACGGTGCAACGACTGTCACGTGCGTTGTGCCACCCGCCTCATCGCCGAGGACAACGAGTTGTGTCTGCGCTGTCACGGCGTGGATGCCGATCCGGACCGGCGGCTCGAGTATCAGATCGACCCGGCCGAGCACTCCCACCACAAGCTCGACGAACCCGGCGGCCTGTGTGTCAACTGCCACATGCCGATCACGGTCTACATGCAACGCGACGAGCGGCACGACCACGGCATGACCATCCCGGACCCGCATTTGACTCGCGAGCACGGGACCCCGAACGCCTGCAACCGTTGCCACACGGACCAGACCGTCGACTGGGCGATCGAGGCGACGGAGAAGTGGTACGGCTCGCGCATGGACCGGCCGACCCGAGTTCGGGCACGGCTGTTCGCCCGCGCTCGCCAGGGCGACGAGGCGATCGTGAGTGAACTAGCGACGCTGGCCCGGACCGAGGAGCACCCGGCGTGGCAGGCCGTCGTCGCCCGGTTCTTGGAGCGGTGGTCCAGCCGGCCCGAGGCGGCCGAGGTGCTCCTGGAGATGCTCAGGCACGAAGACCCCCTCGTGCGCACCGAAGCGGCCGGGGCGCTGGAACCGGTCGCCCGCATGGTCGCCCCGGCCCTGCAAACGCTGCTGGATGATCCGGTGCGGGCCGTGCGGGTGCAGGCGGCGTGGGCATTGCGCAGCGTCCTGCCGTTGACAACTCGCGCGGGGCAGGACCTCACGGAGTTCCTGGCCACCAACGCCGACCAACCGACCGGCGCCATGATGCAAGGCACGTTCCACCACGACCGGGGCGAGATGACCCAAGCCGTCGGTGCGTTTCGAAGAGCGGTCGAGTTCGAGCCGAACGGGGCGCTGCAGCGTCATGAACTTGCCGTCGCCTTGAGCGCCGCGGCCGAGCAGGCCGCCGCCGTCGGCGACAACAAGCTGGCCGCGCAACGAAGCAATGAGGCGATCGAGCAGCTCTTCGTCGCGTGTGAGCTGACACCCAAGGATGCCGAGATGGCCCATGCCCTGGGGCTGGCCTATGCGGGCGTTGGGCAGATGGAATCGGCCACGGAGTGGCTCAAACGGGCCGTGCAACTCGACGACGGCTTCGCCCGGGCGGCATACAACCTGGGCCTGGCCTACGACGCGGCCGGCGAGTTCGAGGACGCCGTCAAGGCGCTGCGTCGCGCCGAGGAGATCGACCGTACCGTGGCGGACTACCCGTTCGCATTGGCAACCGTGCTCGAGAAGCTCGGGCGGGCGAACGAAGCCCGGGAGGCCGCCCAGCGCACGCTGGCCGTCGATCCGAACCATGCACAGGCCACCCGGTTTCTGAACGAGTTGTTGCGGAGGGCGAAGTGACGCTGCACCGATTCAGCGCCTGCCGGGCACTCCCGTCAAACCACGAGGTGAGAACCATGAGAAACGTATGTCGTACCGCCGGATGGATCTCGAGAAGTCGGGCTGAGGTTCTGCTCGTGCCCGTCGTGGCGATCTCGCTGCTCTGGGTGTGCGCGGGGCCGGCTTGGGCGGACATGCCGGTCTATCGCACCGAGCCAACCGGCGAGTTTCTGCGCGAGTGGCTGCTCTGCGGACCGTTTCCGCTTCCGCGCGAGCCCGGCACCAACCCGGACCGCGTCGATACGTTCGAGCTCGAGGTCGGGCACCTCGACGGGTTCGAGACCGACTTCCTCGCCGCCCACGGCGGGGAGGCCAATCTCACGGTCAAGGAAGGGCAGACCGAGTCGTTCAAGGGCGGCTCGGCCAAGTGGGTGCGCCACACGGCAGAGGACTTCGCGGTCGATCTCGACAATGCCCTCTCGAAGGACCCGCTGGTCGCCGGCTACGGCTACTGCGAGATCGAGTCGCCCGAGGATCGCGTCTGCACGTTGGCCCTGGGCACCAACGACGGAGGCCGGGCGTGGCTCAACGGCGAGCGGATCTGGGACCATCCGCGCGCCCGCGGCCTGAAGCCCGATACGGACCTGATTGCGGTGCATCTGCGCAAAGGGCGCAATACGCTCCTGCTCAAGGTCGAGGAGCGGGGCTCGAGCTGGGGCTTCTGCGCTCGCTTCCTGCCGTTCGACGCCGCCGCGTGGGCCGCCCGTTCGCGGCTCTTCCGGGTGGACCTGCGCGACGACGGCACGGCATCGCTGCACTTCATGCATGCGGCGTCGGTGGCCAAGCGCGTCTTCCGACGCACGAGCTTCGAGGTCATTGCTGCGGGTGGGCCCGGAGAGGTCGCGGCCCGCGGCGAGTGGACCCGAGAGCGGGATATGGTTCTGGGCGTCCCGTCGGATCACTACGCCCGGTACCGGCTGCGCATCAAGGCCGTTCTGCTCGACGGCTCCGAATGGAACACCGAGCTTCCCTTTGCTGCGGGGAAGCGGGCCGAGCACGTGCTCTTCGACAAGGGGAAGACGGACTATGCCATCGTCGTGGGGAGTAAGGCGTCCGAGTCCGAGCGCTGGGCTGCGTCCGAGTTGCAGCACTGGCTCGAGGAGGTGAGCGGGGCCGACTTCGCCATCCGCTCCGATGCGGATCCGGCCGGCAAGCGCGAGATCGTCGTGGGGCTCAATCGGCGGGCGCAAGCGCTGCTCGGATCGTCGGTGGCCGCGCCCGCCGACGGCGACGAGTCGTTCCGCTATCAGAACGTCGGGCCGGCGATCGTCATCTACGGCGGCCAGCAGCGCGGCACCCTGTACGGCGTGATGACGTTTCTCGAGCGCGAGCTTGGCTGCCGGTGGTACACGTCCCGCGTCAGCGTGGCGCCCCGGAAGGACCGGTACACGTTCGAGACGCTGCGTCACGGTGAGTCACCCGGCATCCGCGTCCGCAACGACTTCTACTTCGAGGCGTTCGAGCCCATCTGGGCGGCCCGTAACAAGATCAACGGAGCCATGGGTTATCGTGAGCAGCACGGCGGTGTCGAGTGCTACTGGGCCGTGCACACGTTCAACACTTTCGTGCCGCCATCGAAGTTCTTCGACTCGCATCCCGAGTACTACAGCCTCATCGACGGCGAGCGGACGGCCGACCACACCCAACTGTGCCTGACCAACCCCGACGTGCTCGCGATCACCATCGAGGGGCTCAAGAAAGTGATGCGGGACGCGCCGCAACACCTCATCTACTCGGTGTCACAGAACGATTGGCTGAACCCCTGCGGGTGTGACAAGTGCGGGGCCATCGTCGAGCGCGAGGGGAGCGAGTCCGGCCCGATCATCTGGTTCGTCAACCGGGTTGCCGAGGCTGTCGAGAAGGAGTTCCCGGACAAGTTCGTCGGCACGCTCGCGTACAGCTACACCCGCAAGCCGTGCAAGACGCTGCGGCCGAGACAGAACGTAGTCGTGCGGCTGTGCAGCATCGAGTGCTGCTTCGCCCACAGCTTCGTCGACTGCCCGGAGAACGCTTCGTTTGTCGCGGATCTCAAGGGCTGGGCGGCCATCTCCCCGCACCTGTACATCTGGGACTACGTGGTCAACTTCAGCCACTACATCATGCCGTATCCGAACTTCCGGGTGCTCCAGTCGAACATTCAGACGTTCCGCGACAACAAGGCCATCGGCATCATGGAGCAGGCGGCCTACCAGAGCCGCGGCGGCGAGTTCGCCGAGTTGCGGGCGTACGTCATTGCGAAGCTGCTCTGGAACCCGGAATGCGATGTCGAGCGGGTGATCAACGACTTCATGTACGGCTACTACGGCAGAAGCGGCCAGCACGTGCGCCGCTACTTCGACATGTTGCACAATCGCCTGACGCCGGACACGCACATTCATCTCGGGCTCAGCCCGGACGACAAGCTGTTCACCGACGCGTTCGTGGCCGAGGCGGATGCGATCTTCGACGAGGCGGAGGCCGTCGCCGACAACGAAGCGGTGCGGCAGCGCGTAGAGATGGCTCGCCTGCCGATCATCTACCTCAAGTGCCGCCGCTCCCCCGGCCAGGCCCGCCGCGACGGTACCGAGGCACGCTTCTGGGAGATCACGCAACGCGAAGGCATCACGCGCTACGCGGAACGCGGACACATCCGCCCAAAGCGTGGGCGCTCGAAATGACGAACGGCGCGTTGCGCGGAGAGACGCCGCACGAACCGCCACTGCTTGCCGGTTGGTGGTGTGAGAATGGAGACGAGGAGTTCACTCATGTATGGGCTGGTGGACGTCGAGGCGGGCCGGCCGATGCTATCGCACTCGACCCGCTCCGGCCACCGACCGTGAGGGCTCTGGCGTCCGACGCCGGCGCATGGCATACTTCCCGACAGAATGAGCGACCAGATTCCAGAGTACTGCGATTTCGTGTGCCCCCATGCGGACTTCCCGCCGGCGGACACGGCCGGGTTGTGCCGGACCATGTCGGCAGTGTGGTGCAAGAAGCTCAAGGCGCTGACGAACAAGAACACGCCGTGCGAGTGGCGGCGGACGCAATCGTCCGGGCGGCGCGGAGCGAGAAAGAAGAAGGGCCGTGCACGCCGGGCGTAGTTGCGTCCCCCACCCTTCGCAAACTGCCGCGAAGGATGGGGCACCCAGCGGTTACTGGACCCCGGACCCTGAACCCTGTCGGCATCGCGCCTGCTTTCGCGACGGGCACGCGTCGTGCACTCGACCCGCCCTTCGCCTTGACACGTCCCGCGGGGCACGACTAGACTCCCGCCCTCATTCCCGCACGGGCCGGCGCGGGTTGTTCACAAACCACGGAGGGTCACTCCCCCGACACAACACGCAAGTGGAGGTTCTCTCATGTTTACAGCGACGAAAGACCTGACGCTGCCGACGACGGTAACCGGTTCCTGGCCGCGGCCACAGTGGTTCGACATGAGCATGTGGGGCAAGCCGCTGTCCACGTGCATGATGGACATCCGCTACCGCGAGCAGTTCACGGACGCCCTGTCCGTCGTGGTCAGCGACCAGGTCCGGGCCGGGCTCGACCTGATCAACCACGGCGACTTCTTCTGCGACGCCGACATGGCCGGGCGGTCCTGGCACCACTATCCGCTCCAGCGCTGGACGGGCTTCGAGGGCGACCACTTCCAGTCCGCCCACACCGTGGCCGAGCACCTCAAGTACCCGCCGGGCACCCTGCTCAACGAGATCTACACCGGTTGGCGGTGGCCCAAGCTGGTTGACAAGATCGAGGCCCGACCGCTCGAGAACGCCAAGAACTGGCGCATGTGCCAGCCCCGCAGCCCCAACCCGCTCA
>CAYMME010000280.1:0-12151 GCA_964391465.1 uncultured Planctomycetales bacterium
GTGCTGGCGTTGACGACCGCCTTGCCCAGCATCGCTTCAAGATGTGGGCGGAAGCGATGCTGCGCCCCGGACCCACGAACGAGAACTGGTTCTACGGCTTTGGAGCGACGTCGCTGAACCTGTTCGAGACCCCTTCTCAGTACCCGGGCGGGCCGAACGAATGGTCTTTCTATGTCCTGGACCACGGCGCATGGTTCGGCAAGGGCGTCACTTTCAACCGCTATTCGATCCGCAAGGATGGATTTGTTTCCGCGTCGTCACCGATGGCCGGCGGCTCTCTTGTGACCAAGCCAATCGTCTTCGCCGGCAACGCGCTCCAGATCAATTTCGAGACCTCCGCGAACGGCTCCGTCCGGGTCGAGTTCCAGGACCACGACGGCAACCCAGTGACGGGCCTCTCGCTCGACGACTGCCCCGCACTATTCGGCAACAGCGTCGCCTGCACTGTCAACTGGAACAGCGACGCCAAACTCGCCGACTACGCCGGCAAACCGGTCCGACTGAAGATCGAACTCGAGGACGCCGACCTGTTCGCAATACAGTTCGTTGCGAAGTGAAGTGCCCTCACCAGCGCGTCTATCGCTTCTTGCGGCCTCGCCCGTTGCGTCCGGCCTTCTTGGCCTTGGGCAGCAGCTCCACCTCGGCAATGTGCAGCAGGTTGTAGTGGCCCTTGTATGCGATCTCGCCGTCCTCATCCGGCGCCCCAACCGCGACGAGAGACCGAGTCACCCAAGCCAGCTCGGGGTGCATTACGTCCACGTGCTTACCGGTGGTGATATGCAGTCGAAACGGAACGAACGGCTCGGCTCGCAAGAACTCGCGCAGGTCGTCGGCACGCATGAAAGCCTCCCACGGCGACACATGACCGCACAACCATTATACCGCATCGGCCCGATATGCGCAATGCACTGCGCGCGATCGCGCTTGAGCGGGGTGCATCTCATGAATCGTGGCACCACCACACGTGATGGGTGCCACTGGCGGCTTGCCCGCCAGTGTTTCCCGCGGTCCAGGTGTGGTGAGCACGGGCAGACAAGCTGCCCGTGGCACCCGGCTGCCACCGAATTTGAGATGCACCCGCTTGAGCGATCCGTTGGTCGGACCCCTCGCTTGCGCTCAGGGCTCGCATGGATATTGTGCTACGGTGTTCTCGCACTACCGCCGCTTGGACGCGTCGAGGAAGCCCTCGAGCTTTCGGGCCCGCACGGGGTGCTGGAGCTTGCGGATGGCCTTGGCCTCGACCTGCCGGACGCGCTCGCGGGTGACCTTGAAGATCTTGCCCACCTCTTCGAGCGTGTAGGTGTAGCCGTCACCGATCCCGTAGCGGAGCTTGATGATCTCGCGCTCGCGGTAGGTGAGCGTCTTGAGCACCTCCTCGATGCGGTCCTTGAGCATCTCCATGCCGGCGGTCTGGACGGGGGACTCGGCCCGGTCGTCCTCGATGAAGTCGCCGAAGTAGGAGTCCTCCGACTCACCGACGGGCCGGTCGAGCGAGACCGGGTGCCGGCTGATCTTGAGAACGCGGCGCACCTCCGACAGCGGCATGCGTGCCCGGCGGGCGATCTCCTCGGTGGTCGGCTCGCGGCCGAGCTCCTGGAGAAGCTGCTTCGAGATGTTGCGCAGCTTGCTCATCGTCTCGATCATGTGCACCGGAATGCGGATGGTCCGGGCATGATCGGCGATGGCCCGCGTGATGGCCTGACGGATCCACCACGTGGCGTAGGTCGAGAACTTGTAGCCGCGCTTGTACTCGTACTTGTCGACCGCCCGCATCAGGCCGGTGTTGCCCTCCTGGATGATGTCCAGGAAGCTCAGCCCGCGGTTGCGGTACTTCTTGGCGATGGAGACGACCAGCCGAAGGTTTCCGTCGGCCAGCTTGCGCTTGGCGTCCTCGTACTCCGAGAACACGCGGCGGATCCGGACCAGCCGCCGCTCGAGGCAATCACTGCCTTCGAGCACCAGGCTCTCGAGCCCGGCCAACTCCTCCTTCATGGCCTGGAGGTCGTCCTTGGGCATCGTCGGGCGCTTGGTCTCCCGCGCGACCCGCTTCTCCAGGTCCTTCATCTTGCTGCGGATCTGCTCGAGCCGAAGCATCATCGGCTGAATGCGACCCGTGCGCAGCGGCAACTCTTCGAGCAGCTTGGCCGCCTTGCGGCGGCGCTGGTCGATGCGTTTCAACGCCGCCTGACGCGTCGCCGCGTTGACGCGGGTCTCCGTGATCTCTCGCCAGTCCTGATCGTTCAGCTCGACCAGCTTGCGGACGGTGGCCACATTGGTCGGCAAACGCTTGGTGATCGTGGCCTTGGCCATGTTCTCCGACGTGAGGATCTTCATCGTCCGGTCGAACGGCAAGGCCCCCGCCCCTACCTGCTCGACGATCTCACACGCCTGATTGACGCAGTAGTCGCTCTCGAGCACCTGTCGCCGGAACGCCATCCGCGTCAGCTCGATCTTCTTGGCCAGTGCGATTTCCTGCTCGCGCTTGAGCAGCGGAATCTCGCCCATCTGCGTGAGATACATGCGAACCGGATCGTCGATCCGCTTCGAGGCCGGCTCCTCGACGACCGCTTCCTCCTTGGAGATCTGCGCCACCTCCTTGACGGCCGCGCCGCCCTTCGCATCCGCCTCCTTTTCGTTGAAGCCCAGCCGGTCGGCCTCGGCCTCATCGACCATCTCGATCCCGTTTTGCTCGAGGCGAAGCATGATCGTTTCGAGCTTGTCGGGCGAAACCGCCTCATCCGGCAGGGTCTCGTTCATCTCTTCCCACGTGAGGTACCCACGATCCTTGCCGCGATCGATCAGTTCCTGCACGCACTGGTCTACCGGATCAACTACGGTTTCCATTTGCATCGTCATTCGTCGCCTCCGTCCCGAATCGCCGATCGACGGTTCGTACCGCCGCCCGACGGCCCGGGCCGAACCCGGTCGTCGCCGGGGACAGTTCCATCCTTGCCGCGCAGTGGCAAGGCCCATCAGTTCACGGCGCTTCGCGCCCACCCGCGTTTTCCGGGTGCACCCAAACGCACCGCGGACGAAGTCTTTTCGTACGGCTCAGCCGTGCTCTACCGTCTCGGCAGAGCACGCCGCGGGGCAAACCCGCGCGACTGCCGAGCCTGAGCCTGCAACGTGAGCAGGGCGGCGTCATCCCCGTTCGCCCCCTCGCCGGTCGCCTCCCGAGCCGATTGCTGCGCCTTGCGGCGAGCGGCAATCTGCTGCAGGTTTCGGACCGCCCCTTCAACGCGCCCGGCGAAGTTGCCCTTCCGCTCCCCGCGCGAGTGCAACTCGACGATCAGCTCGGCGTCGGCCGGTTCGTCAAAGCGTGACAGCAACGTCGCCAACTCGCATTGCTCGGTAGTCTCGATGGTCTCCACCACCGCGCCGGCGACGCGGGAAAGACCCTGATCGGAAAACGCCGCCGGACTGAACACCGTCGAGATGGACACAAGGTAGCTCGGCTCGTTCAGCAACACCTCCAACAGATCTTCCAGTGCCGCCTGCTCCGCGTCAGCGGGCGGAGACCACCTCGATCCGTCCACAACGGCCCGCCGAACCGGATCACTCGCACCCTCGCCGGGGGGCCGACCTGCCTGCCCGCGGGCTCGACCCGCCGACCGGTCCGACAGGGCTCGCAAAACGGCCTCCGGCGGTAGAGACAGCACTTTGGCCACTTGGTTGACCAGCAGCCCTCGCCCAATCTCGTCCACCGCCCCGCTCGCCGCCGCCGACCCCACCAGCACCAGATACTCGTCCAACGCCTCGCGACGCCGACGATCCGACGACGCCCCACCGTGCCGCTGAGCGACCAGCCGCCACTTGTGCGTGAGCGCGTCCTCGGATCCGGCCAGCACGGCCTCAAACGCTTCGGGCCCCGCCGAGAGCAGAAAATCGCACGGATCCTTGCCTTCCGGCACACGCGACAAACGCACATCGAGTTGCTGCGTGCACGTCGCCGCCAGGGCACGCTCCGACGCCCGCTGGCCCGCCTCGTCCGAGTCGAACACCAGAATCACGCGATCCGCATACCGTTTCAAAAGGGCCACGTGGGCCTCAGTCAGCGCCGTGCCCATCGTCGCCACCGTCTCGGCAAACCCGAACTGGTGAGCCATCACGCAGTCCGTGTAGCCTTCCACGACCACAACCCGACGTTTGTCGGAGATGGCCGTGCGGGCCAAATGCAGCCCGTAAAGACTCCGTCCCTTGTCAAAGAGCAACGATTCCGGCGAGTTCAGATACTTCGCCGGATCGTCTCCCAGCGTCCGTCCCCCAAACCCGATAACCCGATCCATCGCATCGATGATCGGAAACACCACTCGATTCCGGAAGGTGTCGTACTCTCGCCCCCGCTCGCTTACCTTCAATAACCCGCTTCCCAGCATCAGGTCGCGGGAAATTCTCTCTTCTCGACCGACTTTCTCCAGGGCATCAAACGAATCCGGGGCGAATCCCAGTTGGAACCGCTCCGCCACTTCGTCCTCGATCCCCCGTCGGGCGACGTACGCCCGCGCCTGCTGCCCCGTCGATGGCTCCAGCAACCACCGCCGAAACACACCGGCCGCCCATTGCGCCACCTTGGCCAAGTCGTGCCGGGTCGGCGCCCCGGCCTCACGCTCCCTCGTCGGTTGCAGCGGAACGCCGGCCTGCTCCGCAAGCAGCGCCAGCGCTTCCCGGAAATCCACCTTCTCCCACTGCTGAACGAAACTGAATACGTCCCCCCCAACCCCGCAGCCGTAGCACTTGAAGACTTGCTTCGACGGGCTAACCGTGAACGAAGGCGTCTTCTCCCGGTGAAACGGACAGAGTCCTTTGAAGTTTGCACCGGCTCTGCGCAGGACGACGTGCCGCTCGATCAGTTGTACGATGTCGGTAGCTTGGCGAACCTGCTCCTTGATCGCCTGGGCGTCTCGCAATGGCTACGGATCCTCCATAGAACGGGCGCGAGTCACCCGCCACCTTCTGCACAACGCCTTCTCGGTCGTATAGGTTTACCGCTGCCTCGCCACTACCTGGCTGCCTGAGAGGCGCTCAAAATCCATAGAATTATATCACAAGGGGACGCGACGGTCAAACCGCATCGGACTTAATTCGGACAAATAGGTACATTGCCACGCCAGGCCTAACCTACTGTCCAACAGCAACTTGCGACACGCCGACCCCGAACGGAAAAGAGAGAGGCTAACGCAGGTTACCTAAGCTTCTTCGAGCCAGTACTTTACGGACGAACAGATAACTCCGCCGACGGTACGTGACCACCTCGCCACTGATGACGAAACTGGTGTGCTTCGTTCCCCCAACCGAGGCGGCCTCCATGGTCGCCAGCAACCGGCTCGGGAGGACCCGAACCGGGGCATGGGTCGAAGATCCGCCCCCGGATTCGAACACGAACAGCCACCCCTCGGCATCCCGAACCAGCCGGCCGACGCGATCAACGATCACGGAGCCGTCCGGCAAGACGCGAGCGTCGCCCACGTCGCGCGGCTGCCTCGACTCCGGCTCCGCCACCGGAACCGTCCGCCCGGTCAAGGGCTTGGCCTGCCGATCTTGGGAAAGGACGTTCAGCACGGCCGCCGCACTGGGAACGTCGCCTGCGGTTGCCGTCGGCCGGCTCGCCGCCGACGCCTTGGCCTCTACCTTGTCGGGGGCCGGCTCGGACTTGCTCAGTAGAACGCGGTCCAGGAGAAGATGGTTCGCACCGCGGTACTCGGTCACGATTCCCGACATCTGGAACCGTCCGGCCGCAAAGTCCCGCTGGGCAACCGCCTCGACATGCTCAAGGTCCCGACACGGCAGGAGCCGCAGCGGGAGGATCTCCGGCCCCTGGTCAGACGCGGCCGGCGTGAAGATCCACCCCACTTCATCCCGCGAGAGAACGCCCTCCCGACCCACGATGCGATAGCCCTCGGGCAGAAGCCCAACCGCTTCCGCCCCGGGCTGCGTCGCCGCAACCGCCGCACGCGAAGCGCGAGGGCCCCGACCGCCGGGCCGCGACGGACGAAGAACGCGCGGCGAACCTGCATCTTGGATCCGCGCCTTCATCGGACTGCGCGGCACCGCCAGTGCCGGCGCACCCTCCCGCTTTGCCGGTCGACGGTCAACGGCTTGGGCCGACACCGGCGCCCGCACCGAGAGCGCCGAAATGACCGTCAAACACAGTGTCGTCAGCGTTTTCATGAGCGCATCCGTCCGTATCCCAAACCAAGCCCGGGCCGCATTATCCCACACCCGCCGGCCTTCACAAGCCGCTGGCATGCCCAAACCGACCGTGCTATGATACACCTCTGGCTTGGCAACAACTCGGTACGCACGGGCAAAACGTGATCCGCTGAGCGCTTCGCGGCCCGACGGCCGATCAACGGAACGAGGAGAGCTTCCAGACATGGTCTCTGCCGACCCCGGGCGCGGCGCCGAAGATCGATGCGGAAACGGGCTCGAGAGGATCTACCCGACCACCGCCGTCCGCTATGGCCTCATGCGCCACGTCGGCGAGTTCAGCCACCCGGCAAGAATGCAGTTCAGTTGCGGGGGCAGAGTTGTCATCCAGACCCATCGCGGCATCGAAATCGGCGAGCAGGTGAGCCTGACTTGCCACGGCTGCGCGAAGTCCGTGACCCGCGAACAGATGCGGGCCTACGTCAAGAACTCGGGCAACGACTACTACCGGCTCAGGAACGGCCGGATTCTGCGCGAGGCGACGGGCGATGACCTCACCGAAGATCGCCACATCGTCGCCGACTCCCGCCAGAAGATCGTCTTCTGCCAGCAGCTCGCCGACGAAGCCAAGTTGGCGATGAAGGTCATCGAGTGCGATCACCTGTTCGGCGGGGAGCGGATCGTCTTCTACTTCCGCGTGAACGGCGACGGCCGGGTCGACTTCCGCGACTTGGTGCGGCTGCTTGCCGCCGAATACCAAACGCGCATCGAGATGCGGCAGGTCGGAGCCCGGGACGAGGCCCGACTCGTCGCGGACTATGAAACCTGCGGACGCGAGTGCTGCTGCAAGAACTTCCTCAAGACGCTCAAGCCCGTCTCGATGAAGATGGCGAAAATGCAGAAAGCCACCCTCGACCCGTCCAAGGTGTCGGGACGATGCGGGCGGCTCAAATGCTGCCTGCGCTACGAGCAGGAGAGCTACGAATCGCTCGATGCCGGCCTGCCCCGACACGGAGAACGAATCCGAACGGAGCACGGCGACGGCATCGTCTGCGGCCGGCAGATTCTCACGCAGCTCGTTCAGTTCCGCGCCGACGATGATCGCATCATCACCGCTGCCATCGAAGACGTGATCGAGCGCAACGCCCCGCCGCCCGAGCGATCCGACGGCAAGGCAGAGGAGGCAAGGGCGACAGGCCCCTCCAACGAAGGCGACGCTCGTTCGGCGGAGTCGGCACCGCGGCGACGCCGCCGGCGCCGACCCCGCCGGGAGACCGGGACCGGCGATGGTTCCGGTGCTGCACCGGAAAGCCGTCCCGGTGAGGGCGAGACCGGGGCCGCACCGTCACCCACCGAACCGCGTGACAACGATGCCGGGCAGTCCCGCCCGGGTGGCGGGCGACGGCGCAGAAGAAGGGGACGAGGCCGACGCGGAGGTGGGGGCCGTCCCGACGGCAACCCGCCGACGCCACCGTCGGACGGCGCATAGTGGTTTACGAATCATGACACGCGAACCGCAAAGACCATTTGAGGAAATCGTCGAAGAACTCGGGCGCTATCCCACCGACGCGTTCGACTTCCTGCGCGAAGGGCTCAAGTACACCGTCGACAAGGTCCACGGCGAGGCCTCGCCCCTCGAACTGCGGCTCCAGGAATGGATGGCCCACCGTAACATCACGATCGACAAGCTCGAGTCGCTCTACGCCGCGGGGGATCTCCCCGAGCGGGTCGGACAGGCCGTGGAGAAGCTCGGCGGCCCCGCCAAGCTCAACCGCCACGTCGACGGCCGGACCCTCTGCCGAGGACTGCGCGACCTGGCCCGCGAACGGTGGGGCCTCATGACCTCCACCGTCCTCGCCCGCTGGAATATTCGCGCCACCGACGACTTCGGGCGTATCGTCTTCGCCCTCGTCGAGAACGACTACCTGCAGACACAGCCCCACGACTCCATCGACGACTTCAAGGAAGTCTTCGATTTCAAGGAGGCGTTCGACGAGGGCTATGACCTCGGGCTAACCGAAACGTAGGCTCCATCCCGAGCGATCAGAACTCCACGGCCAACTCGACGGGACGACCGTTGCCGTTTCCTTGACGAGCCAGGTCATACGTCTCGTCGTACTGCTGCGTCACCACCTGCCACGAGACCACGTCATCAAGGTACCGCTTGAGGTTGCTGCCCAACTGCATGCGCAGCGTCTCGTCGCAGGCGAGACGAACCACTGCATCACGAAGGTTCTGCTTGTTTGTGAACAGCAGCCCGCCTTCGCTCTCCAACGTCTGCGCCGTCAGTCCCTCCAGGGGCGCGGTCGTGATGTACGGTTTGTTCAACGCGATGATCCGCGCCAGGGTGCCGGATTGCGTCTCGTCGATCGACGGAAGCACCACGAAGTCGCAGATGGCCATCACCTTGTAGTACAACTCGCCGCGCGGAATGAACTCGTAGAAGTGGGCCAACCCCTTGCTCCCGAGCACATCGAGCGAGTTGACGTACTTCTCATAGTCGGGCCTGTGGGCAGGGTCGCGCATGGCCCCCGCGGCCAGCAGATCCCACTCGAGCCCCGAACGCTCCTTGATCTCCTCGTGGATCTCCTCCCACATCGAGGTCAGGATGTCCCACCGCTTGTTGTTCTGAATCCAGCCCACGAGCCCGACGAGGTGCTTGGACAGGCCGACCTGGCCGTTCAGACCGAGTTCGTCGCGCAGGGCGGGAATCTCATGCAGGCCCCAGCGGTAGTCGTCGCGCGCCCCGTGCGGGATGATCGTGATGTTTCGCGGAACATCCCACCCGCGGGCGGTGAAGTTCCAGTCCAGCCGCCACTTCTGATAGTGGCACTTGAAGATCACCATGTTGGCCGCCTTGGTCATCCGATAGATGAACTCGGCCTCGGCATCCCGGAGCCGACCGTGTACCGTGTGCGGCTCGACAACGGTCGGGTAGTCATTGAGCATGTCCAGCAAGGCAAGGAACCCGGCGTTGGCGTCGCCGTGTCCACGGTCGTCGCAGTGCTCGTACAGCCCGTACTCGTGCTGGATGTGCACCACGTAGGGGTCCAGCTCCCGGATCTTCTCGACCACGGGGATCATCCACCGTCGATCGCTGATGTCGATCAGAGGGAAGACGCCGTCGCCCCCCCCTTCGGTGTGGCTGATCACCAGCACCTCGCGCTCCGGGTGAGCCTTCTGGATGAACTCGCGGGCCTCTTCGCAGAAGGTGCCGATGCCGCACAGCCGCGGCGGATAGCTCGATATCATCACGATCGGTCTTGCCATTAGCGACTCCTTGTTCCCCTCACACCCGGCCGGGTCAGTCGGTGGCCCCGCCGCCCGGCGTGCCGTTCCTCTTCAACCAGTCCAGCATCTCGCGGATGCTGCCCGTAGCCAGCGCGATCGACGTGTCGGCCGCGCCGTAGTATAGATTAATCGTGTCGTTGTCGTCGCCCACCGTGAACCCGCACGGAAAGACAACGTCGCCGACATCACCCATGCGTTCATATTCGGTTTCGGGCCCGAAGATCCACTTGTCGCCGCGCATGACGCATTTCGTCGGATCATCGAGATCGAGCAGGGCCAGCCCGAGGCGATACAGCCCGCCCGCCACCGTTTCCCGCACGCCGTGGTAGATGATCAGCCACCCTTCCGGCGTCTCGATCGCCGGCGGCGACAGCCCGATCTTGTTGGCGTCCCACCAGGCGCCGCGCCGCGCTTCGAGCACGAGCGTGTGGTCGCCCCAGTGCTTGAGATCCGGGGAGAACGAAATCCAGATGTGTGCGCCTGCGCCCCACGAGGGCACCGGCCGGTGGATCAGCGCCCATCGATCCCCGATGCGACGCGGCAGCAACGCCGCATCCTTGTTCTCCGGCGGCATGACCACGCCGACCCGCTCGAAGGTCTCGAAATCCTCCGTCAGCAACAGCGTGACTCCGGGACCGCGTCGCGAGAAGGCCGTGCACGTCACCGCGTACTTGCCGAGTTCGGGCACCCAGACCACGCGGGCATCCTCGAGCCCCCACAGCTCTTCCGGATGATTCTCCGGCTCGGCTCGCAATGTCGGCTCCGAATCCACGCGCCATCCGGTCACGCCGTCGGCCGATCGCGCGGCACAGAGATGCGACATGCCGGAGCAATCCTCGACCCGGCACAGCAGAAGCGTTTCGCCCGAAGCAAGGCGGGCCGCACCGGCATTGAACACGGTGTTCACGAAGTACGGCCAGTCGTACGCCGTGAGCAGCGGGTTGTCCGCATGCCGCCGCAGCAATCGCCGACGTGGATCTTCCACTCGCAGTCCCATTGCACTTCTACTCCGCATCCCCGACCAGCTAAATTGTAGCACTCCCTTACGGATTTCTATCGTGCTTCTGCGACTTTCATTCGAGAAACTCGTCGCCGCGACCGCCGCGTGCCGCCTGCGCAACGAGATGCAGGCTTTTCTCGGACCGAAACAGCGTGTCGCAAATGGGGCGGCGCGGTATTCTTCACGTTGTGTCGCGCATCGACATCCGATAAGTGGAGCGAAAGTGCCGTCGGCTCCGAGTCGCCAGAACCTGCGATCCGCCCGCGTCGGCGTGGCCTACGCGCTGGCCGCGTACATCGCGTGGGGGCTCGTGCCCGTCTACTTCAAGGCGGTCGCACACCTGCCCCCGCTGGAAGTGCTCGCCCATCGGGCCGTCTGGTCGGTGGTTGTGCTTGCCTTCTGGATGTGGATGCGAGGTGGCCTGCGCCCGGTCCTGAAAGTGCTCGAGGATCGCCGCACCATCGTCACGCTCTGCGGCACCACGACCCTGATCGCCGCCAACTGGCTGACCTTCATCTGGGCCGTGGCGCACAACCAGGTGCTCCAGTCGAGTCTGGGCTACTTCATCAACCCACTGGTCATCGTGTTGCTCGGGTTGATATTCCTGCACGAACGTCTCGGCAGAGCGCAGACCGTCAGCGTGGCCCTCGCCGCCGCCGGCGTGGTGTACCTGACCCTCGGCTGCGGCACGTTGCCGTGGGTTGCTCTGACCCTGGCCGGTACGTTCGGCTTCTACGCCCTGCTCCGCAAGATCACGAAGGCCGACGCCCTCACCGGGCTGGCGGTGGAGACGTGCCTCCTGTTTCCGTTCGCGCTGGCCTACCTGGGCTATCTCGCCGTGCGCGGTGAGGGCACGTTTCGCTCGGTCTCGTGGCAAATGGATGTACTGCTGGCTCTGGCCGGCGTGGTAACGGCGGTGCCGCTGTTGTGGTTCGCCAACGCGGCCCGGCGCCTGCGCATGGCCACCATCGGCTTCCTGCAATACATCGGCCCGAGCGAGCAGTTCCTGCTCGCCGTCTTCGCGTTCGGCGAAACCTTCACCCGCGACCACCTCATCAGCTTCGGCTGCATCTGGACCGCGCTACTCATCTACTCGGTCGACACGGCGAGGACACAGATGGTACGATCCCGCAACGCGCAAGCTGCGAGCTAGCGAGGTGTCTCAGAGTGGATGATCTCTGCCCTCCACCGAGACGCGACCGTCAGGGAGCGTGCGATGCCGGCAGAGCCGGCAGCACACCTTGCCCCACGGAGTACGCATCATGATCGAGCCCCCGAGCAACCACAGGTACGGACGCATGGTTCGAGGCGCGCTATGGTTGGCGCTGCCTCTGACGTGGTGCGCGCGACTGCCTGTCCAAGCGGAAGGTGCGGCCAAGGCGGCCACTGAACGACCGAACATCCTCTTCGCAATCGCCGACGACTGGTCGTGGCCTCATGCCGGCGCGTACGGCTGCCGCGGCATCAAGACGCCGACATTCGACCGCATCGCGGCCGAGGGCGTTCTGTTCACGCACGCCTTCTGCGCCGCCCCGTCCTGCACGCCCTCGCGCGGCGGGATCCTGACCGGCCAGGCCGTCCACCGACTTGAGAACGGCGCGAACCTCTGGAGCATGCTGCCCAAGAAATACTCGGTCTACCCCGACCTGCTCGAGCAAGCCGGCTACGTCGTCGGCTTCACCCGCAAGGGTTGGGGGCCGGGCACGCTCGAAG
>CAYMME010000281.1:0-12127 GCA_964391465.1 uncultured Planctomycetales bacterium
GATGGCGGCATGAGGCTGCTCGTCGACACGATCACCGACCGCTTGGGCGACGGCGTCGCGGAGACGAGCTGCGAGGTGCGAGCATTGGCGCGCACGGACGGCGATGGCTGGCGGCTGACACTCGCCGACGGCGAGTCGATTGAGGCCGACGCGGTGATCCTGAGCACTCCGGGACCGCAATCCGCCCGTATTCTCGCCGACCTCGACCCGGAGCTATCCTCCGCCCTGGGCTCGATCGAGTACGCATCGTCGGCCACGGTATCGCTGGCGTATCGGCGCGACGCCGTGTCCGACCCACTCGACGGGTTCGGGTTCGTCGTGCCGGCCGTCGACCGCCGGCCGATCATTGCCGCGAGCTACTCGTCGGTGAAGTTCGCCGGGCGGGCGCCGACCGATCACGCACTGCTGCGAGCTTTCGTCGGCGGGACCCTGAACCCTGAGCAGTACGAGCGCAGCGACGAGGATTTGACTGCGACCGTCGAGAACGAGATGACCGCCCTGCTGGGCATCCACGGCCGACCGCTCTTCTCCGTACTGCACCGCTACCCGCAGTCGATGCCGCAGTACCCCGTCGGCCACCTCGACAACGTGGCCCGGATGTGCGAGCGCGTCGACGGCCACCGCGGGCTGAGCCTGGCCGGCAACGCCTTCGGCGGCGTCGGCATCCCCGACTGCGTCCACTCCGGCGAGCAGGCCGCCGACGCCATTCTCACCCAGCTTGATCTGGTGTAAGGTCGCTGCACGGTCGGTCCTCTGATTCCGAACCGCGCCCGTCAGGAAGCGGCCCCATTACGAACCGCACCCTTGCGATGCGGCGACCGACCAACCCCGCGCTTCCGGAAACGAGTGCATGCACGTTGAAACCGAAATCAAACTGAAGGTCGAAACGCACGACGCCGTAAGGAAAACGTTGATCGCCGGCGGAGCGCAACACCGCGGCAGCGTGCTCGAGCGCAACTGTATCTTCGATCGACCCGACCGAAGCCTCCTCGACGCCGGTACGGGGCTGCGGGTCCGCTCGCTGCTCGAGATCGACGGCAAGCGCGGACCGACGGGCACGCTGACGTTCAAAGGACCTCGCCAACCGGGCCGCGTGAAGAGCCGCCAAGAGCTCGAAGTCGAGATCGGCAGCGCCGAAACCACCTGCGCCATCCTCGAGGCGCTCGGCTACGCGCAGGTCGTCTCGTTCGACAAGCGGCGCGAGACGTGGGACTACAAGGACTGCCAGGTGGAGCTGGACGAGCTGCCGCACCTCGGCTGCTACGTCGAAATCGAGGGGCCGACTCAGGCCACCGTCGAGAGCGCCGAGACCGCTCTGAACCTCGACTCGAGCAAGACCGAGGAACGCACCTACATCGCCATGCTGGTCGAGTACTGCACCGGCGCCGGGCGGTCGGCCCAGGACATCCGCTTCGGCGACGGGAACGAACAGCGTTGACCACCCGTGGGTCTGGAGCCCACCGTCGGCCGTGAAACGCGAGAGACGCGGCCTTGCTTGGTCATCTCGTCCGGCCCAACGGACCACCGCACTTCGACGGTGATCGTCGTCCCTCGGACCACTCACCGCGGCCGGTGCCACCGTCGAACGAATGACGCACGCACATGGGCATGCCCATTCGATGGGGTCACGATTTCAGGAAGCGAAACGAATAGAGGTCGGCGTCTCGCAGTACGAAACGAATGCGAATCAGTTTACCGGCCAGCGGGCTCACGTTGCCACCTTGCTTCCAGTGGATTGGCTGCGAGACGGAATCGCCGTAGTGCTCCGGGCAGTCTTCCAGACGGAATCCGTCGTGCGGCTTTCCGTTCGCGTCCTGCAGCTCCACGCGAACGCTGCCGGCGGCGGACGTGGCGTAGTTGATGATCAGCGACTGTCCGTCGAAGACAAGCGGCTTGGTGAGAAGTTCGCCGCCCGTCAGAGGAGCGCGGACTGAAACGAGGCCGTCCTGTCGGATCGTGTGGCGCCGCATCCGGCGGTCGTTGCGCCAGGATTGCTCGGCGGAATAGAGGGAGATCTCCTTCGGTCCTCCGGCAATCGAGGGCCGGGTTTCGACCAAGCCCAGGGCCTGATAGTTGTCGCCGTACATCCAGCGTCCCTCCCCTTGCGGTCCCGGCCTGAGGAAGGCCTCATCCCATCGGTGGAAGTTCAATCCGTCCCGGCTCGTCATGAACAGTCCGTCGGTCAGGTCCGAGCCCACCCGCTGGTACGACTTCGTCATCTTCGTACGGAGCGGGACCGGATCGAGGCGCTTCACGTGCTCGGTGAGCGGCCGGGCCACGTACCGCGTGGGAAAGCCCACGAGCACGTGCGGGGCTCGGAAGTAGGGCTGGATCTGGTTGGTGTACATCTGCTGATCGGGTGAGCCGGGATAGACGAGTTCCTTCTGCGGGGCCCAGTTCAGGAAGTCCTTCGACGTGGTCATGCTGATCAGGCGCAGGCTCTTCCCCGATTCCCGCTTGGGCACGATGCGGAGGTAGAGCCCGTACTGCTGGCGATGCGCATCCCAGAAGGCCACGTTCTGGGAATCGAACGCACCTTCGGTCACGACGGGCTTGTCCTGCATCTTCGACCAATGAACACCGTCAGCGGACTTGAACGCGAGCAGGCCGGTCAGGTACGTCCCCCCGACCGCCTTGTACCGCTCGCCGGCCGGGCAGTTCGGACGCGGGTCATTGAAGGGTGAGAAGTTGTGCGTGCCGTCGCCGATCAACACGATGTTGTTCTCGTTGGACCCGGCCCACTCGCAAAGCTTCAAGGTCGGCTTGGTCCAGACAATGCCGTCGCGGCTTTCGGCATAGCAGGTGACCTCCGAGTGCGCCATCTTCAGCTTCCCTGATGCGTCCATCGCATGCCCGCGGTAGTACATGCGATAGAGATCCCCATCCTGAAACACGGTGTGATAGCCGGACGTGTTACCCTCCCAGGGCTCGTCATGCACGATCGCGACCTCACGCGGTGTCGGCCGGCGGAGCGTCAGCCGAGCCCCTTCCAGCTTGTCGAGCAGAAAGGAATCGAACAGGGGCTCCAGGCGCGAGCCGATGACAATCGGCTCGGCACCATGCGTCGGGCATGCCGCTACCGACAAGACCGCCACAACGACGCAGAGCCCCGACATGACGTTCGTGAGGCCGGGCGGAACAGGATCTTGTCTGCGCATTGGTATGTTCTCCCCGATCGCTCGCGCACCGTGGTGCTTCGCGGGCTTTGCCGCGGATAGCGCGTGGCATCCTACACGGATATCACCGACCCCGCGATCAGGGCCCGTCAATCGGCGTCAGCCCCGACGGACTGGCCGACGTGGTGCGCCCACCACGCGTACATGGGTGAAACGTGACTTGGCACGACTCCCGCGGCCGCCTGAACGTGATGCAGTGCCGTGCGAATCCTAGGCGCGTCGATCTTGTGACGCAGAAACCAAACCCGTCCCGGTTTTCAATTCATCATGCTCGAAGGCCAAGCGCCGCCTTGCCAACGCGGCGCGCGTACCCATCTGGATCTGACCCCACCGTTCTCTCCTAGCAGCAGGCCAGCGGTAGCCGGTCCAGACGAAGACTATATGATTCCGGTTGTCCGACTCCCGTGCAGCGGCGCGCACCCGGCCTCACCGTCGGTCATTCCTGCTGCCGCGAGCGGCGAGGCGGAAGAAGAGCACGCCAGCCACGACGCCGAACCCGACGGTCATCCACGCGAGCACGGATGTATGCGTCGACGGCGTCGTCAGCGCGCGCACTACAGCCACGCCAGCACACATGAGCATTACGCATGCGGTGATTACTTGTTCCCTGCGATTCCACTTCATGCGTCGTTCCTCGCCCTATGCTCCGATACAATCCCGCGTCCAAAAGCCGGAGCACTGGAGATAGTACCACATCGCGAGCACCCCGGCTGTGGCCGCCCCCCCGCTGCCCCGGTTGCGGCACACGACCCTGCCTCGGCTTGGAGAATCGCGCCGCCCAGCCGTCTTTGTTGGCGAGCGAGTCCCAGACTCGGTGGCGGGTCGCATGAGGCAGCTTCGGCAGCGCGGACAACTCGCCCACTTGCAGCGAAATCTGCCGACTCCCGGGGGCGACGGGAATGGGATTGGCAGCAGCGCCGCCCGCACTCGAGGCAAACAGCGCCAGGCTGAGTGTGCAGGTCATTCCAATGATGCTTGTTCTCATTGCCGCTCGTCGACTTGATGGTTCCGCGGTTCCGACCGTCCTCGTCCACTTCTGACGCAAGAGCTGCGTCAGTGCGACGGCCCCGACGCGCCGCGCGCGCTCAGCGTCTTCATGCACGCCCGCACGGCTGCGGCCGCGGGGGTCGCACGATCCTCCAACTCCGTGGGATCCCCCTCCCCCAGCAACGCCTGGGCGAACCTGCCCGGTCTGAGGACCCACGACGTGCACAGGTGTCCGAGCATCCGTTCCGTCGCGTCCTTGCGAGCACAGTCGATGAGCGCCTCGGCCGCCTTCACGCCCTTCCAACTCGCGGGCCAGACGCGAAAGCCCTTTTGCTGGAAGTATCGCACCGACGGGTAGTCCTCCTGCACGCTGTAGTGCCAGTCGCAAATGACGATGTCCTTTGGAATCATGTCGATGGCCGGGGCCGTGCCGACGTTACTCGCCTCCCATCCACGCCCGAGCCCCTTCTTGGATGCATCCAGCAGTCTGTCCCCCCACATCAGCATGGTCAGCTTTTTCTCGGTGACCAGGTGCCGGTGGTAGTCGTTGACGGCCTTGGCAAACAGCTTCGCGGGATCCTTGCCCTTGCATCGCGGGCACTTGTTGCTGGCGATGACCAACACCTCGTCCATGCCGACATGGAAGGCGTCGGCCTGAAACGCATCGATCAGCTCGTCCATCAACGCGAAGACGATCTCATTGACCCGTGGGTGGAGCGGACACCAACTCTTGAGCGTCTTGGCCGCCTCAGCCTCGGACAGGTCCGGAGCTTCTTCGACCTCGGGATACTTGGTCATCAGTGGAAAGACGACGTTCTGTCTGACCCACGACTGGTGCCCCAGGCAGTTGAATTGTGGGATCAGCCGAACGCCATGCTTGCCACAGAACGCCGCCAGGTCCCGTGCCTGAGCCTTCGTGATCACCGGCTCGTACCGCAGCTCCGGGTGCGACGCGAAGGCGAAGTTGTAGTCCACCTCGTAGACCAGCACGTTGACGCCCAGCGGCGCCAGCACCTCGGCGATCGCGCGCTTCAGCACGCTCAGCCCTTCCGGCCCGCCCGCCGGCCCCCACGCCATGACATGCACCCCACGCCACGGCGTGTCTCGCCCAGGCTCGCCGCCGACGGCCGCCACGCCCAGACAGCTTGCCAGACACACGACCGCACTCATGACTCCTGCCCGCTTCACGTCACAGCCCTCCTGACCATCATTCCATCCCTCCTGAATCGAGGCACAGTCGAAGGTTATTCGTACGACTATCTCGCAGAATCTTGTCGCGCCGACAAGATTCTGTTCGCCCTTGGTTTGCCTCCCGTCCGCGGGCCGCACTGCGTGGTCGCCGCTCCCTCACGGTCGCGGTTCGGAGAAGGGTAACTGCACCGTTCTTGGGTTGCGGGCGAATCCCGCGCTGAGCCCTTCATGTGCTCCCGGCCCACCCCGGGGCTGCTACTTCTGCTCCTTGTCGGCGGTTTTCTGGAGGTACTGCTTGCGGCCCTCGACCATGTAATCCCATACGCCCTTTCGCCAGGTGGTCACGCGCCGCTTCTCCACATCGCTCCCGGCGAGCTTGACGGCGCGGTCCATCAGGGCACCGAGTTCCTTCATGCGTTCCTCGGTGCCTAGCCGTTCCCACGAAGCCTTGGAGGTCGTGCCCAGCACGCCCTCTTCGCGGTTGATCTCGGAAATACGGTAGTAGAACGTCCGCATCGGCTCGGCGGCCGCACCGAAATAGCGAGTGAAGAACTCGTCCACAAGCTTTCGGTAGTCCGTGTCGGCGTTGAAGGCGGTCTGCATGTACAGGTAGTAGTCCAGTTGCTGCGGGATGCCGCACAGGAAGAACCCCCGCACGCCGTCACGGTGATAGCGCTTCACCCACTGCGATATGACATCGGGCATGAAGCACGGAAAGCACTTCCACTTGCCCATGATCGCCAGTTCCATGGGGTGGTGGAAGTAGTTCCACAGGTGGATCCGCCGGCCTTTGTGTGCGACCCACTGGCCGTAGAAGGTCGCGTCGTTGGCAAACGTCCCCTTCTGATAGCCGTAGCACAGCTGTACACACGGGGCCACCGCGACGTTGGGCTCGAGCTCGAACGTCGGCGGGTAGGAGTAGACGTGATAGGCCAGCGTGGCGATGTACTTGTCGGGATGCGTCTTCCGCACCTCCTTCGCAACGGCGTTGACGAAACTGAAGACGTAGTCACTGGCCGTCCCCGTGCCGAAGGTGTGCCGAATGTCACGTGCTTTGCCGGGCGCGAGCACGGCCTGGCACCGATTGCACTTGCACCAGTGGTTACTATCCGCCGGCACGAAGGTGAAGTAGTCGCCCGAGGCCGGCTGCTTGCCCTTGAGACCCTTGCCGTCGAAGTAGTCGCGGGCGTCCTGGGCGACCTGCCGGACCAGGTCCGGGTTGGTTAGGCAGAGCTGCCGCCAATGCCCTTCCTTCTCCCAGCCGACGGCGAAGAAGTCCGGCCGGCTGCGATCCCACGGCTCGGGGCGGTCGGGATCCTTCACGAGGAACCGTTTCCGGAAGGTCGAATGCGAATGATTGCCCGCCCACTTCTCACCGCCGAACCGGAGCCGCCGGTAGAAGAGCTGCGTCTGCTCGCCACCGGGGTTGTTCCACTGCACTTGAATGATCGGCCAGTTGCAGCCGCGGCCGTGACGATGCAGTAGCGAGGGCGTGCGCCGGATCTCCGCGGGCGGCACGACCAGAGTTCCGCGAGAAGGGAACACGACGTTCAGCGGCGTCGGGCCGTACCAGCGTACGTCGCAGAATCGCTCCAGGAAGTCGTAGACAGCATAGCACGTACCCTGGTCGTCCAGAACGCCCGGCAGTTCGATGCGCTTCTCTCTGGCCCCCTGACGGCCCACGGCCGCGTTGTAGTCAATCGTCTTGCGCCAATCGTCAAGCGATCGCAGATGCGTGTCACAGCCGCGTTCCTTGCGGTTGGCCTCGGTGTCCTGCCAGTCTCGTCCCATCAGAACGATCGTGTCGTCCTTGATGCGAATGAGGTACTCCTGCGGCTGAAAGTCCTCCCCCTTCAGGCCCAGCTTGCGCGTGGCCGCGCTTTCGCCCACCAGAATGCGCACGCCTTCCGCTACCTCATCGGGGCCCTTGATCGGAACCACGGCCCCGGTAATCTGCTCGATGTGATGCTGCAGCTCCAGCGACGCCAGTCGCACCGCGGGCGTCGGATCCTTCACCACGACAATCACGGAGGCAGGCTTCCCGTCCCGAACCAGCGTGACGGCCGCGCCCGGTCCCCGCACCTGGAGACTCGCGACGAGCAGTACGATTCCTGCGAGTACACCAGCTCCGCGCTCCATCCGCGATCTCCTCCCGAACGATGTCAGCTCACTGCCGGTGTCCGACGTGCCGTCCGCCCGCCAGCAAGCCCCGGACAGATCCCCATCATTTCGGTGACGATACTTCGTTTGACGGAGCGGTTCAAGACCCGCCCTCATCCAGACCCGTACGTTGCTTCAGGTTCTGGTGTGTGATTGAAGAACATCGGCTTCGGTGTAATCTGACGGCGAAACAGGCGAGGAGGGGATACAATCCTGCAACAACAGGTGGACATCGAGGGAACGGACGGGAATGGCACGAAGCGAGCAGCGCCGGACATGAGCCCTCGGTTGCTCGGGTCCAGCTCCGTAGGAGCGATGGGTGGTTAGCCCAGGGCGCAGGCCGGCGCAGGCCGGCGCCCGCCGGCGCAAGCCCTGGGTCAACGGTATCGAAACCGGCAAGCCCCGAAGGGGCGGCGCTTCAGAGCCTGCAACTACGTTCGCGGTTGCGCAACGCGCGCCCGCGCGAGAACAAGCATCGCCCCGCCGGGGCTCGGCGCTTGACGGCAACGAATCCCCAGGGCTCGCGCCCTGGGCTGACCACCCGGCGCCCCGTTGGGGCTGGGATGTCTCGCTGCCGGTTGCGTCATGACTCGCAGACCGAACGACAAGCGGATCTATCGCGACAGCGGAGACGTGTTCGAGACAACGATCACTGCGCGACGTTCCGCAGTTCGCGGAGACCTTCACAGTCGGCCTCGAAGTCAGCCAGGGTGTAGTTGACGGGAATGCCGCGATCCTTGAGGAATCCGTAGGCGTCGTGGATCGACAGGTCGAGCAGCCGGGCGGCCTGGCCGATGGACAGCTTGCCTGTCCGATAGGCCTCCGCGATCAACGTGTCGCGGGCGATGCGGTCCAGATCGCCACCCAGAACCTCTCGCAGCTTGGACTCGGTTTCCTGGTCGATCGCAATCATGATGACCAACTCCACCGTGATTCTACCACACGTCGGGCGTGTCGACCAGCACGGGTGTGCGTCAGCGGATCAGGGCCGCGCCGGCCCAGTTGAAGCGGTCTTGTACGTCGCCGTTTTGGCCGAAGGTGACGATCAGCTCGAGGCGCTTGGCGCCGTCTAGCTCGATGCGGATCGGGTCGCCGGGCTCATGTTGGTCCGGCGGGCGATGCTTGATGTGCTTGCGGTGGAAACGGGTCTGGCCGTCGACGCGTATCTCGATGTCCACGTCGGCGAGCGGCCCGGCCGTGTCGTCCAGGCCGAAGTGCGAGAAGAAGACGGCGAAGTCGCCGCCGGTTTCGTACACGAGCCGCGACTGGCTGTGCACGCCGATCCCGCGCTCGAAGTGCGTGCCGCCGACGCGCACGGGGCCGCCCCGCACGTTGCGGTCGCGCTGCCACGGCCAATCCAGGGTCAGGAACGGGGTGTGTGCGAAGCTCACCGGGTCGAGCTCGGACAGCCACTGCCAGCGCCCCCCGACCACCTCGACGCGCACCACGGCATCGAGCGGCACTTCGTGCTGCGTCTCCGAGTAGAACCGCGCCCGCAGCGACTTGGTGGTCCACTGCAACGATTGGGCCTCCAATCGCGACCCGTCGGCAAGGAGCACCCGCGCCCGCAGGCGGTCCGGACGCTCGGCCGCCAGCGGCTCGAGGATCGCACCGAGCAACCGCTCGAAGGGCACGGTCGAGACGCCCGCGTCCGTGTCGAAGGTCACGCCCTGCTCGCTGATGCGCACCACCGCCCCGCTGATGCGGTCGCCGTTGCCCAACAGCAACACGTCGTCGGGCCCGGACACGTCGGGCAGGACATTTGCCGCCGCCTGCCCTCCTGACGGCAGGAGCCGTCCGACGAAAGTGGCTAGCCCGGTCACCTCCGCAAGCGGAACCTCAACCGGACCGAAGCCCTGCGGCGCAATGCGCACGATCTCTTCGGTGCCCGAGACGATGTTCCCGTACAAGACGCCGCCACCCGTCAGATGAACGGCAACTCCTTCGGACAGACTCGTCGCGGACTCCGTTGCGGTGCTGATTTGAACCACGTCGGCCGGCGCCACGACCTGCTCGCTCCCGGACGAGTCGATCCAACGCAACCCGCCGTCGAGCGAGAACGATTGCAGCGCCCCTGCCTCCGCCTCGGTGCCGATCGTCTTGACCGACACGGGCAAGGCCGTCGCGGGCCCGCTCGACAGGCAGGCGATCACGACAAGCATAACCGCGTGCCGCCACGCATGGGTGCCCCGTGCGGAAGGGACGGAGGGACGGAGGGACGGAGGGACAGAGGGGCGGAGGGACGGAGGGGCGAAGGGGCGGAATCGCACGGAAGGCATCTCGCAGTTCGCGTCGGATGCAATCGGCGGGGCGGGCATGTTGTCTCGCGGACGGTTCATCATCACTTCTGAAAAATCGGCAGCAGCCGGTTGGGAATCTGCATAATAATCAGCGCCATGGCCGTGCCGTACTCGTTGCCGGCCTGGCTCCGCCAGAACCCCTCGACAGCCTGGGAACCCAGCAACTCGCGGCGAATGGCGGGCCACCAGACCTGCCAAGCCTCCCCACCGCGTATGAACATGGCCTGGGCGGCGTAGTACTGACCGTAGAAATAGTGGCTCACGTGCTCGCCCTTGCCCGGCAGGTAGCCCATCACGTACTCGATGCCCCGGTCGATCTCCTCGGCATCGTACTCACCCGCGTACTGAAGGGCCGCCACGCCCGCGGCCGAGCGTGCGAAGGCCGAACTGCCCGAATCGAGCATGTAGCGGAACCCTCCGTCGGCGTTCTGGCTGTTGCGAACGTACCGGACCGCCCGGTCGATCGTGCTCTTGGGCACGGTCAGGCCGGCGTTGCGCGCCGCCCGCAGGGCCATGACCTGGCAGATGGTCACGGAGATGTCGGCGTCGTTGCGCACCGGCTGGTAGCGCCAGCCGCCCTGGTCGTTCTGCGTGGCCACGATCAGGCGCACCGCCTTGCGCAGCGGCTCGCGGATCTCGTAGCGAGGGGTCATGCCGTAGACCTCGGCCAGGAAGAGCGTGGCGAAGCCGTGCCCGTACATCGGTCCGTGCGAGGTGTCGGCCGCCAGCAACCCGCTTTCGGAGCTGTTGGCGAGGATGAACTGCAAACACCCATCGACGGCCGCGCCGTACTGACCCCGGCCGGGAACGTGCCCGCCGCTCATGAAGGCCATCCCCGCCAACCCCGTGATGCCGACGTGCCGCCCGTAGTGACCGCCGCCGCCAAAGGACCCGTCCGCGGCCTGCTGCGCCGCCAGCCACTCCAGAGCCTTGCGCACCGATTGCCGAACCGGCGGGGTGATCTCCGCGAGCGGCGCGACCGGCCGCGTCTGCACGCGCGCGAGAACCGTTACCTGCGACAGCAGCACCGCGGCCATGCACGCAACAACACTCAGTCGGGTTGTCCCAACCGCACGGCTTGTCACCGCTCGTTCTCCGGTCTTGGGGTGCCCCATCCTTCGCGGCTGTTTGCGAAGGGTGGGGGACGCAATACGGCTCCGTAACCCGTCACGTCAACACCGACTCCTCAGTCCCCCACCCCTGACATACAGCCGTCAGGGATGGGGCACCCGGCAGCAGCACCGCGGCCACGCACACAACAGCACTCAATCGCGTTGTCCCGGCCACACGGTTCGTCACCGCTCGCTCTCCGGTCTGCCGAGCGCCTTGTAGTAGCGCTCGATCATCTCCTTGAACTTCGGCAAGTAGTCGTCCTTGATTCCCTGAAGCACGGCGTCGCGATCGCGGGCCGGCAGGTTTCCCCACTGCCGACCACGCTCCACCGGCGTCCGCGTGACCTTGCCGTTCTCTGCCTCGCCTCTCCCAACGGGCGCCTCGTCACCCGCGCGCTTGCGCTGATCGCTCGCCGCCTTGTTCTGCTTCTGTTGCTGCTGCTGTTGCTGACGTTGCCCACGACTGCGACGGTCCGCAGACTTCTTCTGCTGTTGCTTCTGCTGCGGCCGACCTCGCCGCTTTCCGGATCGTTTGATCGCCTCGTCCAGATCATCGAGAATTCGCCGTTGCACGCGTTGGGTTTGCTCGCCCGGATCAAACTGGGCGGCCAGCCGCAGTCGCGACGCTTCCATCAGCCGCATGACCCGTTGGAGCACTTCTTCGTCATCGCCCTCACCGGCCGCGCGATCGAGCATTCTGCGGATCAGCTCGTCGTCGGCAGGTTGCGGTCGGACAGTTTCGCCGGCCGCGTCGGAAGTCGGCTGCGTGGTGCTGCGCGCCGTCGCTTCGCCCTCTGCGCCACGAACCGGCTCGGCAACCGCGATCAGGCCTACGGCGAGAGCGAACACCGCACCCCACCGCACCCAATGCCGCCGGCATGCTCCATCGCTCTTCCGCAGCACGCGTTCAGCGTCGGGTGCCACTGGCAGCTTGCCTGCCAGTGCCTTCTCCGGAGAACACGGGCGGACGAGCCGCCCGTGGCACCCTGAAACACCGTTTGGCGCTACACAGAACACGCTACACGCATACCTTTCGCAGAGACGATCGCATCGTCAACCTCCCGGCCGGGACCCCGACACCATCTCTTCCAGCAACTCGCGCACGTGTTGCTGCTCGACGCCGAGTTCCTTGAGCTGCTGCAGGTCCGCCTCACCCGCCGTGTCGGGGTCGATCGTTTCGCCGAGTGTCTCGGTGCGATCG
>CAYMME010000282.1:0-12042 GCA_964391465.1 uncultured Planctomycetales bacterium
TTACGCAAACGCCTGCTAGAACAACAACATGCAGCTTAGCTTAATGGCATTCTACCCTGCCCCAAATTTCTGCGCCGGCCGCTATGAGAGCCGGATTGGTATTGGCCATGCCATGGAGCGCCCCGGCGACCCTCCTGGGGAAGGCGAAACAAGCCGGGGGAGCGGAGGCAGCGCCCTCGCTAAGAGTAGCGGCAAAGGTCGCGCGTGTCTTGTCGTCCCGAACCCCGTGATGGCAGCGGAGACCGGTCGATTCGCGGCCGGGCTCGACCGCAGGCACGAAGGCTCGTGCGGATCGATCCGGCCACATGAGGCGTGAACGCGTCGCTCTTGCGATCAACGGCGCAGCGAGTAGAATGGACGGGTCTCGCTTGCCGTCCTCGTGTGGGGCTGTCGTCACGGCGAATGACGGCCCACCACGGAAGGAGAGGAGAGGAGAAGAGAAGAATGAGCCGAGAAGCGTTCATCCTTGCCATATTCATTGCCTGTTCGATCGCGACTCCGGTCCTTGCCACCGTAGACAGTTGGCTGGAAGCCACGTCCGCCACGGTGATCAGTCCTGGTGGCACCGTAGCCTACGACGTGTGGGTGGAGGTGACCGGCGACAACCAAGGGGCGGCAAACCTGGTCTTCGATATCGAACTGCGGGATGAAGTTGCCAGTGCTCCCGGCGAATTGCTTGACGGGGGTGCGAGCCGTCCTTCCGTCACCCCGGCCGTCATCACGCATCCCGATGGGTTCAACATCGGTGGCAACGGGCCGGGCTCCGTGGTCGTGGCGGCGGACGCGGGGGGACCGGGTCAGGACTACTACACGACGGGTACCCCCGTACCGGGAGTGCTGCTCGGCCCCGGCAGCGGATACTCCTGGTGGGTGAGCCCCGACGACGATCCGGTCGTGTACATGAGCGCCGGCGTCGGCCGAACCGACATGCTTGGCGTCAAGGCACTCTACCACGGCGAAGTGACTTTTCCGCCCGGCATACCACTGGGGGACTACTACATCGGCCTCGTTCCGGCCGCGGGAATCAACGTCCTCAAGTCGGGCATTGACCTCAGCCATACGATCACCGGCGGCTTCGCAGAAACCGAAGTCGATGTCATCTGCGACAACGTCGACCAGTGGCTGCTCGTGACGGTCGAAGCGCCGCCGGTGCCGGCCGTGTCCGAATGGGGGCTGATGCTCATCAGCCTGCTGTTGCTCACGGCCGGGACCGTCATCGTGGCGAGGCAGCGTTCGGCATGTGAGCCTTGCGCCGCGGCCGGCTCGGCTTGCCTCCCGTAGGCGAGCGCAGGGACGATCGTCGTTCGCGGTACGAACGTGACGTTCATTCCCCTTCTCTTGCAGTCGCATCGAGCGCTACGGAACGGGTGGTCGACTCACCGGGCAGGATAGCCACACGCGAAACCCAGACCTCTCTGCCGGCAGTCCGCGTGTCTGTCACACAGAGGTCGTACAGACCGGACGACATCAACATGCGTTCCGCCGGACGCGCTACGCTCAGCGCATGCTCCCGATGGTTGTGGGGATAGATACCCACGGTTGCGTTGTGTCCGACCAACTCCGTGCCGTCGGCCTCAAACACCCTGACGAGCAGGTAGCCCGACGCAAAAGCCGCGGTCTCGTGGCGTTCCTTGCCCGCCTCCACGGCAAGATCGCGAAGCCAGCGTTCAGGCCGATCCACCGAGCGAAACAGCTCCGTGCGCACGTCATAGCGGCCGGCCTGGAGCAGTGCCGCTTCACCCGCAGGCACGTAGGCCAGCGGTTCCGCGTGATCCTCGGTGCGGTAGAAATAGACGTACGCCTGGTACGGTTCGAGCGGCAGGTCGCCGTCAAGTCGGGCGTCAACCCTCACGTGTCCGGAGGTAAAGTCGACGCGTGCTTTCGCGATCTCGTCATCCCGAATTTCGAGTCCACGGATCCAACGCTTCGGCCGATCGTGCGATTCGAGGAAGGCGGCACACACGTCGTAGACCCCCACGGGAAGGCCGAGCGCGACGCCCGCCGCACCGGTATCCACGACCTCTTGTTGCGCGTCGCCGTGCCGATACACGTGTAGCGCAACCGCATCACCTCCCAGGGGCCGATTGGCGTTGAAGGCCGACACGAGCAGACTGCCGCGTGCGAACGATGCGTGCAAGGTGCGCTCTCGCCCTGCAATTACCTCGACATCTCTCAGCCACTTTACCTGTTTTTCCTGCGTGTCGTTGGTGAGCACCACGCGCACGTCGTAGCGGCCCGCGGCCACAACGGCCGGCTCGCGCGGTGCGACCGCGGTAAGGGGCTCTTCCTTCTCACCCGGCGTGAAGACGTAGACGACCACCGTGTCCGCTGCGGGACCGGAACCGCCAACGGCCACGTCGACGCGAAGTGCCCCGACCGCGAAGTCCGCCTCGACAACCGCCGCTTGTCCGCGCAAGACTTCCACCCCGCGGAGCCACCGGGTCGGATGGGCGTGCGAGCCGGTTAGTGTCACGCGCACGTCATAGTCATCGGGGGCGAGGCTGATCCGCTCCTGCGCACGGCCCGCGGCAATGAGTTCGGCGTCCAGGCCGGTGGCGAAGACCTGCACCATCGCTTCTTCGGGAATGACGGGCACGCCCACATTGGTGACGCGGCACCGCAGGCTGCTCGGTGCGTCCCACTGGGTCGCGTACTTGACGGCCGCCCACGCCAGCAGCGCGAAGCTCGCCAGCGACACGGCCACGCGGCTCACGGCACGGAATGATGGTCGATGTGTCATCTCAGGAACTCGATCGCCGAAACGGTGCTCACCTCGCCGAACAGCTCGAGCAAGTCGTTGAAGACAAACGGCTGCTCGCGCAGCCGGGCGGCCCCATCGCCCACGGAATCCGAGCGCAGCGCCCGCAGCAAGTCCGCGGCGAGCGGATCAGCCGGGTACTGGTGCAGAGCGCTGCGCAACGCTGTCTCCGCGTCCTGCCGACGGTGTTGCCGGAAATACGCAAGGCCAAGATTCGTGAGCGTCAGATGTCGGCGCGGCAGCGGAAAGGTGCCCAAGTCGAGCGCGCGATGCAGGGCGCGTACGGCGCGATCCAGATCGCCCTGGCTCGCATAGGCCGCTCCGAGATTGTTGTACAGTGCGGGGCTGAAGGGCTGGTGGATCGCGCCGGCCTCGAGGATCTCGACCGCGCGATCCCATTCGCGCAGACGTGCGCGGGCGAAACCGAGGGCTACGTAGATGTCACCCTCCGTCGGTGCCAGCTCGAGCGAAGCTTGTAGCCTGGCCACGGCCTCCTTCGGCCGCGCCATCTGGATCAGAACAGTGCCCGCGCGGTACGGGTAGAGCCAGACGGTCGGCTCGCGCTCGCTCAAACGCTCGAAGAGCCGCAGGGCGCGCGCCAATCGGCCCGCGCGGCGGTCCAACTCGGCCACCTGATACAGCACGACCGGCGCCGCCGGGCGTAGGCCCAGCGCGATCGTATACTCCCCCAAGGCACGGCCCGCGTGCCGGTCTGCCAGCGCGTCCCACGTTGCGCTTCGGTGCGTCCGATTCGCAACGGTCTCCGTCGGATGTGGGGCGCTCTCACCGGCGCTGTAGACACGATAGCGGAGTTGGTCGCTGATCAGCTTGTGGAGGTTGCCGAGTTGCCGGTGCGCATCAAGGTGCGTCGCGTCTTCGGCGATGATGCCTTCGTACACCGCAATCGCCGGATCGGCCTCGCCCCGCGCGATGTGCGTGCGGGCAAGCAGAAAACGTCCCGCGGCGAACTCCGGGTCGAGCGCCAGGCTTCGCCTTACGACCGCTGCCGCATCCCGATACTTGCCCTCACCGAACAGCCCCGTCGCCAGCACATAGAGCGCCACGGGGTCGTCCTGCCCGTCGCCTCCGGGCGGATCGAGCACCTCGCGTGCCTGTGAGAGCCTGGCGCGCTTCGCGTAGGCCAATACCAGCGCGGTTCGCACTGCGGCGTCGGTGTCCTCGGCGCCGATGGCCGCCTGTAGGGTCTCGGTTGCGTCGCGGTAGGCGTGCAGGCCGATTTGCGCGAGCCCCCGATAGAGTCCGCCCACGGGCGCAACGCGCCGGACGTCGTCCAACTCGTCCAACCGGGTCAAGACCGCTTCGTACTCGCCGCGCAGAAGCAAGAGGAACAGCCGAATCCACGGCTGTGCCGGCTCGACGAACAGCCGACACAGGCGGTCCTCTTCAGGAATCGGCCACGGAGCGGGTACCCGTTGCGCGACGCGGAGCGCCGCCGGGACCATCCCCTTGGCGAACCCAAGGTCCAAAACGATCCACGGCGAGGCCAGTGCATCACCATCCAGGACGTGGCTCGCAGCTTCGGCTTGGTTCGATCGCAGGTAGCTGCTCGCAAGCCGAAGGCGCAGCGCCAACGAGAACGGCTGTTCCCGAACCGCGTCCTGGAGCATCCGAACGGTCGCGTCCGTTGCCGCCAGTTCAGCGTGAGGAGAACCGGAAAAGAGGCGCTGCAACTCCGCCCGCAGGCGCTTCCGCGGGGGTGTTACCTCCGGCACCGGCGTCCCGGTCACGCCAACCCCACGGCCGGAGTCCGGTGGAGCGTCGACGGCACGGCCGTCATGATCGGTACGATCAGACGGGTCTGTGCTGTCGGCAGCTTTGTGCGGGCGACGACGCGCCAGTCGAGGATAGGCGAGGCCGTACTTGGAAACGGCGGCCCCGGGCAAGCGCCGCAGGTCGTGAACGTGCTTCGGTTCGAGGAAGACGGGATCGCGGTAGAGAATGGTGAGCAGATGGTCCGCATCCTGATGACACGGGCGACAGCTCAAGGCGTCGTGATTGGCGTCGTGCAACACCCGTGCCTCGACGCCGCGTGAGCGGTGGAAGACGACGTGACAGTCGGTGCAGGACGCATGCGCATGGTCGAGTTCGATCCGATCTGCCCCCTTGTGACAATGCAAGCACACCTGCTCGTTGGTCTCCATGTGAAGGTAATCCAGCGTGGCGAAATCGTGGTCCGTTCCGAGCAGAACGTGTCGCTGATTGGGGATGGGCGGATCCAGCGTCGCACGCTCCCGCTTGTAATGCGGATCGGTCAGCGCGTGGGGGTTATGGCAGCCGATGCAGGAGATATTGTGCTTCTCCTCGCTGAACACGAGCGGGTGGGAGTGCTCAGCGGCTGAGGGAGGCATGCCCCGATAGGGTGAATGGCAGGTCGCACACTGGGCGGAGAATGAATGGAAAGGCATGCCCGTAGCGTGTCGATCGTGATTCCACACCTGCACGGTGTCGTGGGCCGCGTGCAGGTCATCCGGCGGCAATACGCGGTTCACTTCGGTGTGGCATTCGCCGCACGTGCGCGAGGATGCGTCGACGAGGATATCCTCTGCTGCGTACGTCGCCATGTGCCGACCGCCCGGACCGTGACACGCCTCGCAACCGATGTTCATCTCGGCCCAGCGGCCCGGAAAGATCGCGTCATCCGGATGAACCGGTCCTGCACCGACGCCCGTGAAATGGCACGGGACGCAGTCCTGCACCGGCTGGGAAGGAAACGCATTCCATTCCTGCCGCCGGTGATCGAAGCTCGTGGGCAGAACGGTTCCGGTGCGGTCGACGTAGGTCACCCGCTGCTGTCCCCCGATGACGTACGAGACATCCTTCCAAGCCGTCACGGACGGCGCGTTCCCGCCGCGCCGCGCTTCCGGCAAGGGGAAACCGGCTTGGCGTGCCTGCTCGGACGTGAGGATGGAGTAGCTGTGCCGCGTCGTTCGCCACAGGTCGTAGATCTCGGTGTGGCAGGAGCGACACGCTTCCGAGCCGACATAGGTGGACCTCGACGGCGCCGGAGCCGCCGGTGGTCCGGCACCGCGAGGTGAGGCCGCCTCCGTGGCACCCGTCAGCACGATCCCACACCAGACCGCGACGCACGTCATCGGGTGACGGGCTGCGGTGCGACGGAAGGGCCGACCAAGCCGCCTCGCGCCGGGCGCCGAGTGGCATCCGCTCACGCGGCTTCGCACGCTCCGCGGCGCTTGGCTGCATACCTCTCTCATCGAACACTCGACCGCCGGTCAGCATGGTACACTGTACGTGTGCACACCCGCCAACCGTCAGGCATAACGGCGGGGCGACTCCGGGCAGTGCGCGAACGTACGGAACAACGAGCGTGCATCACTCCAATCCAAGACAGTCGGGCCTGATCGACAGAGCAGTGCTCTCGTCCGGCGGCCTCCTGCGCAACGCGGTCTGGAGCTGTCTGACGGTCGTCGCTCTGGTTGGCTGCGAGCGCGAACGTCCGCCGTCTACCCAGCGTTCACTCAACGACCAGCCGCCTGTCACCTCTACGGGCCCGTACGCGCCGCCGCGCCCGGCGGACGAGCGGACCTTCGCCGTCCCAGACCAGCGGCTCGCGAATCTAGAGGTTCTCTCCGAGGACATCGCACGGGACGCCCTGATCAGCGAGATGCGCCGGATTTCGCAGTCGCTCGGTGTCCGATGCAACGCTTGCCATGCTACGGCGACAAGCGATTACGCCTCGGATGTGAAGGCCGCCAAGCGCATGGCCCGTCGGATGATGCGGATGGTGGAGCACCTCAACGCCGAAGCGTTCACATGGCCTGACGCATCCCGAGCCACGTGTTACATGTGTCACCGGGGCGAGCGCGAGCCGTTGACCGAATCGCCAACGACCGACCACGCGCCGCGCAGCACTGCGGGGTCGAGCCGGAGCGACGGCCCACCCCCGCGCCCTGCAGATTCGCGGTGACGGCCCTGTCGTCTCCGGCGCAGGCGCTGTGCCTCTCAGCCCGCGTTCGCATCCACCGTCTTTGAGGAAGCACTGCGGCGCCGCGTGGCCGCAAGCAGGCCAAGCAGGCCCACGCCTACTGTCATCGCGGTCATCGGTTCCGGCACGTATGTGGCACTCAATCCCCCGAGATCCAGAGGAGGCTCGGGGCGCAGGCCCTGTGGCTCCTCCAGCGTCACGAGGATGCCCGGCAGCAACGGCTGGCCGTGCTCCATGTCGAATGTGACATCCATGGGGACCTGGTCCAGGGCAAACTTGGCTTCCTTCTTGGGCTTGCCTTTCTTGACCTCGAAGAACGAGAGATCTTTTCTTCCGAGGGGCTTCGTCACCTTGCCCGTCTTGGTCGGGACGGTCTTCAGAATCCCCTCGCCCTTCACCTTCATCTTGGGCAGCTTGAACTTGTCGACGGGCTCCAGTTTGAACGACTTGCTCAGCTTGAACTTGTTCGTACCGATTTCGTCCAGCTTCTTGATGCCCTTGGCGCCGAGCTTGCGTGTCTCGGTCGCCCCTGTCTTGGTTTCCCCTTTGATCTTGAGATCCACCTTGATGTTGTCTTTGCCCTTCGTCTGGGCGTCTGCCACGCTGTTGACCGCGAAGGTCACGCAGGTTGCCGCGCAGATGGCGGGCAAGGGCAATCCGGACCTCATTCTGAGCACAGGCCTACTTCGGCGCATGGATAGTCCTCCCGTGTTGAGTTGTCCTATCGTATTCGACGCGCAGCTTCCGCGAGTGCGCGAGGGGTTAACCCGAACACCCGGATTATACCGCGGCGTCGCTGTGACTCAAGGGAGAAATGGCTCGTCCGTTGGCCGAGGCGTCGTCGACTTGCGATACTCCTCCACCGCACCCGAGCTGACGGAATCGAAGTGCTACTGCGGCGTGTCTGTCCGGCTTCTGCGGCTTTCGCTCGGTCGCGCCCGGTTTCAGGACGCGGGCGGGCCGTTACCGACACACGTCTCCCGATTGACCACCGAACTCGTATTGTGGCTGCGGGTCTTCTTGACGGTCGCGTCGTCCCGGGCTCAGGCGGTCTACGCCCTTCGATACCGAGACCGACCGCCACTTCCGCCGTCCATGGTCACTTCCCGTTGTGACTCCGGTGCCGTGCCGCCGGCAAGACACCTGCACGGGCAGGACGACCGCGCCCGGAATGTCGGTCAACCGCCCGCCGCCCAGATGGTACCGCGACGTATCAACTCGGCCGGGCCCGCTCCGCGAATCGATTCGGCCGCATGACCGAGCAGGGTCTGAAAGACGCGTCCCTTTCCGTAGCTGTATACCCAGGCCATCGGTTCATCCTTGCCGGTCACCTTCGAGCGCGCGGCGACGAGCACCTCGATAGGCAAGTCACCTTTTTGCCGGAAGTACAACTCGTCGACCGTATCGAACGCGCTCATGCCCTTCGTGATCGGGTGGTCGGCGTTTGTAATCTCCACACGGAACGGACCGAAGGGATCGTGGCCGCTGTTGCTCGTGTGGTCCCAAACGCGGCGGCAGATCTTGCGGTACTCGGGCCAGTCGGAGTCACCGGCCTCCGGCAGGGAATGGTGAAACGCACCGTTGGCAAAATGAATGAACGTCAGCCCCCCGCCGCCCGATACGTACTGTTGAAAACCGCGCTGGGCGGCATCACTCAGCCCGCGGCGCTTCCAGTTGCAGTAGTGCATCACGAGCACGTCGTACGGGCTCAGGTCGGTTCCCGCCATCATCTCCGGGTCGTGTGTGACGTCCACGAGCATGCGGTCATCCTGCCATAGCGCTTCCAGCAGGGCGGGAGTGGTTTCGCGCCACTTGTGCCCCGGGTAGTCCCGGCCGGTGACGATCAGGGTCTTGATCGGCTTCGCCGGTTTGGCCTGCGTTGGTTTCCCAACTCTAGGCGGGGTCGACTCGACGCCACCGGGAGGCACATTCAATCCCGCCGTCCAGACGATGGCATTGAGATGCATCTTGCGAAACTCGGTCAGTTGCAGATTCTCGTGACTGTGCCCGCAGGTGGTGCCGAAGCCGCGCCCGCCGTCTTCGCGCTGCACGGCCCAGGCCACGACTTGCGATTGTTCCTCGCCGGGGATCGGCGTGGTCAGGATCGGGACCCACTGCGAATCGTCCGACCGCAAGCGAAGGTCGTAATAGTACTCTTCCTTCAGTTGGAACGGGCGAAGCCCACGGGAAATCGGGTGTACGGGCGTGGCCGGCCGCGGCGTGGTCGTTGCCCACTTGATCTTCGAGTGCCACCGGCGCGGCGGCGGGCCGGTCTCATAGTCGAAGTATCCCCCCACCCATTCCAGGAACCGGTCACCGGCCTTCTCCTTCGGAACGATGGTCACATAGTGTTGGACCACCAGCCCACATCCGCGGCTCATCTGTTTCTCGATCACCGTCATGCGATCGCCGACCAGGAACGGGTGCGCCTGCTCGTTGCGGTCCGCTCCGTCGGAGAACAGCACGATCGTGTCGGCATCATCGAGCGTAGTGGGGTCTTGCGGCCAGCCGTCGGTGTGCAACTCGGTCCGGATGCCCTTGACGTTCGGTGATGTGTCCAGGCAATGCTTGAGCAGGCGCAGGTCCTTCACGTACTCGTGAGCACCGGGGCCATGGCTTTTCTTTCCCGCAAGCAGAACGATCTTCTTCCCCGTCGGATCCGGGCCGGCAAGAACCGAAGACGAGCAGGCCAGCAGGAACAACATGCCTACGACCGAACGTTTGACCGCGCGGCACGACGTTCCGTCGGCCAGTTGCGGGGCCATGAGTTTGCGCCGGAACACTCGTCCGTGCGGGTCTGAATCGATTCGCTTGTGGTCCTTCATGTCAGTACTCCTCGGCAATCGCCGGGCCAAGATCAGAGAGACGCCAGCGGCTCGACGCCGATGCCGACCGAACGGTGCGCCCTGTGCAGAAACGCACCGTTCGCCGACGTCTTGCGTTCGTTGTCCGCTATCATATCGTTTTGCCGGCGACTGGGCCGCGCGGGGCGTTTCGGCAACCTCCTCGCCGACCGACAGGATCGCCCCACGCGTTGGCCGGCGTTCGCCACGAACGGAGGAACTCGACCATGAGCAGACGTGTTGCCATCACTGTTCTGCCGGCAGTCTTTGCCGGGACCTGCGTCGCGGCCGCGGCGGATGCGCCGGGGCGGTCGCTGCGCCTTCGAGACAAGGTCGTGCTGGATTCGGAAGCGTGGTCATGGAACTGGAGCTCGTGGGACCAGGAGAAGCTCCTCACCGTGGGCCGGTTCCAATACACGGTCTACTGGGACGCCGATCGCGTGTTCGTGCTCGCCCGCCGCGACCTGCGCGACAACCGGATTCAGACCCTCCGGCTGCCGAAGTTCACGCTCTCGAGCAACGATCGGCACCGCAACACCTGTCTGGGCGTGAGCCAGGCCGATGGGCGTCTGCACCTGTCGTGGGACCATCACAACAACCAGTTGCGCTACGCCAAGAGCCGAGCCGGCTTTCTGAGCAAACCGCCCCCGCAACTGAGCGCCGACGAGATCGGGCCGGCCGAGCCGATGCTGGCCGATCCCAAGCTGGAGTCCCGCGTGACCTATCCCCGGTTCTTCAACGGCCGGGACGGCAACCTGTTCCTCGTCTATCGCGTCGGGGCCAGCGGCAAGGGGGATCTCTACCTTCACCGCTACGCTCCGACTACGGCCGCTTGGACCCGGGTGGGGATGCTCTTCGCCTCCCGGGGCACCTATGGACCGTGGAAAGACAGCAAGTCGCGTTGTGCCTACCTCCATGACTTGGTGTTCGACGGCAGGAACCGCCTGCACGCCAGTTGGGTCTACCGCGAGACGGGCGCTTCCTGGGCGAGCAATCACGACCTGCACTACGCGTACAGCGACGATCAGGGCCGCACCTGGCAGAACAATGCCGGTGCGAAGATCGCCGATCTGGCCGAAGGGGATCCGATCGAGCTGGACGACCCGGGCATCGTGGTGTGCGAGATCCCCGTTTATTCGTGGTTGATGAACGCAGGCTGCCTGGCCTTGGACGCGCACAACCGGCCGCACGTGCTGACCTACAAGTCTCGCGTCGTGCATCGGCCGAAGGGGAAGCTACAGCACAATCCTCCGCCGGAAATCAAGCGGCAGCTCTGCTTCGTCCACTACTGGCGCGGCGACGACGGTCGCTGGCAAGGCGGCACGCCCATCGACCCGGGGCCTCTCGGCGTGAGCCGCGTCGACGCGGTCTTCGACCGGGACGGCAGTCTGTACTTCTTCTACCCCACCAGCGAAGGCTTTCGGTACTTCACCGCCGCGAAAGAGACCACCTGGCAGAACTGGTCCGGCCCGCACAAGCTGACCGGCCCGGACCTCACCGGGCGCGACGCCTCGAAGCACGATCGCCGGCGATGGGAAGAAGCAGGCGTTCTGTCGCTGACGGCAAGAGCAGGAAGGAGCGGCTTCGCCATCCTCGACGCCAGTCCGGCACGGGCGCCCTGAATCCCACCGCAGACGATCATGTCGCTTCGCGGCGGTCGGCTCCCGTCCAGATGCTGCGGATCACGGGCCGGCCGGTCTCTTCGATGGCCGCCGATACGACGGTGAACGACGCGATCAGGAAGGTGATGTACGCCCACCATACCAGGTCATCGAGGACGGTCCCGAGCACTTCCAGCCCGGTGATCTTGTCCTCGGCGTAGGTCCAGCATTCCCACGTCAATCCGAGCGGCCAGACCAGGACGCAATAGACCAGCGACAGGGCCGTGGCCGTGCCGATCAGTAGCACGTGCTTGCGGAGCCGGGCGTAGTGGCGCCACCACAGAAAGCTGATCAGCGGCAGCGTGAACACCAGCGTGTAGGTCAGGTACGTGAGTTCACCGAACATGAGCAGGCCTCCGGAAACGACGGCGAGCTATCAGGATCAGGCTGATCAGCAGGACCGGAAAGGTCAGCGTGAAAAGGACCTCCTCCAGCGGCAGGACGTAGAACCACACCCCCAGCGTGGGAGATACGTCGTAGCGCCACAGTCCGGTGACCACCGACAGCATGTCCCACGGCGTCCCGAACGCGAACGTGGAAAGAACGCCGATGCCGACCGTCTTCTTGTATCGCCACACGAGCCAGTGCTGGCTGACCAGCACCACGACGAGCGGCACCCAGAGAAACACAACGAGAAACTGAACATAGGCGGTCACGACATGAGTCTCCTAGCCAAGTACTTTGCAATACAAAGTCAATTCACATGACAAGAGGCGGTTCGCACAATGTCTCACCGCCACGGTCTCTGCCGGCGGCCCCAAGCGGAGCGACGGGACAACTACTACTACAACGCTAAGAACGCTCAAGAAACTCAGG
>CAYMME010000283.1:0-12025 GCA_964391465.1 uncultured Planctomycetales bacterium
CGATGGCCAACTCCTTGACCATCGGCATGTAGATCGAAACGCGCACGCCCAACTTGACGCCGCCGGACTTGAGCACGATGGCGAACTTGCAGACCTCCGCGTGCAACACGCGATACGTCAGCTTGGCATCCTCACCGGGCTCGTTGCCCTCCCACAGGATGGCGACCTGATCGCCGCGCTTCTCGAGGTGCCGGTCCAGGGCGTTGTAGGTGACGTTGGTCTGGGCGCCCGCGAACCACTTGATCGAGATCTTGTCCTTGAAGTCGTACTCGCGAACCTTGTCCCACTTCTTCTGCCAGTGAAAGGTCTCGGCGACCTCCGCCCAGAACCCTTCCGGGTCCTCGATGGAACGCTTGTACATCTCTTCGTACTGCGGCTTCGGCAGACTTGGAATCGGACATTACAACCTCCTCTAGGTTTGGAGTAAGCTCGCCGCGCCACGTAGTTCGGGCTCAGCAAGAGGCGCGCGGCCGGCGGCCAGCGACCGCCGAAGTCCCGCAAGATACCACAAGTCCCGGGACGTGTCACCCCCAGGGTACGCCGAAAAAGCGCTCCCGGGTGTGGGGGACGCGATTCGGGCCACCCGATCGCGCACCCGTACCGCGTCAGGTCACATCGAATCGGCAATCGTGTTCCCGACTCTGACGGCGAGCAACGCGTTCCGTCTGGCTAAGAACGCTGTTGGGGGCGGCCACGAGGTTCGGATTACGCTGTCGCCACCCGGCGCCGCCGGGCGTACGAGGCACCCATCAGCGCGAGCAGCAACGCCATGGTCGCCGACGCGGCGCCGCTCAGCACGGGAACGGGCTGGGCCCCGACCGCGATCTCGGCCGAGCCGTACCGCACTGCGCCCGGCGGAACTACAACCCCGCACGCACCGATCCCGGACACGGCTTCGCTCAGCAAAACCTGCATCGTGCCCGCACCGGCGGCGGGGGTTCGCACGGTGACGCGGGCAACGAGGGCCCAATCCGGAGCCACACCATGGCCGGTAGCCACGGTCAGGCCGCCCAGCTCATCGATGAATCCGTTCTGTAGGTCTCCACTGGCCAGGGTGGTGAAGATGGATCCGTCGTCGATGCCTTCCACCAACGCGACGGCCGGAGTGAACGCCACGTCGGAATACACGCCAGCCAGCCCGTCCGCACCCGCGGACGCATCGATGCGAGCCCAGATCTCGCAGAAGATCTCCTGGTCAGGGGAAGCGGTCGTGATCCCGACCGGGAGCTCCGTAGCGTGCTCGCCCGTGGGCGCGGCGACGAACACCGGCTCGACCTCTACGACGGCGGGGCCACCTGCACTCTCGGGTGCCATCGAAGCGATCGACGCTCCGCTGGCGCATGCCACCTCCGCCCGGCACGGATCGATCACGATGCTCGGATCGTCGCAGGGCTTCAGCCATGCCGTCGTGAACAGGCTGAAGTCCGTCGCGTTGACCACGCTGTCACAGTCGTAGTCGAACAGCGCACACTCTGGTCGCGCGCCGGCGTCCCACGTCGGGAAGCACGGGACAAACAGGCCGAAGTCCGCCGCATTGACATAACCGTCACCGGTATGGTCGTAGGGGCAAATGGGAACAATATCGAACGCCCTCTCCCCGAAAACGGTTCGTTCCGGCGGGACCCCCACGCCGCCGGCCAGCGCGACCCCCAGCCCGGCCCCACCGAGACTTATCGAAGTCGTGCCGGAGGTTGCACTGGGCGTCATCTCGACCCGAGCGACCATCACCCATTCAGGTATGACCCCCACGCCGGGTGGGAACGTGGCCCCGCCGAGTTCGTAGACCAGACCAGGCGAACAGGTTCCGAATTGCAGCTCGGGGAAACCGGATCCGAACGTGATGGGCCCGCAGGCCATCATTGCTGCGTCGAAGTACACGTACGCGTACGCCGCTACCAAGCCGTTCAGGGGCGGGTTGATGTTCGACGCCCACAGCTCGACGTAGAAAGGTTGGTTGCAGGCCACAGCGGGGTCGGACGACGGGAGTGCGGGCGCAGCCTCGGACGAATTGGGTGTTTGCACGACGACCGGCTGCAGGTCCACGAGAGGCTCACATTCATCTGGGATGCCGTCTCCGTCAGCATCCTGGCTCGTCCCACTGGTGATGTCATAGTCGTCCGGGATGCCGTTGTCGTTACAGTCCACGATCTGGAATCGGGCCGTCAGAATGTCGGCGTCCGCCCCAACCGTCCCGCTGAGGCTGTCGTAGAGGTACCAGACGGCCACCCAGTTGCCGAGACCGTCCGTGGCGATCTGCGGGCGGAAGTCGCGACCGCTGTCGCTTCCGGCGTTAGTGTTGAGTGGAACCGGCGCGGTCCAGGTGGCTCCGTTGCTCGCGCTGCGCGACACCAGGATGTCCGGGTCCTCTCCGAGCGTCCCACCTCGGTCGGTGGTATTCCACGCGGCCACCCAGTTGCCCAGGCGGTCCGTGCTGACTTGGGCGTAGTAGTCCGAACTGCTGTCGCTTCCGGCGTTGGCGTTGAGTGGAGTGGCGGGTGTCCAGGTCGCCCCGTTGTCTGCGCTGCGAGCCACCAGGATATCGGTGTCCGTTCCAATCGTCCCCCCGAGGTCATCGTCTGACCCCCAGACGGCCACCCAGTTTCCGAGGCCGTCCGTCGTGATCTGGGGGTCGAGGTCCCAACGGCTGTCGTTGTCACTGAGTGCGACGGGTGCGGTCCAGGTGGCCCCGCTATCCGCGCTGCGAGCCACCAGGATATCGGTGTCCGATCCGATGCTCCCCCCGAGGTCATCGTCTGACTCCCAGACGGCCAGCCAGTTCCCGAGGCCGTCCGTGGCGACCTGTGCGAGCTGGTCCGCGCCGACATCGCTGCCGGCGTTGGCGTTGAGAGCCACGGGGGCCGTCCAGGTGACCCCATTGTCAGTACTGCGGGCCGCGAGAATATCCCAATCCGCTCCAATCGTGCCGAGGAGCGAGTCCGCGGACATCCAGACGGCTAGCCAATTGCCGAGGCCGTCCGTGGTGACTTGTGGCGAAACGTCCCAGCCGGCATCAGTCCCGGCGTTCGTGTTGAGGGCTACGGGGGCCGACCACGTGGCTCCGCTGTCGGTGCTGCGGGCTACCAGGATATCCGGATCCGATCCAATGGTCCCTCCGAGCGTATCGTTGGAGTGCCAGACGGCCACCCAGTTGCCAATCCCGTCCGTGGTGCCTTGTGGGTACTCGTCCGAACCGCTGTCAGCTCCGGCATTGGTGTTGAGCGGGGCGGGCGGTGTCCAGGTCACTCCGTTGTCCGCGCTGCGGGCCACCAGAATGTCGTGGTCAGTCCCCGTCGGCCCGCCGAGTTCGTCGTAGGAGAACCAGACCGCCACCCAGTTTCCGAGGCCGTCCGTGGTGACTTGCGGGTACGCGTCCCAAGCGCTATCGCTTGCGGCGTTGGTGTTCAGTGGGGCGGGCGCGGTGATGGGCACGCCGAATTGCGCTCGTGCCTGAGCGACGAGGACGAACGTACCGAGCGCCGCACCGAACACGCTGATGGTTCTGCCGAGTCGCATTCTTCTGCCTCCCCTTTCGTGGTCTCAAGACGCTGGCCTAATGCGCGAACCAAGCGCTCATTGCCCATGACCCAAGGACGCATCCGGTCCGGCGCGGTGGGCTTCCTCTGTGCTTCCCCGCGCACCGTGGATGTTCACGCCGCGAACGGCCGGGAGCGGAGACGAGCCGAGCCAGGAACAGGCACGATTTTACCCATCCGTGGGCATGAAGTGCAAGCATTACCTAGAAGAACCAAAAAGGCACGAGCGCGGAGGGAGCCACCCGCCTGCCGAACGGCACTCGTGGCGGGCGCGTCAGCGCCGGGGCATCAGTGACTTGAGCCACTCGACGACCGTCAGTTCCTTCATGTCGGTGAACTCACCCGCGTCGAAGAACGACCCGTAGCAAACCTTGCAGCTCTCGTACTGGATATGCGGCTGCCCGTGCACGACCATGCGGATCATCTGCGTGTGACACTTGGGGCAAAGGATCGGGTCCGTCGTGCTCTCGGGTCCCTGGGGGGTCGGCGGCGGTGCGTCGATGGCCTCGGAGCCGGGGGACTCCTTCAGCTTGTCCGCCTCCAGGGCGTCGAACCACAGTCCCTTGCAGCCTGTGCAGCGATCGACCTCGATCTCCGCAAATGTGACGGTCTCCATCGTGGCAGCGCATTTCGGGCAGAGCATGGTCATCCTCCCACAGACTGGCGGTCCGTCCGGCCGCGAATCGACCGGCGGCCGAGGCTCCGGGGGATTGTACTACCCTGTCGGCCGGCAAGGAATGGAGAAACGGCAGACAACCGTGGGGGATCCCGGGAGGGGCCCACCTCCAGAGGAGGTGGGCCACCCACCGTTCTGCGCGCCGTCTGTCAGGCGAGGATGCCTTTGACCAGGTTTCCGTGCACGTCGGTGAGGCGGAAGTCTCGGCCCTGGAAGCGGTAGGTGAGCTTCTCGTGGTTGATGCCCAGGCAGTGCAGCACGGTGGCGTTGAGGTCGTGAATGTGCACGGGGTCGCGGATGACGTTGTAGCTGAAGTCGTCGGTCTCGCCGTAGGTGACGCCGGCCTTGGTGCCGCCGCCCGCCATCCACATGCAGAAGTTACGCGGGTGGTGGTCCCGGCCGTAGTTCGTCCGCGTGAGCGTGCCCTGGCAGTAGACCGTCCGGCCGAACTCGCCGCCCCACACGACCAGCGTGTCGTCGAGCATGCCGCGCTGCTTCAAGTCCTTGACCAGGGCGGCCTGGCCCTGATCGACGTCCTTGCACATGAGCCGTATGTCGCCGGGCAGGTTGCCGTGCTGGTCCCAGCCGCGGATGAAGATCTGGATGAAGCGCACGTTACGCTCGGCCAGCCGCCGAGCGAGCAGGCAGTTCGCGGCGAACGTGCCCGGCTTGTGCACGTCGTCGCCGTACATCTCGAGGATGTGCTTCGGCTCGTCGGAGATGTCCGTGAGCTCCGGCACCGACGTCTGCATGCGATAGGCCATCTCGTACTGGGCGATGCGGGCGTCGATCTCGGGGTCACCGACGGCTTCGTACTGCAGTTGGTTCAACCGGGCGAGTCCGTCGAGCATCTGTCGCCGCGTGCCGCTGCTGACGCCGGGCGGGTTGGAGAGGTACAGCACCGGGTCGCCCTTGGCCCGCAGGCTCACGCCTTGGTGCCGGCTCGGGAGCCAGCCCGCGCCCCACAGCCGTGAGTAGATCGCCTGGGCGTCCCGCTTGGCCGACCAGGTCGAGTGCAGCACGACGAAGCTGGGCAGGTCCTGGTTGGCCGTGCCCAGCCCGTAGGAGAGCCACGCCCCCATGCTCGGCCGACCCGGCTGCTGCGACCCGGTCTGGATGTAGGTGATCGCGGGATCGTGGTTGATCGCTTCGGTGTGCACGGTCTTGATGATCGCGATGTCGTCGACGATGGTGGCGGTGTGCGGCAGCAGCTCGCTGACCCACGCCCCGCACTTGCCGTGTCGCTTGAACTTGAACATCGACGGTGCGAGCGGGAACCGCTTCTGCCCCGACGTCATCGTCGTCAAACGCTGGCCCATCCGGATCGATTCCGGCAGGTCCTTGTCGAACAACTCGTGCAGCTTCGGCTTGTAGTCGAACGTCTCGAACTGCGACGGAGCCCCGGACATGAACAGGTAAATGATCCGCTTGGCCTTGGGCGTACGGTGCGGCGAGCCGAGGATCCCGCGGTCGCGCCCGCCCGAACCCGCGGCCTTCGCGGCCGAGAGCACCTTCGGATTGAGCAGCGAGGCCAAAGCCGCGGTGCCGATCCCGGTGGCGGTCCGGCCGAAGAATTGACGGCGGTTGAGTAGCTCTGTGAGCTCCAAGTTGAGATCCATGATGGCGCTCCCGACGCTTCGCGGTGGCTAATGTCGAATGACGAATGACGAATGACGAAAGAATGACGAGGCTCGAATGACGAAGAACGGTGCTCGCCGTTCCGTCAGGCCCGGTAGATCTTCGCGAAGATCAGGTGTAGTTCCTTTGCTTCCTGCCATAGGGCTCTTGCTTCCGGTTTCGTGTCGGGCTCCGCTTTCGCAATCATTCGGAGCCAGTGCTTCGTTTCCCGTGCCTCCTTCTTGCATGTACCGATCCGGTGACGAAAGTCCTTCTTGGAGACAGCGTCATCCGCCTCGCAGTAGTTCGCTCCCACACTCGTTCCCGAGCGAACCAACTGACCGATCAGCGGCAGGGTGATTGGATTCCGAGGTACGCCTTTCGCGAACTCGATCACCGCCTCACCGAACGAGGCCGTGCGCTCTTCCAGGTCGAAGGTCTGCGTACCGCGCGGTGCGGTGTTGTCGTCCCCGTTCGTCATTAGGACTTCGTCATTCTTTCGTCATTCGTCATTAGACATTCGTCATTCCAGTCTAGCCTTTCGTAACGGTCTCATCCAGATTAAGAATCAGGTTCGCCATCATCGTCCAAGCGGCCAACTCACTCCGATCCATTTCGGCCGGCGGCTTCGAGTCTCCGACCTCGAGCAAGCTTGCGGCCGCGGCGGCGTCCTTCCGGTACTGCGCCAGGTGTCGCTCGAACGTCGCGCGCAGGACCTGCATTTCGTCTGAGCGCGGCGCCCGGGCGGTGGCCAGGCGGAACGCGTACCGCACGCGGTCTTCGGGGCTCGTTCCGCCTTCGGTCATCATGCGCTCGGCGAAACGGCGGGCGGCCTCGACGAACTGCACGTCGTTCATCAGCGCCAACGCCTGAAGCGGCGTGTTGGTCCGCGCACGCCGCACGGTACAAGCTTCACGTGAGGGGGCGTCGAACGTGAGCATCGACGGCGGCGGCGACGTGCGCTTCCAGAACGTGTACATGCTGCGACGGTAGAGTTTCTCGCCCTCGTCCTTCACGAAGTTGGCGGTGTTGCTCGACGTGTAGCCGACCGCTTTCCACAACCCCAGCGGCTGATACGGCTTGACGCTCGGCCCGCCGACGCGCTCGACGAGCAGGCCGCTGACGGCCAGGGCGTTGTCGCGCACCATCTCCGCGTCCAACCGGAACCGCGGACCGCGAGCCAGCAGCCGATTGTCGCGATCCTTGCCGTACTTCTCGGGCGTCACGTTCGAGCACTGTCGGTAGGTGGCGGAGGTGACGATCAACCGGTGCATGTGCCTGACATCCCAGCCGCTCGCGACGAACTCGGTGGCCAGCCAGTCCAGCAGGGCCGGATGCGTCGGGAAATCCCCCTGCGAGCCGAAGTTCTCCGCCGTCTTGACGATGCCCGTGCCGAAGTACTGCTGCCAGAACCGGTTCACGGTGACGCGGGCGGTCAGCGGTTGAGACGGACTGACGATCCAGCGGGCCAGGTCCATGCGGTTCCCCTTGGCCTCACCCGGCACCGGGGCCAGCAGCTCGAGCACGCCGGCGTCCACCTTGTCGCCGCGCTTGTCGTACTCGCCGCGAACCAGCACGTGGGTATCGCGCGGCTTGGCCAGGTCCTGCATGACCATCGTGGTGGGAATCTTGGAGAGAGTCTGCTTCTCCTGCTCGGAAAGCCGGGCGACCTCGCCCTCCAACTTCTTGAACTCCGGCGAGTAGTTGCGACGGTAGTAGTCCCGCAACGCCTTCTTCTGCTCGTCCGACCGCTTCTCGGCCGGGGTGGCCAAAATCGGAGACAGCGTCAGCGCCTCGCCGCCGCCGTGGTCCTTCTGCACGCGGAAGTAGAACGCGTAGTTGGCCCCGTAGTTCACGACCTTCATCAGGAGCCTGTTCTCGCCCGCGTTCAGGTCGATGGTGATGCGGTCCTGGTCGGGCTTGACGCCGCGCTGGACGTTCTTGTCGAGCACGACGGTTCCGTTGAGCCAGACCTTGAGCGCGTCGTTGCTGCCGAGCGACAGCGTCATCTGCCGGGGCGACGGCGCGTTGATCGTGCGGTAGAGATAGGTCGCGCAGACGCCGCCGGTAAGCTCGTTCACCTGGCCGTCGGTGAAATCGGGCTTGGCCACCCACTTGAGCGCGCCGGCGCCGTACGACGCGTTCAGGTCAACGTTGCGCTCGGGTTCGTGGGCGGTCTTGTAGGCCTCCCGCCCGTCGGTGTCGTCGAACGGTCCGACGGCGTGCCAGGTGCCGAGCGTCGCGGGCAGCATCGTCGCGTCGGTCGAAACGGCAAGACGGAAGCGTCCGATGGCGTGCTGCGTGAAATCGCTCTCGTGCCGCATGCGCACGCGTAGGATCGTGCCGCCCTCAAACCCGAACGGCTTCGAGGCCACGAACACGGCCGTCCGGTCCTCTCGCCGCTCGTAACCGGTAACCGCCCAACCGTTCCGCGCGTCGACCTTCCCGTCGATCGCGCTCTCGATCACGAAGCCGCCGTCCTTTTGGGAGTGGTCGGCCTGAACGACCGCGAAGCGAACCTTCTGCACTTGGTTCTGATCCTTGACCGAGCGTGCCTCGGCCTCGAACTCGCTGAGGACCAGGTTCGCGTTGCTCGATCGCCCCGGCCCCTTGTGCGGCAGGCTCTCGTGGGTCAACGCTTCGAGCCGAAGCGCGGTCAGCCCCGCCCTGTCCGTCCGCATCACGACTTCGTAGACGTCCTTGTCCGGGGCGAAGCCGCCGGCCAGCACCGACTTGTCATCGAGCTTCTGCAGGGACGCCCCGCCGGTCGACAGGAATCCGATCGGGTCCAGCACTTCCCACTGGTCCTTGATTCTCTTCTCCCACGCCTTCTGCCAAACGGCCTGCGCCGCATCCACCGCCGGCATCGCGGTGTCGAGCCGGTTCCGGGCCGCCAGGATCTTCCCTCCCAGCACTGCCAGAGCGGCGGACTGGTCCGGGCCGGGCACGCGCACGACGGGCGGCGGGTCGGGTCGGTTCCCGTCCATGGGCCTCTCGGTCACGCTGCCGAAGTAGGCGAACAGTTTGTAGAAGTCCTTCTGGCTGAACGGATCGAACTTGTGCTCGTGACACACCGCGCAGCCCATGGTCAGGCCCAGCCACACCGTGCTTGTCGTCTCCACGCGATCGACCGCGTACCGGACGCGGTACTCCTCGTCGATCGAGCCGCCCTCGCTCGTGCTGATGTTGCAGCGGTTGAACCCGGTGGCGATACGCTGCTTGAGCGTCGGGTCGGGCAGCAGGTCGCCGGCCAACTGCTCGACCGTGAACTGATCAAACGGCGTGTTCTTGTTGAATGCGCTGATCACCCAGTCGCGGTACGGCCAGATGGATCGCCGGTTGTCGAGGTGCAGGCCATGCGTATCGCCGTAGCGTGCGGCGTCGAGCCAGTAGCGGGCCCTGTGTTCGCCGTAGCGGGGTGACGCGAGCAGTCGATCCACGAGCCGTTCGTACGCTTCGGGTGACGTGTCGGCGAGGAACGCATCCACTTCGTCGAGCGTCGGGGGCAGGCCGGTCAGATCGAACGTGACGCGGCGGATCAACGTTGCCTTGTCGGCCTCGGGCGCCGGTTGCAGACCTTCCTGTTCGAGCCGACTCAGGATGAACGCGTCGATCGGGTTGCGCGCCCACGAGGTGTCTTGCGTGGCGGGCGAGGCCGGGCGCTCGGGGACGACGAACGACCAGTGCCGCTGCCAGTCGGCCCCTTCGTCGATCCATCGGCGGATGAGCTCGACCTGCCCTTTCGTCAGCGACTTGCCCGAGTCCGCCGGCGGCATGCGGTCGCTTTCATCCGTGGCAGAGACGCGATTGAACAGCGCGCTCTCACCACTCTTGCCGGGGATGATGGCGGCTTTGCCGCTCTTCAGCGCCTCGATAGCCCCTTCCTTGGTGTCCAGGCGCAGCCCGGCCTTGCGATGCTGCTCGTCCTGTCCGTGGCAGGTGTAACAGTTGTCGGAGAGAATCGGCCTGATGTCGCGCCGGAAGTTGACCGGGCCGGCCGCGATGGCCGTACGCGCCGCCGCCGCGAGAACGGCAGCGATCGCGACGAGTACTGTGCCGCACTGGTAGGGAAAGGGCCTCACGGTTCGCACTCCTTTCCGAGCGCACTGCTGCCCTCTTCCTGACTGCGCTGGTGTAACGCCCGACACTTCTATCGTAGCCAGATTCGCGAACTGCACAAGCGTGGCGGGGCAGCGGGGTAGACTCGCAAAGACGCCGCTCGTTTCTGTAAGTACGCGCCAGCCATGAACTTAGTAAGTCTTTGCCTGACAGCAATTTATGATTGACAGCCGACGAGTGATCGGTGTACGATATAGGAGCCGATAGTGTACTACGGACGGAACATACGATGGTGGCAACCGTAACAGTACCTCGCCTCGGGACGGGCCTCTACCATCCGCGCGAGGCCGCCTTTTTCGCCAAGTTGCGAACCGAGACGTTCAATCGGTGGTTCTTTGGCAACGCCCGTGGGGCTGCGGCTCTGCGCCCGAAAATCACGCCAACAAGCGACGACCGCGAAGATCGCCTTGTGACCTTCGTGGACTTGATTCAGGCTGTTGCAGTGCGGACGGTCCGGACCAGCGACAAAGGTTCCAGAATCACTCTCGATCACGTTCGCGAGGTTGTTGCCGAATGTGAATCCCAGGGCATCCATTTCCCTCTTGCCAAGAAGCACGCGATCTACTGGTACTCTAACCGTTTGGTTCTGAAGATCGGTAAGGATACGTACATCGGAACTAAGCCCGGAATTGACAAGAGCCAACTGTACCACGGGCTGATCATCGAACCATTCCTAAAAGAGGTGACGTTTTCCGGCGACTATGCGCAGAGCTGGACTCCGCTCAAGAGCCACCGCTTTCGGATCAGCCTGAATGCGGATAGGCGGTTTGGCATGCCCGTTGTTGAACCTGGGGGAATACTCGTAAGCGCCATATCTGATGCCGTGTCGGCCGAAGGGTCGATCGAAAGGGCGGCCCATGCGTTCGAAACTGAACCGGAAGCAATACGGCTGGCACTCAAGTATCAAGAGTACCTCGCCTCCCCGGCATGACGTATGAAGCTGTGTTTCGACGAGTGCATGCCGCCGCTCTGGTTTCGACGACTAGCTGAACTCCTAACACACAAGAAACAACCGATTGAATCGTACCATCTCCTAGATCGATTGGCACAGGGTACAAAGGACGATGCCATTGTGGACTGGTTGGTACGTCAGGACCCGCCCCTGATGATGGTCTCCGGCGACAGTGGAAGGAAGTCCAGGCGCGGTGACCCTCGGATGCACTTGCTTTGTCCACAAGAAGGGATTACGTCCGTCTTCATTTCCCCGAAGTTGTGCCAGAAGGACGGGTTCGAGAAGATCCGCATGGTGATGGTGTGCTTGCCCGAGTTGGAGGACGCCTACTGCGGAGAGTGCGGGGAGCGGTACAGGCTGGAAGGAATGGGGATACACTATCGTGTGCGGAAATGGCCATTGAGGGCTTCCGTTTCCTTTGCCGCCGACTCTCCGCCGCCGTCCTAGTGATCTCGCTGCGACTTCGCCAGGCAACCCGACGCTGCACCCGTACCCACCTACGCCGGAATCTGGCACCCTGGTAGCACGGTGTAGCCGCAGGGCGTCATGCACCCGATACACCGGCCCGCAACCGCAACCGGGGGTTCGTGGTATCATGCTACAGGCGTCCCCAGCGCCGTGGCCGTGCGGCGCGGTGTCCGACGGCAATACAGCTCAACCCAGCGCGGATGGTGGATGAGGGTGACCTACGATGTAGTCATCGCGGGAGCGGGGCCGGCCGGTGCCTTTGCGGCGGCGCTGCTCGCCGGCAGAGGGCGGTCCGTGTCGCTCGTCGACGTGGAGGACTTCTCGTCCGCCGCCCTGGCCGGGGGATGGATCAACGAGCGCGTCGAGCAGTACTTGCGCGACATTGGCGCCCCGACACGCAGCGCGCTCACCGGCGGCATCCGGTCGGTCGTGTTCTACAGTGCCGACTTTTCGAAGACCATTGAAACGACGTTCGAGGCGGCCGTCGGGCAGACGGTCGATCGCAACGCGTTCTCCAAATCGTTGATTGCCGCGGCCGTCTCCGCCGGCGCGACGCATCACAAGGTGCCCGTCGTGACCGAGGTCCGGCCGCTCGAGGATTCGGTGGAGTTGCTGGCGGGCGACGGTGCTCCCGTCCGAGGTCGGATTCTGATCGCGGCC
>CAYMME010000284.1:0-12019 GCA_964391465.1 uncultured Planctomycetales bacterium
GCGACGCCGCCCGGCGCCGGTTCGGCCGGTTGCTCCGCTCCGCGACACTCTTCGAAGATGTCGTGAAGATCATCTGCACCTGCAACGTGACGTGGCGGCAGACGACGGCGATGGTCGACGCATTGACCCGCGAGTTCGGGGCGCCGGCCGCCAATTGCCGCGAAGCACGGGCGTTTCCTGCAGCCGAGCGGCTTGCCGGCGTGTCCGTGGATGATCTTCGGGAGAGTGCGCGGGTGGGGTACCGAGCCACGTCGATCTCGCGGCTGGCCCGAACGGTGGCGGCCGGCGAGACGGACCTGAATGCCCTCGAAGACCCGGAGCTTCCCACCGACGTGCTGACGAGGCGGTTGCGTGAGCTGCCCGGCATCGGGCCCTACGGCGCCGCCAATCTGTGCATGCTGCTGGGTCGGTACGATCAACTGGCCGTCGACACGGAGCTGTTGCGGTTCTGGAGAGAACGGTATCCGCGTCGGCGCCAGACGGTTCGGGCGATTGAGAACCACTACCGCCGGTGGCAGCCGTATGCTTTTCTGGCCTACTGGTGGGAACTGTGGCGCGGCTACGCCGACACCCACGGCGAACCGGAGGCGTGGCGCAACGATGCCGAAGGGCGCTGCATTACGGCCGGCCAGGGGCGATCGCGGCGCCACATGCGGTGAAACGTGGAGACATCGAAGTCATGAAGGCAATGGTCCTGGACGACATCGCGCCGATCGAGACGGCTCCGTTGCGGCTGGTCGAGTTGCCGGACCCTTCGCCCGGCCCGGGCGAGGTACGACTGCAGGTTCGCTGTTGTGCCGTGTGTCGGACCGACCTGCACGTGATCGAGGGCGAGCTGCCCCGCCACACGCTCCCGATCATCCCGGGCCATCAGATCGTTGGCGTCGTCGACGCCCTCGGCCGCGGCTGCACACGCTTGCAGATCGGCCAGCGCATTGGTGTGGCCTGGCTCCGGTACACGTGTGGCACCTGTGCGTTCTGCAAGGCCGGCCGTGAGAACCTCTGCGAGGCCTCGCGCTTCACGGGGTATCACGCCGACGGCGGTTACGCTACGTGCGCCGTGGTGCCTGAGGACTACGCATACGTCATCCCCGACGCGTTCGACGACGTCAGCGCCACGCCGCTGCTGTGCGCCGGCATCATCGGCTATCGTGCTCTGAAGCGCAGCAGCCTGCCCGACGGTGGGAAGCTCGGTCTGTATGGTTTCGGATCGTCAGCTCACGTCGTGCTTCAGATCGCGCAGCATCGCAAGTGCGAGGTGTACGTCGTGACCCGCGGCGAGAACCACCGCCGGCTCGCTCGTGAGATGGGCGCGGCCTGGGTGGGCGAAAACGCCGCCGACATGCCCGTCAAGGTCGACAGCGCCGTCATCTTCGCTCCGGCCGGCGAGCTCGTCCCTCCGGCTCTGGCCGCACTCCGGAAGGGGGGAACCCTTGCCCTCGCCGGCATCTACATGACCGAGGTGCCCGCCATGGACTACGAGCGGTACCTCTTCTACGAACGCGACGTCCATTCCGTCACCGCAAACACCCGCGAGGACGGCCACGGGCTCCTCCAGGAGGCTGCGCAGATCCCCATCCGTCCCCACACCACCACCTACCCCCTCCAGGATGCCAACCGTGCCCTTGGGGACCTCAAGAACGACAAGATCAACGGCACCGGGGTGCTGGTGACGTGAGCGCGGTCGATTCACGGGGTTGCAGCGGGGACCGTGATCGGGTAGAGTTGTTGGGCTACGAAGGCTCATGAGCTACAAGCTGAGGTGCAGTGATGCCAAGAGTGTGCTACTTTACGGGCAAGAAAACGCGGGCCGGCGGAAGCATGACCCGGCGGGGCAAGGCCAAGTATCTGGGGGGCGTCGGCCGCAAGATCACCGGTCGCAGCAAGCGGAAGTTCAAGCCGAACATCCAACGCGTGCGGGCGGTGGTTGACGGCAAGGTCTGCCGGATTCAGGTCTCGGCCAAGGCAATCCGGATGGGTCTGGTCGTCAAGCCTCCGAAGCGGACCTGGAGGCCGCCCGAGCCGACCGAAGAGACCAAGGCGCCGGACAACTCCGCACCGGACGCCGAAGCGTAAGCTTTACGCACGGCGAGTCGCATGGTAGAAGAAGCGAGGTCGCTTGGACCTCGCTTTTTTCATGTGAACGTCGTGCCGACGGGAGGTGGACATGGCCGGCCGGATTGACGCAGAGCAGGTGCGACACATCGGCATGCTGGCCCGCCTCAAGCTGAGCGACGAGGAAATCGAGCGATTCAGCGGCCAACTGTCCGACATCCTCGCTTACGTGGAGAAGCTGAACGAGCTCGATACCGACGGCGTCGAGCCGACGGCCCATCCCTTGCCGGTTGCGAACGTGTTTCGGGCCGACGAGCCGCACACGCCGCTCAACTCCGCGGCCGCGCTGGCCAACGCGCCGGGTCGGGACGGCAGCTTCTTCGCGGTCCCGAAAGTTCTCGAGCAGGATAGCGCTTGACGAGGGCGACCGATGGCCGACGCTTCATCGACCGGCATCTCCGAAGTCCGTCGTGAGGAGAGAGCTACGGTCGTTGCCCTGACCGGTGAGGTCGATCTCAAGCACTCCCCTCGAATTCATCGCACGCTGGTCGAGTTGAGCGACGAACGGCCTGAGCGGATGATCCTGGACCTGACCGGCGTCGGCTACATGGATTCGTCCGGAGTCGGGACCCTGGTTGACATCTACCGTCGGGTGCAGGCGTACGGGGGGCGGCTGATGCTCAGCGGGATGCAGGACAAGGTCAGAAGCGTCTTCGAGATTACGCAACTCGATCAGTTCTTCGTCATGCACGAAACGGTGGATGAGGCCTTGCAGGCATGAGCGGTTCGCCCGCCCAGTCGGACGGCGCTCCCGGCCGAAGCAGACTCGTGCGGCTCGTGGAGGCCGTCGGCTTCGGCACGCTTGCCGCCAAGCGGATGGTTGTCGGATCGGTCCGCTTCGTCGGCGGCATGGTCTACCTGCTGGGTGACATGCTCCGTTGGTCCTCCCGGGGGCTCCTGACACGGTCGACGCGATTCTCGTGGACGGAACTGGCCGCCCAGATGGTGCGCGTGGGGGTGCGCAGCATTCCGATCATCGTGCTGGTTGAGGCGTTCATCGGGATCATCCTGGCTTTGCAGTTGGCCCCGACGCTGGAGGCCTACGGGCAGCTCGAGCGTGTGGCCGACGTTGTCGCGATCTCGATGTTCCGCGAGCTCGGGCCATTGATCGCGGCCATCGTGCTGTCCGGCTTTGCGGGTGCGTCCATTGCGGCCGAGATCGGGGCGATGGTGGAGGCCGAGGAAATCAAGGCCCTGCGAGCCCATGCCCTCAACCCGATTCGCTTTCTGGTTGTGCCCCGCGTGCTGGCCACGATCATCATGCTGATCGGCCTGACCGTTCTCGCCGACGTAGTCGGCACGTTGGGTGGGTTCATCACGAGTTGGAAGGTGCTGGGCGTCACGCCGGGCGTGTACATCGAGTACACGCGGATTGCCCTGACCCTCCAGGATTTCCTGACCGGCCTCGTCAAGGCGGGCGTGTTCGGGCTGTTGATCTCGTTGATCGCCTGCTACGAGGGCCTGAACGTAACCGGAGGGGCCGTCGGCGTCGGGCGCGCCACCACGAGCACCGTCGTCAAGTCGATTGTGGCCCTGATTGCCAGCGACTGCTTGTTCACGGTGTTGTTCTATCTGTTCGAGATCTGACTGCGAGCTGCAATGGCCGATCCGCAGACTGCCGCCGCCGACCCGGACGTGATCATCTCGGTCCGCGACCTGGTCAAGTCATTCGGAACGGCCGAAGGCCAGGCCGTGCGCGTGCTCGACGGCGTCTCGATCGACATTCTCCGGGGCGAGACACTGGTCGTGATGGGGGGGTCGGGGTGCGGCAAGAGCACGCTGCTGAACTGCCTCATCGGTGAGCTCCCGGTCAACGGAGGGCATGTCGTCTACCGAACCAAGGACATGGCCGCGCCGGCTGACATTGCGGGCCTGGAGGAAGAGGCGCTGAACGCGATTCGCCGTCGGTTCGGGATTCTGTTCCAGAGCGGAGCCCTGTTCAACTCGCTCACCGTCGCGGAGAACGTCGCGCTTCCGCTGCGGGAGCACTCGTACGTTGACCCCTCGGTGATCGACATCGTGGTGACCCTCAAACTTCAGCAGGTCAAGATGCTCGAACATCGGGACAAGCTTCCGGCGCAGCTCTCGGGCGGGCAGAAGAAGCGGGCGGGTCTCGCCCGGGCCGCCGCCCTCGACCCGGAGATCCTCTTCTATGACGAACCCAGCGCCGGGCTCGACCCGGTCACCTCGGCCGCCATCGACGAGTTGATCATGGACCTGTCCCGCAAGCTGCAGGTGACCAGCGTGGTGGTGACGCACGAGATGGACTCGGCGTTTCGGATCGCAGACCGGATGGTGATGCTCGATAAGGGCCGCGTGCTGCGCAGCGGGCCGCGGAGCGACTTCGGACAGCTACGTGATACGCCGATCAACAAGCTGCACAGTGACGAGGACCGGCTGATCAACCAGTTCCTCAACGGCTTGCCCGAGGGGCCGTTGACCGATGCCCAGGGGACGAGCGAGTTCGAAACGCAGTTGATGAGCGCCGGGTGACGGGTATCCTGATGACGTGGCCGGGAGTGCTACCGGCGGCCCGGCCGTGGGTGCACAGCCGAACAAGCGGCCTGCGACGCCCGTTCGGGGCGGTCGCGAAGCGGAGATGCGAATGCCCAGGGAACGAAACGCATTCAAGCTCGGGTTGACCATGCTCGTGCTGTTCGCGCTGTTCGTCGGCGTGCTGATCTTCATCGCAGGCGGGATCGCGGGGGGCGCGCGGGAGATCACCGTTCGTTTTCCCGACGGCACGGTTCTCCCGCCGCTGGCCACGGGCAGCGAGGTTCGCTTCGGCAGCCTCGTCGTCGGGCAGGTGGCGCGGATCGAGTTCGTCGACCTCCCGCTCGAGCCTATCGGCACGACGGCCCCGGCCGGGCCGCGCGATGCGGAGGGGCGGCACGAACGCGTCTACTTCGACATCGTCCTCGACGTGGATCGGCGTGTCGAGCTGCGCGAGGACTGCAAGATCACGGTGGCCAGCCCGATCATCGGGGCCATCGGGACGGTGCTGATCAAGGAACGGGGGATGTCGCCGAAACGGCTGCCCGAGGGGGCCACGGTGGTCGGCGTGCCCGCGGCCAGCATCGAGCAGTTGACTGAGAGCCTCGTCGATGTGGCCGCACTCGTGTCGTACGAGCTGGACGCGGAGAACCCCACGGCCTTGCTCGCGCGGATCAAGCGCGAGTTGAACGCCGCCGATTCCACGTCGCTCCTGGGCAAGATCCACAAGACCGGCGACGACCTGAACCGCATCTCCGCAGCCATCGCTACCCAACTTGACGCCGAGCAACGTGACGTGCTGATGGCGAAACTGCACACGCTCATGGACAACATCAACCAGACCACGGCTCGGTTGCGTGACGAGACGAGGTCGGATCACGACGGGGCGCTGGTTGGGAAAGTGCACGCAGCTCTCGATGCGTTGAACGTCGGGTTGACCCAGGCGAGTGAGATGATCGTCGAGGCCCGTCAGCCCGTGCGAGACACGCTGGCCGCGGTCGAGGCGACGGCCGTGCGACTCGATCAGGGCATCAGCAAGCCCGTGGCCGAGCAGCTCGATGCGGACAATGCGGCCGGTTTGTTGGCGAACATCCACGTGGCCGTCGGACGGATCAACGGGTCGCTCGAAGATCTGAACGCCATCACGGAAGCCACCCGAGGCACGGTCAATCTGAACATGGGCCGGATCGACACGTCGCTGGCGAACTTCAAGGAGGCATCCGACCATCTCAGGGCCGGGCTCAAGGACCTGCGGCTCAACCCATGGCGCATGCTGTATACGCCGACGCCCAGCGAGGCTCGGCAGGACAGCATCTTCCGGGCGGCCCGCGATTTCACCGAGGCCGCCGCTCACCTCGACGATTCGGTCGCCCGCTTCAAGGCATTGGCCGAGTCGCGCCAGAGCGGCATACCCAGCGACGACAAGCAGCTTCTCGAGGTGCGGGCTCGCCTGGCCGAGACCTTCGGGAACTTCACCAAGGCTGAGAAAGCACTGTGGGAGGAGCTTGATGTCGATTAGAGCGTGCCGGCGGCCGGCCACCCTGTGTGGAGTGGTCGCGGCGCTGTGCACTTGCGTCGTGCGGCAGTCCGCCGCAGCCGAACCGAACGCCTACCTCTTCGACCCGCTCTGGGTGGACATCTTCGACAACTGGAAGCCCATCGGACGCACCGAGTTCCGCATGCTGCGCCGGGCCGCCTTCGAGCCGCGGCCGATCCTCATGGCCACGATGCAGATCAGCAAGGCCGGCCAGATGGTGCACGGTCTGCAGCGTGATCGCCTCAACCTGCCGCTGCCCGACGTGGTTCGGTTCCGTGCCTGGATGGATGCCCCCTACCTGTGGGTGGTGCTCGGCGACAAGGCGGGGCGGCGCGTGAGCAGCCGCGTACCCCTGCCCGGGATGCGGCCGCGTCACTGGTGCGAGATCGAAGTGCGCCTCGAGGAGACGCGGCCCTTGGGGCTCGGCGGCGAGCCGATTCGAGATCTCGACATGATCGCTCTGCTCACCCGCGAGTCGTCCGGGGAGCAGCGATTCTCCGGCCCGAGCCGGTGCTACTCCAGCCAGTTCGAGGCCGTGTATCCACCCGGTACGGGTCCGCAGAACCCCACCGTCACACGAGAAGAGCTGGATGGGATGCTCAGCTCGCTGCCCGCACGGATCGAGGAGGTCGACCGACTGCTGGCGGATGCCGAGGCCAAGGGGGTGGACACGCGCTACCCGCGGGTCTCCCGAACCGTCCTCGAGCGGTATCGCGGAGAAGTGTTCTCGATGATCCACCCGCGGGATCCGTTGGTCGCGAAGCGCACGGCCGAGTATCTCCTCCGTTGCGCCGACCGGGTCCGCGACGAGGTGAAAACTCTGCTGGACGATCCGGCGCGGGCCATTCGCCTCCCGGAGATCCCGCTTCAGAACCTTCGCTGCCGAGAGGGCTCCTTCTTCAGCGGCGACCGGCCGGTGATGCTGGCCGGCGTGTGCGGTTGGTTCAGCCCCGAGCAGTTCAGTCAGCTCTCTTCGATGGGCTACACGTCGCTCAGCATCGAGATCGGTCCGCGCTCGATGCTCCCGGGCGAAGGTGAGACCAAGCCCGAGGGCGTCAACGGCATTATGGCGGTCATGGATGCAGCCGTGCGCCACAACATGGTGTGCGACCTCCTGGTCTCGCCGCACTACTTCCCGGGTTGGGCTCGCGAGAAGTGGCCCTCGACGGACGCGACGGGGTGGCGGCAGAAGACGAACCCGTTCATGCCGTGGACGATTACCGACCCACACTTTCGCGACGTGATTGCGCGCCACCTCGCCGTGCTTGTTCCTCTCATTCGCGACCACCCGGCACTGCTGAGCTACGACCTCGTCAACGAGGTGTGGTACCGCTTGATACCTGATTTCCCAGCCTCGCAGCGGGAGGCGTTTCAGAAGGCGCACCCGGAGTTGGATGAATGGCAGGCGCTCAGCGGGCTGGGCGTGCAAAACGTGACCGAGTTCTTCCGCTGGTACATCGGCCTACTGCACCAACACGACCGCGAGCATCCGGTCCACGCCAAGGTGATCAGCACGGAGGAAGTGCTCAGCGTGGATCGCGAGGCGGTCGGGGAGGTACTCACCGCCAACGGCATGGATGCGATGCCCTCGTGGCCCGACTGGAGCGGGCGCCTGGCCGCCGATTTCACCTGGCAACTGCTACGACACGATTTCCACCGATCCCTCCAGCCCGACCAGGCGATCCTCGACGCTGAGTACCACATCAGCGGCGGCGTCTACCCGATGCCGGATCGGTACGTCCCGGCGGCGCTGTGGGTGCTGGCCCTGCACGGGCGGGACGTGTCCGACTGCTGGGTGTTCGGTCGAGGCGACGACGTGAGCCTGTACTGGCACGCCAATGGCGTCGAGGGGCTCGGCCGGACGGCCCTGGACCTGCTGCGCCTCGGGCGCGAGGTGCACGCGTTTCAGCGGCAGCGAAGCCCGCTTGCGTTGTACTACGGCGGGATCGACATCGAAGACGCCTACCGTGCTTGCCTGTTCCAGGATCTGGACGTTGGCATCGTCACGGACCGCCGAATCCGCGCCGGTCGCCTGGCCGACTACAAAGTGCTCGTTCTCGCCCAAGGGACGGAATTGCCCGAGGATGTGGCCGGTTTCGTGGATGGTCACGTGCGGGCGGGCCGTTTGGTCGTGCGGGGCAGCTCCGAGCTTTCCGGTCGCCGGCTGTGGCAGGCCGTTCATGAGGCGGTCGATCGTGCGGGCCTCGCTCGCCCGGTTCGCGCCGACCGCTGGGGTGTGGAATGCCGGAGTGTCGAGCCCGGCTCCCGACGACTGTTCTACGTGCTCAATCACCGGCGCGGGACAGCAGACGTGGCCTTGCGATCGACCTGGGCTCTGTCGGAGGCGGTAGACCTGCGGACGCAGCAGCCCGTGGATGCGCACCGGCTGCATCTGGAACCGCTCGCGTTTCACCTGCTCGAAGTGAAGTAGACGCTGCTTGGCGGTTTCAGCTCCCAAGGTTGAGGGGGCAACCACCGCGGCAGTTGGTGTCCCGGATGCAACTCCCGCCCCAAGCCGCCCCGTTGCGTCGCCTGCGGAATCGTCGACTTGTTTTTCTGTGGCTTGCGTTTCAGCGCGTTTCACGTATATTCTATCGGACCTTCTCGTCAGGGAGGGGCAGGGATGCTCGAAGCCTAGGGTCCTGGCCAGGGAGGGTATCATGTCCGAGTCCACGTTCTCCTCGTCTGCGCCTCGCGCGGAAGTCATCGGGCGGCGTGTTGCCGGAGTTGCATCCGTGGATCGTCGCGATTGGCGGCGGCGGTCCGGGCACTTCGACATCTGGCTCGCGGAGGATGGTGGCGACATCGTTCTTCGTTGTCGGGCCGACAACGTCTCTCGCAGCGGCGCGCATGCGGTTGTTCCCGTCGGCTCCGGCCTCCGGCGCGGTCAGCGCTATCGTCTGCTGATCTGCCCCGCCTCGCCGTGGTCCGGTTTCGGGAGCGGCGCCCGCCTGCTCGGTGACGCCACGGTGGTGCGGACCGAGCGACCGAACGACGATCGCACGGACTGCGTCGGCGTGGGTCTCGTGTTTGACGTACCGGTCGACTGGTCGATCCCAGCTCGATAGGCTAGGGTCGGTACATCGTTGCCGCTGCATGCAGACACGAGTGAGCGCCGCATGAGGTTCCACGTTTCTGTTCTTGCCGTTCTTACTGCGCTGGCGTTGTGGGGGGCTTGCCCCGTGCTTGCGCAGCGTGGCGACGCGTCGCCCGCTGAAATCAAGACGCTCGTCGATCAACTTGGAGATCGGTCGTTTGCGAAGCGGGCTGAGGCTCAGCGGCGTTTGTGCGAGCTGGGTCCGGCCGCGATCGACGCTCTGAGGGCGGCCGCCAAGGAGAGCAAGCCCGAGGTCACGATCCGCGCCCGGGAGATCATCGAGACCCTCTCGCAACTGCTCTTCAGCGGTGTGAAGATCACGCTGGAGGGGCCGGGGAAGCCGGTAGCGTGGAATGACGCGGTTCGCGTGGCGGTCGTCATGGAGAACACGGGGCGGCACCCCGCCAATCTTCCCGTCTTTCCCGAGTCGCTTGACCCGGCCCGTGTCGCGCCCATGGCATTGGAGGCGGCGCGGCTGATCGACTTCGCCGACTTCCTCAGCGTGACCGATGCTCGGGGGAGGCATGTCGAACTCCACGCGGACAACATCGGCGACCTCGAACCGCTCGACAAGGCGATCCATCGACGGCTCGAGTCCGACGCCGTCGCGACGCTGGCCGCGGGCGGGACCCGTCGCGTCGTGTTCGAGGCGTTCAATCGCGGCTGGGCTCGGTACCGGCTTCTGCAGGCCGGTTCATACCGAGTGCAACTCGACTACACCCCGGCGTGGGACGACGAAGACCTCCGCCGCCGCCACGTGGGCCGCGTGCAGAGCAACGCGCTCCGGATCGAGATCAAGGAGTCGGCGCCGCCCGTGGTTCGGCGTGACGGCCGACCGATCGTCGCCGAGCTGAAGCAACGACAGGGGAAGCTGACCGCGGAGCTGCTCTGCACATCGGATGTGCCCATCCACGTCAACTTGGGGCTCGGGCCGCGACTGGGGCCCGACGCCCAGTTGACCTGGATCGTGCGAACGAAAGGGAGAATGATCGAGCTCAAGCGTACCGGTCAGCGCCAGGTCAAGCCGGTCGCGAGCGCTCCCGCGGCCACGCAGTTTCGTCGCTGTGTTGCGGGCGACCGCATGGTGGTCGCGACGTTGCGGGTCGCGGATCTGTTTGCGGATCAGTTGCTCGAGGCCGTGAAACCCGGCGAGGAGATCACGGTCCAGGCGCGCTACATCAACCTGCTGTCGCGCTCCTTCCTTCGCGGCGGGCCGAAGGGCGGCCGCAAAGAACTGCTTCCGTCCGGGATGACCATCGACGAATACGCGGCCACACTGCCGGCGAGGGTCTATACCGGCAAGGCGATCACCAACGCCATCGATCTGACGAAACCGCGATGAATTCTGGTCCTTTGCTGATATCGGCTATGATGTCGCACCGGTGGGCGTGAGAGTGCTCGTTGCTCGGTGGTTCGAACCGCAGCATTCCTGAACGACTGTTGCGCGGAGGTTGAGATGGACGGGACAAGCCCGACGCCGCCGGAAGGTAGCACCGACTCGCACGGTGTCGTTGCAGCCGACGTCCCATGCGTGGAATGCGGCCACAACCTCCGAACGCTTCCAATCGACGGGTATTGCCCCCAATGCGGCATGGGCGTCGAGAACTCCCTCGCCGGACCGGGGGGCGCGGTCAATACAGACATCGCCTGTTTCTCCTGCGGCTACAACTTGCGGACGCTGCCGCTGGCCGGACGGTGTCCTGAATGCGGCGAACCGGTGGGTCGGTCGTTGCACGGTGACCTGCTGCGATATGCGGATCACAAGTGGGTGCGTCGGCTACTGCTCGGGGTCCGGTTGACGATCTGGACGCTGGTCATTGGTTTGGGCGGGGGGATCGTCGGTGCCGTGCTGGCAGTCCTGATGGTTGCCCTGCGAGGGCCGGCGGGCATGGGCTGGCCGTTCATCATGTTCCAGGCATTCGGGTGGGGCCTGACCGCATTGGGGTTCGCCGCTTGCTGGTACCTGACGACGCCCGATCCGCGCGTGGATGCATCGGAGCGGGGGCCGTCGGTGCGATCGGTCGCGCGAGCGATGGCCATCGTGTATGCGGTCATGGTTCCGGTCAGCACGATGCTTCACTACGGCGGTTTCGGTGTGGCCGCCGCCCCATTCACCGGGGTGGCGCCAATGGCGCCTGCGCTGGGGGCCGTCGTCACGATTCTCACGAACTTGCTGGTGTGTGCGTGCGGCATTCTGCTGCTTGTTCATCTTCGTAGGATCGCCCGTCGAGGCACGAACCGCGCGCTGGTGACGAACCTCACGTGGTTGCTCTACGGTTTCGCCGCGGTGCAAGTGTTGGCAGTGGCCGTGACGGGGTTGAGCTACGTTGCCATGGCGGCTGCAGTCGCCGCACCCGTGCCGGCAGCAGCCCCGACGAATGCACCTGCCGCGTTCGGTGTCACCTCGTATCAGTATCAGATGAGCACCAGCGTCGCGGTCTCTCGGACGGGAACGTCCGTGACGACCACGGGACCGGCGGCCGTGCCCGCCGCCCCCGTCGCCCCGGCACTTCCCACGGCTCTGATGATGGTCATGAGTGTTTTGGGATGTGGCACCGGGATCCTTTGGCTGGTGCTGCTGATCATCGGGATCATCGCGTTGGTTCGCTTCCGGCAGATGTTGCTCGAGGAACTGGCGGCAGAGCCCGTGGCGTTGCCGGTGGCGGGGGCGGTTCCGAGGCGGCCGTCGGACGTGGGGGAGGGCTCGGCGTCCTGACGTTCACTTCGCCGCTAGTGTGGTGTCGCAGAGTTGGCGAGGCTTATCTGATCCGAACCGC
>CAYMME010000285.1:0-4500 GCA_964391465.1 uncultured Planctomycetales bacterium
CCACGCCCTGCACACTACCGCTTGTGGCTACTGGAGTCAAGGGGATACCCCCTTCGGACGATACGCCTCGTCGGACGAGCACCGCTTGCTCGTCCACTTCGACCGCCGCGTAACGAAGTTCAGGTTCGCGACGCTCTGCACGATTCTGAATCGGGGCATTCGGAAGAAGTACGGGCGGAAGGCCGACGTGGTCCGCAACATCGATGCGGTGGACTCAAAAGCGTGCAACATGATCCAGGTTGCGGACGTTCTGATGGGCGCGGTGGGCTACCACTACAACGACTGCCACCTGCGGCAGGGAGCGCGACGGGCCAAGATCGAGCTCGCGGAGTACATCGCCGGGAAAGCGAACCTGCTCTCGCTGAAGCAGAAGACGCCGTGGCGTATGCGACACTTTGGGATTTGGCCGTTCCGTTTCAGCCGGCGCAAAAGAGAAGCGCCCTAAGGCCTACGCCCGTGAGGGCTACCCCGAGGGGTTTCCGCGACGTCATCGCGGTTTTCGGCCAGTAGTGGCGCCTCATCAGTAGTATCGGATCGCCGGGAGGAGAAGTCAAGAGCGAGATGCCGAAACGCAAGTTCCAGATCGACCAGCTCATCCTGAACTCCCCCTACGCCGAACCGTCGACCTACTGGGCGTATGACCGGGAGCTCCGCATGTTCGAGCGGAAGGACGGGCGGCGTCCGGCCGGATACGTCGTGGCGACGCCCGGCTCCAAGGCATTCGACGACCCCGGTGTCTTTGTACCCCTCCCGCTCGTCAACCAGATTCGGCCGCGGGTGAAGGCCTGGCGCGAGGCCGAGTATCCCGGGGTCTCTGGCATCACCAAGCGTCTGCTCGAGCATTGGCAGGACCCTGACCAACGGCAGGACCGACGGTTTTTCTTCGGTTCTTCACGGTTTTCCGGGGACTGTCGCAGCTCCGTTTGGAGTGTGCTCAGCGGCACTCAGGGCTTCACAAGCCCTTATCGCAACAGGTTTTCCCGCTCCCGCGGCACGCTCCGCGGAGGCTCGGCCGTCGGCGAATCGGTGCTCCCGGCTCCCCGGCGTCTCGAGTAATGGACAAGCCCGTTTCGCCTCTGCTGGTAGTAGCGAGGAGTTCGTCAGCAGTCGAAAGCACTCCCCGCTAATCCGTGAAGAACCGTTTCTTCTGCCAGCTCGAGGCCATCGAGACCCTCATCTGGCTGACGGAGGCCCCGCCGGCCGAGCGGCAGGGCATCGACATCCCGGGCGACGGCGGTGCCTTCCGCCGGCTCTGCGCCAAGATGGCCACGGGCTCCGGCAAGACAATCGTCATGGCCATGCTGATCGCGTGGCAAGTGCTCAACAAAGTCACCTACGCCCAGGACAAGCGTTTCTCGAGGAACGTGTTCGTGGTCGCCCCCGGCCTCACCGTGCGCAACCGCCTGCAGGTGCTCGTGCCGGACAATCCGGCCGGCAGCTATTTCGACGAGTTCAACATCGTTCCTCCGGGGCTCGTCGAAAAGCTTCGTCAGGGCAACATCCTGGTCCGCAACTGGCACGTGCTGAACTGGGAAACCGACGAGCAGATGGCCCGGAAGAAGAGCGTGGACAAGCGCGGAGCCAAGAGTGACGAGGCTTACGTCCGCGAGGTGCTGGGAGCGATGGCCGCAGCCCGCAACGTCATCGTCATCAACGACGAGGCCCACCACGCCTGGCGCATCCCCGCCGAGTCGAAGGTGGCCGGGGTGAGCAAGGCCGACCTTGACGAAGCAACCAAGTGGATCGGCGGCCTGGACCGAATCAACAGAGCCCGCGGCGTTCTCACCTGCTTTGATTTCTCCGCCACGCCGTTCGTGCCCTCCGGCAAGAAGGCCTCCGAAGAAGCGCTCTTCGGCTGGATCGTCAGCGACTTCGGCCTGAACGATGCGATCGAATCGGGGCTCGTGAAGACACCGCGTGTCGTTGTGCGCGACGACGGCAGGTACACCAAGGAGTACAAGTCACGGCTCTACCACATCTATGTGGATGACGAGGTAAGGGACGACCTGAACCGCCGGGCGCAGGAGCAGGAACCACTCCCCGATCTCGTCACGAACGGCTACTACCTCCTGGGCAAGGACTGGCTGGAAGCCTCCGTGCAATGGCGGAACCAAGGCCACCAGGTACCGCCGGTGATGATCAGCGTGGCGAACCGAACGGAGACCGCGGCCCGAATCAAATACACGTTCGACCACGGCAAGATTCGCATCGACGAGTTGGCCCAGTCCGAGCGGACGCTCCACATCGATTCGAAGGTCCTGGAGAGCGCCGAGGCCCAAGCGGAAGCCGTACCGCTGTCCCAAGGCGGCAACGACAGCAGCGCTGCGGACGACGACGGCAAGCCCGCGAGGAAGCTAACCAAGCAGCAGAGGGCTGAGCTTCTCCGGCAGAAGGTCGATACCGTCGGTCAGCCGGGCAGACCCGGTGCGAGCGTTCAGAACGTCATTGCCGTCGGCATGCTGTCGGAAGGGTGGGACGCCAAGACCGTGACCCACATCATGGGCCTCCGCGCATTCTCGAGCCAGTTGCTGTGTGAGCAAGTCGTCGGCCGGGGGCTTCGCCGAACCTCCTACGAAGTGAATCCGAAGACAGGTTTGTTCGATGCGGAGTACGTGAACATCTTCGGCGTCCCGTTCACCTTCCTGCCCCATGAAGGCGGAGACGGGCCGCCGCCGCCCCCGCCGCCTCCCAGAACCAGGATCGAGCCGCTACCCGAGAGACGGCGGTACGGAATCTCCTGGCCGAACGTCATCCGGATCGATCACGTCTACCGCCCGCACCTGCACCTCGACCTCGAACAGGTCGAACCGCTCCAGATCAACGCCGCCGACATCGCCACCGTGGCCGAGGTGGCCCCGGTCGTCGACGGCAAGCCGGACATCACTCGCCTGTCGGAAATCGATCTCGAAGCACTCGGGCGCAAGTTCCGCCTGCAGAAAGTGGTCTTCGAAACCGCCCGGGACGTCTACGACCAGATGAAGCCAAACTGGACAGGTAACGAAGAGTCCCTCCTAGCACAATTGTTCGGTCTGGTGGAGCGTGTGATTCGGTCCGACCGCATTGTCATCACACCGACGCTCTTCAATCAGGACGATGTAAGGCGGCGCATCATCATCACCCTCAGCATGACCAAGGTCGTGCAACACACCTGGGAAGCGATCCGCCACGAGAACACCGAGGCCCTCGAGCCCGTGTTCGACAGCGAGCGCCCGATCCGGAGCACGGGGGACATGCATCCGTGGTACACGGCAAAGCCATGTGAGCTCACTAAGCGGTCCCACATCAGTCACTGCGTCTACGACAGCACATGGGAGGCGACGGAGGCCTTTGAACTGGAGCGCAACGCCAGCGTGACCGCCTGGGTCAAGAACGACCACCTCGGGTACGAGGTCATGTACGTCTACAAGGGCGTTGTGCGGAAGTACCGGCCCGACTTCCTGATTCGGCTGGCGAGCGGCACGACACTCGTCCTGGAGGTCAAGGGTCAGGACGACGAGCAGAACCGCACCAAACGGCGTTTCCTGGACGAGTGGATCACCGCCGTCAACACTCACGGCGGCTTCGGCCGGTGGGCGTGGGACGTCTCACGAGATCCGGCCGATCTCCCCGACCTGCTCCACAAACACACGGCTCGCTGAACACCCCACCACCATCGTTCATCTGTGACGACTCACCCTCCCCCGCGCGCCGAACCCGCACGGCGCGGATCTCACGCACGCCCCGGACCGAAGGCCGCCTCGACCAGCGCGGGCAGCACTGCTGCTGCCGCGCCCTGCAACCAGACGTCGGTGCGGTTCGGGTCGTAACCGATGCCAATGAGCTTGGCCCCGGTGGACTGGGCGTCGATTGGCAGCATGGCCGCGGGCATGACTTCGCCTGACGTGCCCACGATGATCATGCAGTCGCAGTCGCGGGCGGCCTGTCGGGCTTGGGACCAATCCGGTTCCGCCATGTCCTCCCCGAAGAGCACGACGTTCGGCCGGTGGACGAGTCCCGCCCCGAGGCCCAGAATCGGGCGGATCGCCCGAAGGTTGCGCAGCGGCGCGAGCGGGCCGGTCCCCGTACGGCGCAGCGCGTCGACCACCTGCTGCAAGTCGGCGCGGGACAACCGCCGCACCGTTCGCCCTTTGGGCGTTACGATCTCGAAGAGCGACCCGTGGACCTCATGAACCGTCGTACTCCCCGCCGACTGGTGCAGCCCGTCGATGTTCTGCGTGATGACGGTGACCGCGGTCCGTTTCTCCAGCTCGGCCACGGCGCGGTGGCCGTCGTTGGGCTCGGCCCGGGCAATCGGCTCGAGCACGGCGAGCAGGAACTCGGCGAACCTCCGCGGATGCGCAACCGAAACGCGCACAAGTCCGGACAGTGTGGCGTACTCCTCCGGCGGGAAGGTACGCCAGAACCCGTCGTCGTCACGAAACGTGGGAATGTCGCTCTCGGCCTGCGCGCGGCGGATCAGCTCGACCTGGAGCTGGATCACGATGCGCGGCACGTGCAGGC
>CAYMME010000285.1:4510-11980 GCA_964391465.1 uncultured Planctomycetales bacterium
CCCGGCGCCCCCAACGAGATACATGCTTTCAAACCGGCCCCGGAAAACACAACCACCCGACGCGCATCGCGCAACCACCCCGCGGCCCGAGACAACGCATCAGGGTCCAAGCTCAACGCAGCATCACCCCACGATCCCTCACCGCGCACCCCTCGCGCCTCTTCTCCGTTCCCTGTTCCCCGTTCCCCGATCCCTTCTGCCATGTCATTGGCGTGATCCCGGGGCGCATCACGGTCCATCCCCCACCTGCTTTCGGACGGCCTGCACAAGCCCTTCCCCCCTCAGATTCACGGCCACGATCTTCCCGTCAGGCCCGATGAGGAACGTCGACGGAATGGCCATCACCTGATACGCGGTCGCGGCCCGGCCCGCCCCGGCGTCCTCGCCGACGGCCTGATGCCACTCGAGCTTCCGCTGCTTCACGAACCGCTGCACGGCACCCTTCTCCCGGTCCAGGCTGATGCTCAGCAGCACGAAGTCGTCGCGATCCTTCATGGCCGCGTGCAGCCGTTTGACCATCGGGATCTCGCCCACACACGGCGGGCACCACGTGGCCCAGAAGTCCACGAAGACGTAGCTGCCCCTGAGGTCCTTCAGCGACAGCTTCTGCCCGGTCAGCGTGGTCACGTCGAACCCGGGCGCGGCGTCGCCCGGCCCCAATGCGTTCGGCGCAGCGACCGGCCCGGCCGGAGCCGCTGCCACCGCACCCGCCGGATCAAGCTCGATCCGATAGTCGGTCCCGCCCGCCTCCATCACGGCCTCTTTGAGGTTGCCGGCTCCGGGCGCCGACAGATCGAACCGGATCTCCCCGGGCGGAGCGTGGTCGAACTCGAACCGCCCTTCCGCGTCGGTCACCGCCCCGAGCCGCAACGTCGAATGGCCCTTCCAACTCGAGCTGACGATCCGCACACTCTCGACCCCCTTCCCGCTCGGGTCGATCACGGCCCCGGCAATCGGCCGGCCCGGCCGCATCCGCACGTCCAGCCGCTTCTCCCGGCCCGGCTCGATCTTCACCTCCAGAAGCTGCGGGGCATGGAAGCTGTGGTACACCGTAATCACCGTCTCACCGCGCGGGATCCCGCTCAGCCGATACCGACCTTCCGCGTCGGTGAACTGGCTGGGCCGCAGCCCGTCGGGGTCCGCCCCGGCAATGAGCCGAACGCCGAACAGCGGCTCTCGCTCCGGACCCGTCACACGACCGACCACGGTCCCCCCACGGACCAGCGACAGCCTGACGCGCGGCGCGAGTTCACCGGCATCCGGAATGATCTCCTGATCGAACGTGCCGGTCTTGACGAAGTCATCGTGGGACAGGCGCACGCGGAGTTTCTCCGCGCCCTGACTCAGGCCCCGGACGGCAACCTGCCCATTCGCACCGGTCTTCTCGGTGCGCTGGTCGCTCCCCTCTCCGACGATCAGCTCGATCAGCGCCCCGCCGACCGGCTTGTCCTTCTCGTCGACCACGGTCACATGGAGCACGCGCTCCTTCTTCAACGTCACGATCATCGGCTCGGTGATTTTCGCCGGGTCGATCGGCACGGACTCCGTTCCGTATCCCTTCGCCGACACCCGCAGCCGCCCGCCGCCGGGCGGAACGCCCGCAACCTCGAACTGCCCGTCCAGGCCCGACACCGCCCGAAGCTCGCGCCCGCCGATCGACGCGACGAGCTTGGCCTCCGGGATCGGCCGATTGGCCACGGCGCTGACCACCTGACCGAAGAGCTTCTGCCCGCCCTGCATCAACGCCTCGACGAAGTCGTCTTCGGAAAGCTCGGCAAGGTTCAGCTCGTGCACGAATGGAGCGTACCCCGCCTTCTTGACGTTCACGACGACCATCCCCTTCCCCCCCTGCGGCAGTCTGATCTCGAAGTCCCCCAGCGCATCGGATGTGGCCGTGGCCACCACGTCGCCGCTCGTTCCGTCGGCGTTCTTCCGGCGCACGGTGACCTGTGCGTCCTGCACGCCGCCCCCCAGCCCGTTGAAGACCTGCCCGGCCAAGGCGGTACCGAGAAGCTCGTCCGGAGCCGGAGGCCCGACGAACTCCTGCCCGGCCGCTGAGCCGGCCATCAGACAAGCGGCAATGACGGACCGCTCGACCTGTCGAATGCATGCCATGTGCAGGTCCTTGCGCCGACGCCGCCCCACACTCTCGACGATCGCCACCTCCGAGTATACATAGCGTTGAAAGCTCTCCGCAACCAAACCGATCCGGTCGTCGACAGCCGAACCTGCTCGACGTCGCCTCCGACCCGGCGCATAATGCTCGCTGGGAAGCGCTTCAACACGACTTGGGATTCAGCGAGAGCAAAACTGCGAGCATGGCTTCCGCACCTCACGACATGACCGCGCGCGATGAGCGTACGCACACGGGAAACCGGCTCAGGGCACGCGGCCTGCCGCTGCGACAATTGCCGAGACGTCGCCTGTACGCCCACCACCGCGCGTTGGTTCGCGCTGGGTTCCTGCTCATCACCTTGGCCGGGCCGACCCCATCCCTCCACGCCGGCGAGAACCGCGTCTTTCGCCCCTATCCACCGCCGGAGGGCGTTGCCCACGAAGAGGTCCGTGACCTCGTGGAAGGAACCGACGGCACGATCTGGGTCGGCACATGGGGCGGCGGAGTTTTCAACCTCGACGCAACAACCTGGAAGATCCACCGCGAGGTCGACGGCTTGCCGAGCGACTGGGTGGAGTGCCTGGAATCCGACGCGGCCGGTGGAGTCTGGGTCGGGACCTGGGACGGCCTGGGCCACATCCACGCAGGCGGAATCACGGCCTACAACACCCAGAACACGCCGGAACTCCGGAGCGACGGCATCCGAAGCATTTGCCGATTGAGCGACGGGACCGTATGGATCGGCACCAACGAGGGACACATCGTAGCCCTCAACTCGGCTCCGCCCGATCCGGCGGATCATTCGAGCGACCCGTGTGGCCCCTGGTCCCACATCATCGGCCCCGAACGAACCGGCGGCGCGGGCGTGCGGGCCATGCTGGAGACCGTCGACGGCGACGTCTGGGTATCGCTGCTCGAGGGAGCGCTCTTGCGCTTTGACGGATCCAGTTGGCTTCGTCTGGGCCCGGGCGAAGGCGTGACCTCCGAGATCACCGCGCTTCATCAGGACCACCGCGGCGGCGTATGGGCCGCGGGACTCAACCGGCTCTACCGGCTCGACGGGACGCGCCTGGTTGCAGCCGAGCACTGGCACCGGGGCCTGCCGGCCCGGGAGCAACTCTATGCGCAGGCGAGAGCCATCGCCAGCTCACCGGACGGCGAGTTGCTGATTGGCACCCGGGTCGGTGTGCGTACTCGAGGGCCAACCGAGTGGCCGTGGCTGACGCTGGGACCCGAGATCGGCAACCCGAACGTCCGCGCCATTTGCCTTGGCCCCGACGGTTCCGTCTGGGTGGGAACGAGAGAGGGGCTGATTCGAGGATACCGCTCGGCCTGGACCGGCGTCGCCCGCACCGCCCAAGGACACACGCTCTCGTCCTCTTCACTATGCGCGGCCCTCGACACGCTGCCGATGTGTGCCGATCACAAAAACGGCATCTCGGTCTTCCAGGGAGGGACGTGGCAACCGCTCTTGCCCCTTCCCGAGGTGGCACGATGGATCACCCGCCCCGTGGCCAGCCGGGCATGGGCCCTCGGTCAGACGCAGGCCATCCAGTTCTCGGCCGAAGACCGCACGATTCTACGTCACGTACCGCTTCCCCGGGAGGTCGAGACGCGAAGTCTCTTCCAGGCCTCCTCGGGCGCGGTTTGGCTGCTCACACGGTCGGGGCTCCACAAGCTGGCCGACGACCGATTCCAGCCGGTGCCTGATGACCCGGACTACGAGCGCGCAGAGATCCTCGGGATGGATGAGGCGAGCGACGGCAGTCTCTACGTGGCGACCGGGGAGCGCGCCGAGCGATGGACGGACGACGGAATCGAGCGGCTCGGCGATGCACATCCCGAGCTGCGGTCCCACCACTTCTCGGCCGTCTGCTGCACGCGTGACGGACGCGTCTGGATCGGGACGTACGGCACCGGCCTTTTCGTGCTCGACGGCACGCTGGTCACAGAAATCACCCACCGAGACGGCCTGATCAGCAATCAGATTTCGCGCATCTACGAGTCGTCGGACGGAACCATGTGGATTGCCTATCGCAGGAAAGGCGTGGCATCCTATCGCAACGGCAGGTGGGTACATTTCACGCACCGCCACGGCCTTCCGAACGCCCGCATCACCCGGATCGGAGAGTCACCGAAAGGAACCATCTGGCTGTCGACGGAGCGAAGAGGGTTGTTCCGCTACGAACCCGACCCCCAGGGACCTGACACGCGCATCCCGGCCCCGCCCGGAGAGATCGCCTCCCACGGCGTGGGCGTCTTCACCTTCTCCGGGCAGGACGCCTGGAGGCGCACGCCCCAGGAAGACTTGGAGTTCTCGTGGCGAATCGTCCCTTCGTCGACGGCAGATCGCGAGCCGCCCTGGTCCCCGTTCAGTCAGGCAACCTCGATCGTCACGCCACGCCTCCGGCCGGGAGCCTACCGATTGGAGGTACGGACTGCGGACGACGACCGCAACATCGATCCGACTCCCGCCTCCGTGTCCTTTCGGGTCGCACCGCCGTTCTGGGCCAGGACAGCGTTCCTCGCCCCCGTCGTCCTGCTCTCGGTGATCGCCGCCGGCCTGTTCGTCGGGCGCACCCGCAAGCATGCGGCACTGCGTCGATCGCAGGCGGCGCTGCAGGCATCCCGAAACGTGTTGGAGCTGCGGGTCACCGAACGCACCCGCGAGTTGCAGGCGCGCAACAGGCAACTCCAGCAGGCGATGAGCGAGCGCAAACGCCGGGAGACGCGCATCGAATGCATCAATCGCCTCCGGGAAGACCTCCTGCTCTCCGGGACGCTGGACGAGAAGCTCAAACGCATCACCGACGGCATCGTCCGCATTTTCGATGCCGACTTCGCTCGCATTTGGGTCGCCAGACCCGGCGACCTGTGTGACGCCGGGTGCTTCCACGCTCAGATCGTCGAGGGGCCGCACGTCTGCCGCCACCGGGATCGCTGCCTTCATCTCATCGCGAGTTCCGGACGCTACACGCACCTTGACGGCAAGGTGCACCGACGCGTCCCGTTCGCCTGTTACAAGATCGGACGGGTCGCCGCCGGAGAGGACCCCAAGTTCGTCACCAACGACGCGCAGCACGACTCTCGCGTCCACGACCAAGACTGGGCTCGATCGCTTGGCTTGGTGTCCTTTGCCGGCTACCGACTTCTCTCCGCCGAAGGAGAACCCATCGGGGTCCTCGCCCTCTTCAGCAAACACACCGTGACGCCCCACGAAGACGCCCTACTGGAGGGGCTCACCGGTACGACCGCACACGTCATCCAAACGGCAACCGCCGAGGCGGCGGCCTGCGCCGCGCAGGACGAGCTCCTCGAACGGCAACGTAGCGAAACGGAACGTACCCAAGCCGAACTCGCGAAGGTGCGCCGACAGCTCGTCAGCCAGACCCGGCTGGCCACCATTGGCCAAGTCGCAGCGAGCATCGCCCACGAGCTGCGCAACCCGCTCGGGGCGGTGCGAAACGCGGCCTACTACCTGAAACGCCGTACTGCAGGGCAACACCCGACTCTTCGCGAGTACCTCGACCTGATCGACCAGGAAATCGCCTCCGCGAACCGTGTGATCCAGAACATGATCGAGATGGCCCGCCCCAAGGAACCCATCAACGAACCCGTCGATCTTGCCCGGACGACCCGGGAGATACGCGAGCGGGTGTGCCCGGACGGAGAGATCGAGTGTCAAGTCATTGTCGACCCCGATCCGTTCCTCCTATACGCGGACGCGGACCAGTTGCGACAGGTATTGAACAACCTGCTGACCAACGCCGCGCAGGCGATGAAGGGAGCCGGAAGGATTACGGTCGAGGCGCGGCGGTCATCCGACTGCGACACGATCACGATTCGGGATACCGGCCCCGGGGTCGCCGCCGAGCACCGCGATCAATTGTTCGAGCCGCTCTACACGACCAAGGCCAAAGGAACGGGGCTGGGTCTGACCATCTGTCGCCAGATCATCGAGCGGCACGGAGGCACGATCGATCTTGTCGACTCGGCCCGGCCCGGTGCCACCTTTCGGATCCGGCTGCCGCGAGCGCCGCAGCCCGCCCCCATCACATCAGCCACGTAGGACAGATGTCCCGAGAGTCCGGAATCCGCGGGGCGAGCCCGCGCCGCGACGGGAGACTCATGCCGGCACAGGCGGATCAGGAATCGAAACTGTCTCCCCGCTCTCAGCGGACCGGTGCATCGCGTCCACGACCGCAGTCGACTTCCAACCATCCAAGGCGTTCACGTAGGGCTCGCGATCCTCGATGATCGCGTCAAGGAAGCTGTTGATGCACGAGGGGAATGCTCCGACCCACCGGTCGAAAACCTTCGCATTCAACAGGGAGCGCGGCCAAGCCAAGCCGGCGTCCGTACTCATCTCGATCGCTTCGGTCTTGCGATCCACGTGCACGTGTCCGGACTCGCCCACGACGGCCATGAAGCTGTCCGGCATCGCCGGGTGCGCCTCGGGGTAGACCCACGACGCCTCGAACGTCGCCATGCCCCCTTTGGCGAAACGCACGAGCCCCTGCATCGCGTCGTACGTGTCCCAGCCGAACTTCTCCTGCAGCACCTTCTTGATTCCGTAGCACTTCACCTCGACCGGCCGGTCGTCGAACCACCAGCACATCAGGTCAACGTCGTGAGAGGACTGGAACCACATCGGCGAGCTGTCCTTCGCCCACGAAGGCAGCATCTTCGTCGGCACCGTGATCGGGTTGTTCTTGCGGGCGTAGCCGGTCAGACACTGACCGATGCTCCCGGAACGGATCTTCTGCCAGACCGTGTTGTACGGAGCCAGCCAGCGGTGGTTGTAGCAGATCTGTAGTTTCAAACCGGCCTCCCGAACCTTGCGCACGATCGCCGCGGCCTCCGACTCGACCGTGGTCAGCGGCTTCTCGACATGCACGTGGATGCCGCGCTCCAGGCAGTCCATGATCGGATCGAGGTGCGCCCAGTCCGGCGTCGCGATGAAGACCGCGTCGGGCTTCTCACGGTCGAGCATCTCGCGGTAGTCCGCGTACACCGACTCCAACTCGAACTCGGCCTTCGCGTCATCGCGACGCGCGTCTGCGGGATCGGCCACCGCAGTGAGGCGAACGGTCGGATTCCGAAGCAACACCCGCGCCGCCGCCGTCCCCATGATCCCCACACCGATGATGTTGGTTTTCAGCTCCATGATTCACTCCATCGCATGCCGTCCTCGGGAGAAGGCGCGCACAAGTGGCAAACTCCCGCACCCGCAATCGCCCCCACTCATCGGCGGATCGTAGTCGGTCGACCAGAGAGGGGGCAAGCACCCGCATCGCCAAGGGTGCATCTCATGAATCGTGGCACCACCACACGTGATGGGTGCCACTGGCGGC
>CAYMME010000286.1:0-11911 GCA_964391465.1 uncultured Planctomycetales bacterium
TTCACCGGCAGCGTACTGCACTGCCGGCAAAGGAGGCGCGCTTTCATAACATCACGGAGGAACACGTCTTCGGCGATCCGGGAGCGATGGTCCACGTCTCGCAGACGCCCCGCTCGCCCCACGGGACGTACGTCGATTCGGCGCTCGCCTCGGACGTCCGGCAGGGGGAGCCGGTCCGAATCAATCCCAGCCGAGCGTTTGCCTTCGATGACGTCGTCAAGCCGTGGGTCAAGGTGGAGGACGTCTGCAGCCCGCTCGACGTGCTGTGGAACTACTACGCCCCCTCGGGAACGCTGGTCCACTCCGACGAGCAAACGCTCGATCCGGCCGACCAGGGGCGGCCGTGCCTCTCGTCGTTCAGCACGGCCGGGTGGACGACGCTCCGGCAGAACACGTTCGGGGAAGGCGGCCAGTACACGGTCGAGCTGTGGCTCGGCGGACAACACACGGCAAACCATGCATTCCGAATGGAAGGCCCGGGGCCGCTCGCGCCGTACGTCCACAACGACTTCTTCGAGATGGACGAGGACGCGGTACTCGACGGAGACGCCGGATCGGTCCTGGCCAACGACCTTGACCCGAACATGGATCCTCTGACGGTGTCCTTGATCGAGCCGCCCGCTCACGGCACGCTCGATCTCGCCGGCGACGGCACCTTCGCCTACACGCCGGATCCGGACTACTACGGCGTCGATTCGTTCGACTACACGGCGACCGACCCGGGCGGGCTCGAGGATGTGGCCGGTGTCACGATCCTGGTGAATCCGATCAACGATCCGCCGCTCGTGGCGGACGACACCTTCAACCTGGTGCTTCCGGAGGAAGAGACCTCCGTGACGGTGCCGGCGCCCGGCGTGCTGCTGAACGATCGCGACCCGGATCACGAGCCGCTCGAGGTGGCTCTGATCGATCCGCCTCCGATGCCGGGACTCACACTTCGACCTGACGGCGAGATCGTCATAGACGGTGCGGAGGCTTGGATCGGCGAACCCGACGGATACAGCTTCACGTACGTGGTGCGGGATCCCTCCGGGCTCGAGACGATCGGGGAAGCGACGGTTCGCGTGACGCGAAGTCCCTAGCATGCGTGATGGGCGCCTCCGGCGCCCATCACGGGCGAGAACCAGGGTCCTGAGGAACCCTGGTTCTCGCATCGGAGACAAGTCGAGCTTGAGTTGGATTGGACTCATATCGATTCCCATCCACAGGCCCCGCGTGTCTGGCTCAACTGGTCCTTGTCAGACACGGGCGGCAGCTCGCGTATCACAGCAGCTTTGGGCACTCCCAGCGTAGCTCACCCGCGTGACGAAGACCCTTGGACGTCCTGGCCGCATACCTCACCGACACGAGTTCCCGGATCACCATGATCCGAAACTCGTCCTCGTTTGGCCATGCTCCGAGGCCAAACGAGAACCCGGCGGTCACTTGCCCAACAACACGGCTTCGGGTCATGCTGCCGCGAGGTGGTCCGGATGACGCGAATAGGATGGCCGCGCGGGGCGTGGCTTCTGGCGATCGCCGTCGTGCTGACGTCGATGGCGGCGGCGGGGCAGTGGCAGCAGATCAACGACGACGGGTTCGGCGACGGATGCGTCACAACGACCGAGTTCATCGTGTTCAACGACCTGTTGTACGCCGCGACCCAATCGCCGGGCGGCCTGTATCGCCTCGGCGACCTGTCGGAGGAGTCGTGGTTCTTCTGGTCGGAGATCGACCTGCACGCCGAGTCGTTCGCCTCCGATCCGCTGCTCCCCAGCGAGTCGACGTCCGTCAACGCACTGGCAGTCTTCAGGCCGTCCGGCGTCGGCTTCCCGTGGCTGTACGTCGCCGTCCGGTGGGGGAACGAGAGCTTCGTCCTGCGCAGCCAGAACGCGCGGGACTGGTCTCTCGCCTCCGACGTCTGGGAGTACGGGACGGACGGCGAGGCAGTCGAGTTGGCCGTGTTCGACGGGCACCTGTACGTCGCCGTCGGCGACACCTACCTCGGCGACGTCGACAAGATGCGGCTGCATCGCACCGGCAACGGAACCGACTGGGAGACGGTGCCGCCGGCGGAGCTCGGCCTTGGGTTGGGGGACCACTGGATCGAGGATCTGGTGGTGCACGACGGGTACCTGTACGCCGGGGCATCGGGGCACAACGAGTCCGCCCCGGGCGATCACATCGCCGAGATCTGGAGGAGCCGAAACGGGACCGACTGGTCGTTGATCGGGGAGCTGTCATCACCGACCGTGTCGGAGGTCGAATCGATGGAGTCGTTCGGCGGCTTCCTGTACGTCGGCACGAAGAACCACTACGGGATCCTCGAGGAGACGACGGTCCCCGAGCTGTGGCGGTTCGACGGCCGCTCGTGGGAGAAGGTTGAGACCGCGGGCCGCTTCCAGCAGAACGCGCTGCACGTCGATGACCTTCACGCGCATCACGGGGCGCTGTACGCCGGCCTCGGCGGCGGACCGACCGACCGCGCCCACGGACGGCTGTATCGGAGCGTCGATGGCGAATCGTGGGATCTGATCACGCCGGCGCCGATGACCGCCCATCCTGAGACGAGCTACCTCGTCAGCGCAGTGATCGGCGTCGGCGAATACGTCTACCTCGCCACCGGCGGCGGGGAGGCCGGCAGCGGCGGGACCCAGGTCTGGCGGATGGCGACGTTGCGGTCCGACGTCGGACCGTGTCTCGCCACCCACGACGGCGAACCGCACCTGCTGCACCGCGTCCCGGATCCCGAGGAGAATGTCTGGGAGGCGGTGTGGCGCGACGACGCCCTGCACATCGGCGGCGCGGTTCACGACGAGAATGTTGCCCGCAGCTGGGCGTTCACCAGCAAGCAGCCGGTCGCCTACGGCTACGATCACACCGGGATTCTTCTACGCAACCGGTACCTCCAGCTGGTGTTCGCCGGCCACAACAACACGTCCATCTGGACGACGCGGAAGAGCTGCCCCGACGGTCGCAACTGGTGGTGGGAGACGCCGGCGTCGATCCCCGACGCAGAGACGAATCGCGCGCCCGGCGCGACGGCCCACGACTGGCCGGGACCGTCCGGCCCTCAGCTGACGGTCGCCTACATCGATCCAGGCACCGGAGAGATTCACCTCCGCGTGCAGCAAGGCAGCGGCTGGAGTTCAGAGCACACACTGCCCGACCCGGCGCGGACGTCGAACGGTCCGGAGATCATCTCGTTCGGCGGATCGCTCCTCATGTTCTGCCGCGGCTTCGGCACCGACGATTGGCTGTACGTCGCGAGGAAGGTCGCCGGCGGCTTCTCGGACACACGCTGGGAGATCGAACGGTTGCCCCGTGCGTTCACACGGCCGTCAACGACCGATCGCGCCGCCTCCGCGGTGGTGTACGACGGCGCGTTGGTCGTCGCGTACGTCGGCCACAACAACGACTACATCTGGCTACGGCGGTCGACCGACGGCATCCGCTGGGATCGGCTCGGCTATGTCCGCGGCCCGGTGACCGACCACACGCCGGATCTCACCGTCGTCGGCGGCACGCTGTACCTGGCGTTCACGCCGACGGGCGACGAGGAGGTCTGCTTCGGAACGCTCGAGATCGACGTGGAGAACGAGCGCGACACGGCAGGACACACCTGGCGATCGCTGCGACCGATGCGTTGCTGCCCCGGATGCTTCCTGACGATCATGGAGATCGTCCTGCCGCTACGTCCGCCTGCTGAGTAGCCGGGGCTACTCGGAAGGGACGAGTGACCGCCGGGTCTGTCTTCCGCTCTCCGGCGGTGGCGGGTTTCGTCACAGAGACGAAACCCGCGTGGATGAGTTCTTGAACTGAGAAGCTAGTTGCACGTGCCGCCGCGGAGGGCGATGGCTTGATGGTCAGCTCCAGCTGACCATCAAGGACGAGTTCCGGGCCCGTTTCGGCCCCGGAACTTGTGTGGGTGACCAAGCGACCTCAAGCTAGTTACACGTGCCGCCGCGGAGGGCGATGAGTGCCCGCCGGGGTCCGTCTTCCACTCCCCGGGGGTGGCGGGTTTCGGGGCCATCACGGGCCCGAAACCCGCGTGCATGAGCCCTTGCACTAGGTCAGTTGCAGGTACCCCCACGGAGGGCAACCAGCGCCAGGCCGATCGCGACGATTACCAAGTAGATGAGGACATTGCCGGCATCGCTCATGCCTTCCCGGGCACTCGCCGTCCCTTCGACGGTCGGCTCGGCGGTCGCGAGCGCGATCGGTTCGACGGTCGGGAAGCCCGAGACTTCGTCGGCGTGCAGCCAGATGAACTCGTTGGCAGCGTGCATCGCGCCGGCGGTGTCGAACCGCTCATCGATCCCGGACCATGTCCCGGTTTCGTTGTCGAACGTCACCGACGATGCGAAGACCGGCGCGACGCCGAATTCGCCGACGTCGCCGGGCAGCGGAATCTCCGGATACCCGTAGAAGATCTCCGGCCCGCCGAGCTCGAATGCACCCTTGCCGGACTCAACCGGCGGGACGGATCGCTGCAGCCCGCTCAGATTGACGACGGCCTCGAAGAAGCCGGTGAGGATCCGCTCGATCAGCCCGGCGTCTGCGCCGCCAAACAACCGCGCCGCGTTCAGGCCGCCGACGATCGCCGCGACATCATCGACCGTGTACGTCGATTGCGAGGCGAAGATTCCGTACGCGAAGTCGAAGTCGGCGGCCAGTTCCTCGACAAGGTCGAGGGAGGCGTGGTGGGCGTCCATCAGGCCGGTGACGCGATGGACCTCGATCAGTCCGCGCAGGGCGTAGCCACGCTCGGCAGCGAGAGTCTTCGGCGCGTCGATCAGCAGCACGCCGAGATCGCCGATCCATTCGAGAGCGAGCGCCTGTCGCTGCGCGTCGGCGGTGCCCGCCGCGTACCAGACGAGTCCCTGGATCGCCGTCGACAGCTCCTTCACGGACATTCCGTCGATCGGGATCTCGATCACTCGATCGAACTGCTCGTCGGCGACATCGCGGAACCTCGCAGCGCCTTCCGGATCGAAGTAGCGATTGGTCGCGCTGCGCGGCATCGCGTCGGCACCGAGGAGCTGCGCTAGATCGGAGATCGCCATCAGCATGATGAACGGATCGGCGTCATTAACCATCACCATCCCGCCGGCGGCATGAAGCTCGATCCACGCCAGCGCTTGCTCCTTGGCCATCGCGGTCAGCACGAGGCCCGTGAACCGCCACTGGGCGCCAAACCCGTCTACCGGCGTGCCGAAGTGCGCGTCGATGTGGAATTGCTTCGCCCACTCGAGTTCTTTGACGATCGTCCAACCGAGAGCGGAGCCGGTGATCCGAGTGTCGAAGCTCGCCGGATCCCAACGCAGAGTGGCGAAGTCGGCCGGATCGGCAGCCTGGATCCATAGCGGATCGCCGCCGGCGTAAACGGTCCGGAGCAACGCCGGGTTCACCGGCGGACTCACCGAGTCCCCGTCGTCCGGATCGGCGTCGGCCATCGCGATCATCATCTCAACCATCGCCGGATCGGGCATGAACGTCTCCCCCATCCCGGCCCGCATCGTCAGGTGCCCCAGGTTGTATCTCGAGTACCAGTACGCCTCTTCCTCGGCGGCGGTCAGGTCGAAGTCTGGATTCGTCCCGATTGCCTGGCCGGCGCCGAATACCCCAGTCATGGCGATCAACACGGCCGCGATCGCCACGCTCCTCAAGTTGATTCGTCTCATCTCATCCTCCTCGTTCTCGCACCACTTCCTGTCGAGCACCGCACTCCGCACACGCCGTGTCATTCGTCGCTCGCCCGTCCGTTTCCTGGTGGCCCGTGACTCGCACTTGCTCAGAGCTGACCGTATCTACGAAGCATCGTGGGCGGGTGTGTGCAGGCCGCGAAGTATGTGTGTGCAGGCCATGGAAGGCTGAACAGAAGACCATTGCGAACAGATCATCGACGACGGCCACGAGGCGATCAGCGTCGCCGCTCGACGTTCCGCCGGTTCTACGGATCCCGAATGAGCTCCGATTCCTTCAGTCGGGTGGCGAGAAGCAGGGCGAGGGCCATCAAGCCGGTCAGTACAGCGCCGATCCCAACGCCGACTCGGATTCCGTAGGTGTCGATCACCCACGACGCGGGGATCGAGACGACGATGAAGACGACCATGAACACGAGCGACAACAGGCCGATTGCGAGGTCGGTGACACCGTAGAACGCCGCGGCGTCTCCGGTGATCGGCGCGAAGCTGATCCACAGCAGTTGGTTGACGGCGATCGCCAACATGAACGCGACGAGCATCACCCAGCGGTAGCTTGATGCTCGGGCGACGGACGGTTCGTTCATCGATTCCACCCCCGAGGTTGCCATCGTAGGAGGATCGGCCACGGCCAGTCAATGGGCGTTCGGCCTACCGTCAAGCAACCTTCGAGTCCCCGGACGAGTCGCAGCACCCGTGAGGAGCGGCGCAGGACGTGCCGACGCTCGGATACCGGTCACGTGGAGCCTCCCTGTCGACAGACCGCCGAGGCGGAAGCTCGACAGCGCTTCGCAATCGTTTCGAGAAGGCAGCTTGTCCGATCATCCTGAGTCGTGCCCCACTACGGTTCGGTCTCGGTGAGGTGCTGGAAACTTGACGGATGTCTCTCGTTTCCTGTAGGTTGATTGATCCGGCAACTGCCGGGGGAGGTGATGCCTGAACGAGAAAGGTGTCTGGCATCAAGTGGAAGGCCCGCGGAGGGTTTCGGATCGAAAGACGCAAGGAGGTTGCTGTGTTGAGACGCGTACTTCTCATTGGACTACTACTGGCGCTATTTGTGCCCCTCTGTGTGCTGGGGCAATCGACACTGGAAACCGTGCTAGCACGTGGATACTTGATCGTTGGCTGCCGTTCTGGGCTGCCGGGGTTTGGAGCTCTCGATGCCGAAACCGGAATATTCAGCGGATTTGACGTCGACTATGGCAAGGCGATCGCCGCAGCATTGGGCGTGAGCTATGAGGTTGTCCCGTTGACGGCGGGAGAACGCTTCACCGCCCTGCAGACGGCACAGGTGGACGTGCTGATCCGCAACACCACGTGGACGTTGACCCGTGACACCGAGCTGGGTACGAACTTCGCGCCAACGACGTTCTACGACGGACAAGGATTCCTCGTCCGCAAGTCGGACAACATCAACTCGATTCTGGATCTGGACGGCGCCACGGTGTGCGTCACCTCGGGTACGACGACCGAGGGAAACCTGGCTGACGCGTTCCGGCTCAACGGTCTGACCCTGTATACGCAGGTGTTCGCCGAGACGGAAGCGGCGTTCGGCGCGTACGATGCCGGAGCCTGCGACTGCTACACCAGCGACAAGTCTCAGTTGGCGTCGCTGCGAACGACGGCCAACGTTCCCGCTGATCACATCATCCTGCCGGACACGATCTCCAAGGAACCCCTCGGACCATTGACCCGCCACGGCGACGACGAGTGGTTCGACATCGTCAAGTGGGTCGTCTTCGCGACGTTCGCCGCTGAGGAGTTTGGCATCACTCAAGCCAACGTCGTGGGGTTCACAAGCGACAATCCCGCAATCAAGCGTTTCCTAGGCCAGGAAGCCGGCATGGGAGCCAATCTCGGGTTGGCAGAGGATTGGGCCGTGAACGTCATCTTGGCGGTCGGCAACTACGGCGAGATCTACGAACGGCACTTGGGGCCGACCGGTCTGGACATCCCGCGCGCCGGCTCGCTCAACGCACTGTGGACACTGGGCGGTCTCATCTACGCGCCGGCGTGGCGGTAGGTTGGGCGTTTCACAACGTCGAAGCGTGAAACGCCTTGTGAGTACAGCCTGCCTGCGGCAGGCTGTACTCTACTTCTAGAAGGCCGAGGAAGGGACGGGATTGAGCAATCGGAGCGACTCCTCTCACACCATGGCGTTCTGGCGAGATATCCGCGTGCTGCGGGTGGCGAGTCAGATCGTCTTCCTGCTTGCGGTTGCCGCAGGCATGCTTTGGCTGCTCAACAACCTCCGGACCAACTTGAGCTCGTCGGGACTGGACATCAGTTTTCGGTTTCTCGGCGTCACGGCGGGCTTCCCCATTTCAGAGGGCATCGCCTACGACCCGACCGACGTCAACGTGTATGCATTCTGGGTCGGCGTGGTCAACACCATTCGTGTAGCGGTGATCGGCATCGTGCTCGCGACGATCATCGGAACTGTCGTCGGCATCGCCAGGCTGTCGAGCAACTGGCTCGTCCGGAAGCTCGCGACCCTCTATGTGGAGACCGTTCGCAACATCCCTCTGTTGGTGCAGCTGTTCTTCTGGTACTTCGCCGTGATGCTGACCGCGCTGCCGTTGGTGCAGAATAGCATCCGGCTCCCCGGCTCGATCTTCGTGAGCCGGCGCGGGCTCTACATGCCTTGGCCGCAGCTGGCGGAGGCCTTCGGACCGTGGATGTGGTACATCCTAGGTGGTGCGGTGCTTGCCGTCGGTGTGTACGTCGTCCGTCGGATGCAGCTCAAACGGGCAGATCGCCCTGGATTCCCCTTTCTCTGGGCAATCCCCGTCCTGCTTCTGGCTGCACTCGCCGGCTGGTTCCTCACACCCGGCAACCCGTTGACATTGACTGTGCCGGTGCTGAAGCGGTTCAACTTCGAGGGAGGGTTATGGCTGTCGACCTCGTTTTCGGCACTGGTCCTTGGCCTGTCGACCTACACCGGAGCGTTCATCGCTGAGATCGTCCGCGCCGGGATTCAGGCCGTCGGAAAGGGGCAGACCGAGGCGGCGAAGGCCATCGGTTTGAAGAAGGGGCTGGTTCTGCGGTTGGTCGTGCTCCCACAGGCGCTGCGGGTCATCATCCCACCACTGACGAGCCAGTACCTGAACCTGACGAAAAACTCGAGTCTCGCCATCCTCATCGGCTACTACGACCTGTTGAACGTGAGTACGACCATCTTCAACCAGACGGGCCGCGCCGTCGAGATGATCCTGCTGATCATGGCCAGTTACACGACGATGAGCCTGCTAACGTCGCTGGTGATGAACTTCTACAACCGCCGCATGAAGCTGGTGGAGCGATGATGCTGATCGACGGCGGGAAGGACGGCACCACAACCGGCAGTGCGCTGCCTCCCCCTACGGAGCGGATCCCGATCCTCCGATGGCTGAAGCAGAACCTCTTTAGCAGTTGGTTTAGCGCCGTCCTTACGCTTGTGGCAGCAGCGCTGATCGTCACCGTGGTGTACGGACTGGGTCGATGGGCACTCGCCGAAGCGCAGTGGGACGTCATTCCGGCCAATCTGAAGCTTCTGTTGGTCGGAACGTATCCAAAGGAGAGCCTGTGGCGCGTCTGGACGACGCTCTATCTAATCGGCCTGTTGGTGGGAATCAGCGCTCGGCTCCACGGCAGTCTGATCCGCCGGATTGCTCTGACCGGAGCCGTCGCGGCCATCGCGCTCGCCGCACTCCCGTTCCCGCTGGCAACAAGGGGATGGCTGCTCGGGGCTGCAGCGTCGGTCGTCGGCGGATTCGGGCTCGGGCAGCTGGCTCGGCTCGGTGCGCGAGGGAAGACACGTCGGTGGGTCAAGCGGTTGGAGATCGCCGCTTGGCTTCTCTCTTTCCCCATCAGTCTTGTCCTCCTCAACGGAGTAGGGGGAGTCCTTCCTGTCATCGAGGGGAGAAACAAGTGGGGATTCATGCTCAATCTGCTCGGCGCGGTGGTGGGCATCGGCCTTTCGCTGCCGCTCGGCGTGCTGCTCGCCCTCGGCCGGCGGAGCAAGCTGCCGGCAATTCGTTTGGTCTGCACCGTCTACATCGAGCTGATCCGGGGCGTGCCGCTAATCAGCCTCTTGTTCATGGCGAGCATCATGTTGCAGCTGCTGCTGCCGGACAGCTTCCGTCCCGATCTGGTGATCCGTGCCATGCTGACGATCACCCTCTTCTCCGCCGCGTACATGGCGGAGAACGTGCGCGGAGGATTGCAGGCGATCCCCAAAGGCCAGTACGAGGCGGCCTACGCTGTCGGGCTGAACGGGGCACTGACGACACTGCTGATCATCCTGCCGCAGGCGCTGCGCGCGGTCATTCCGGCCATCGTCGGCCAATTCATCGCCCTGTTCAAGGACACGACGCTGTTCGGATTCATCGCGATCCTTGAGCTGCTCAACATCTCGCGCAGTGTGTTGGGCAACCTCGAGTGGCGGGGGAGGATCTTCGAGCTGTACGTGTTCATCGGTGTGGTATTCTGGGTCTTGTGCTACTCGATGTCGTACGTGAGCCGTAGGATCGAGAGGTCGTTGGGTGTGGGAGAGCGCTAGGAGGGAAGAGATTTGTCCGTGACGAAAGACGAAGGGATCATCATCTGCCGCGACGTCCACAAGTGGTACGGGGACTTCCACGCGCTGCGGGGCATCAGTCTCACCATGCAGAAGGGCGAGGTCGTGGTGATTTGCGGTCCGTCCGGGTCCGGCAAGTCGACGTTCATTCGTACAATCAACCGCCTGGAGGTGCACCAGCGGGGACAGATCATCGTAGACGGCGTCGAGTTGACGCACGACTTGCGCAACATCGAGACCGTCCGACGGGAAGTCGGCATGGTCTTCCAGCAGTTCAACCTCTTCCCTCATCTCACGGTGATGCAGAACATCACCCTGGCGCCGGTCTGGGTTCTCAAGATGAAGCGGGCCGAGGCCGACGCCGTGGCGACGCAGCTTCTGGAACGGGTCGGGATCCCCGAGCAGGCCGACAAGTACCCCGGGCAGCTGTCGGGCGGCCAACAGCAGCGGGTCGTGATCGCGCGAGCCCTTGCGATGAAGCCGAAGATCATGCTGTTCGACGAGCCGACCTCGGCACTCGATCCGGAGATGATCAAGGAGGTCCTCGACGTGATGAAAGAGCTCGCCCTCAGTGGGATGACGATGATCGTCGTGACGCACGAGATGGGCTTCGCCCGCGAGGTCGCCGACCGGATCATCTTCTTCGACTTCGGCCAGCTGATCGAGGAGAACACACCGGAGGAGTTCTTTCACAACCCGCAGCACGAGCGGACGAAACTCTTCCTGTCGCAAATCCTGTTCTAAAAGCGCCGGTTGCCCGGTCGACCACCAACGTCTCGCGTTAACGCTTAGGGGTGCCGACGTCAATGCTGGCCGACGTCACAGGGAGGCCTGTTCGGTGCCGGAGCCAGCGTGGCGCTGGTCGGTCTCGGGCACAAGTCGGTCGGAGGGTCAACGCCGTCACCCCCCCCCGCTGCTAATTCGTTGGCGGAGGCATCCGCGAGGATGTTGGCGCCTCCACCTTGGTGTATGCGGAATGTGTCGCAGGGTCGGTGCGCCAGCGGATTCTCGCAGTACAATCGACCTCCATGCGCTCGATCCGCAACTACCTCTCGCAGCTGAGACGATTCCAGAGCAACGCCCGTCTCTACCTGCTCTACAGCTTCGCAAGCGGCTTCGCCATGGGGATCATGCGCCTCTTGTTCAACTTCTACGTCCTCTCGCTTGGTCACGACCGAGCCTTCCTCGGTGCACTCGTCGCGCTTCCGCCGCTCGTGATCACGATCGCTGCGATCCCGGCCGGGATGCTCGGGCACCGAATTGGGCACCGGTCGGTACTGATCGGTGGAGCGGCGTTCATGGCCGCTTCGGTGCTCGGGATCTCGTTCTCGACGGCCGCGATCGGCCTCGTTCTCTTCTCGATTGTCCGCGGGCTGAGTCGCACGATGCTCCATGTGAGCAGCGCTCCATTCATGGCAGAGAACAGCGAAGCATCGGAACGGACCCACCTGTTCAGCGTCCAGTTCGCGACCCGAATGCTTGCCAGCTTTTTCGGGCTTCTCCTCGCCGGCGTGCTACCGTCACTGGTTGCCCGGGCGCTCTCCATCGGAGCCGAGGACCCGCTCGCCTATCGTGCGTCCCTCTGGGTGGGCGCCGGACTCCTCGTGCTGGCGATCCTCCCGCTCTTGCGGATGACCCCGCTGCCCGAATCGACCGAGATCCGGCCTCG
>CAYMME010000287.1:0-11897 GCA_964391465.1 uncultured Planctomycetales bacterium
GGTGGAGTTGACCGGCGAGGCGCAGGACATCCGCTTGGCGGAGTTCACCCAGCGCGTTCCCGGCGGGCCGTTCGCCGGCCGGATGAATCTGACCCTCGACGACCTCCGAATCGTACGCGGCGTGCCGCGCAGCGTGACCTTCCGCGGACAACTCTACGAGATCGATCTCGGATCGCTGGCGGGGCTGTGGGGGCAGCCGTTGATCGAGGGGATCGGCGATCTCAATGTCGAGTCGGCACACATCGAGAACGGTCGGATCAATCATCTGTCGGTCCGGGGAAGCATACGCGGTCCCTCACTCGATACGATCACCTCCCGGCTCGGCCGCGGCACCATTACCGGCCGACTGTCTCTGGCGGTGAACTCCCTGCACGTCGTCGACAACGAGATTCGCGCCGCCGACATCGACGTGATTGCCGTGCCGCCGGACGACGGCCCGGGTACCATCGACCGGCGATTCATCCTCGAAACGCTCAAGGTCATGTTCGGCATGGACCTCCGGTTCATCGCCGCGAACGTTCCGCAGCGCGTGGAGTACGCTCAGTTCGGAACCAAGCTCCTGGTCGACGACGGGGCACTGCGCTTCCTCGGCACGCACGGAAAACGCGGCGAGACGATCCTGACCATCCGCGTCTTCGGACGTGAGATTGGTGTCATCGACCAACCCGCAACCGCCGTCGAGCTGAAGCCGTTCCTCGACAAGCTCGAACGCCAGGCCGAAGACCTCGATTTCGATGACTTCCGCCGTTGGTGGCAGGAGCGGACGGGAGCGGATGAGGGAACAAGGATGAGAGATGAAGGATGAGGGATGAGAGATGGTGGTCCGTCACTTGCCCCCCCCTATCTTTCATCGCTGATCGCTCATCTCTCATCGCTTCGGCCTGAAGAGACACTTGGGGCAACCGACAATAGCAGGGTTGGATTCACGGGGGTGTAACACCGTCTGCGGAGTTCGCCCGGCCGATCCCGTCGGCGACTCCGGCAGCCGGCGCGTGGGCTGTGCCTATGCTGCATGGAAGAGGAAGCGGTGTGCCCCCCTCACTCCTCGCGGCGAGTTCGCTACCACTTTCCTGCCGGAGCACACGCGCTTCGTTTCAAGACGTAAATCGCGCCACCACAGACGGTTGCGCGCACGGACCTCGGATCGCGAAACCGGGATTCCTCGTGGCGCGGAAGAAACGGGAAAAAGCGCGTGAACTTCCCGGCTGGTTTGCGCTGTCAACAGTGGAAGGCGTTGTAGCCGCGGGCTTCGGAACGCCGTGCGTGACATGCGCCGGGGTCGCCCCCCGACCCCAGGCGCGTGTCGCACCTGCATCGGAAATACCACTGCCGCGTAGTGCGGCAACATACGAGGAGAACTCATCATGTACATCGTGCGAATCAGGTGTGTCACAGCGGTCATGATTCTGACCGCAGGCGTGGCGGCCCGAGGCCAGGCCATCCTCCATGTCGACGCGTCCGTCCTGGCCGGCGGCGATGGCTCAACCTGGACCACTGCATTCAACGACCTGCAAGACGCCCTCGATGAGGCCACGGGCCTTGCCGCCCCGGCAACACCCGTCGAGATCTGGGCCGCGGCCGGGACCTACTACCCCGACCCGGCCGGCTTGGCCGATCCGCGCGAAGCCACCTTCCAACTCCTCAACAACGTGGCCCTCTACGGTGGCTTTCCGCTCGGCGGGGGCGACGGGACGTTCGAGGCCCGCAACCCGCGCGCCCACGTCACGACCCTCAGCGGCGACTTCAGCCAGAACGACGATGACCCGATCCCGGACGTTCCCGGAATCCCAATCCCGCCGGACATCTGGAAACGCGACAACTGCCTTCACGTCGTCACCGGCACCGGCACGGACGGAACCGCGCGGATTGACGGGTTCGTAATCACCGCGGGGTACGCGAACGTGTTCAGCAGCGGCGCATTCGGCGGCGGTATGGTGAGCGAGGACGGCCGCGCCCTCGTGGTCGGATGTGTGTTCCGTGGCAACGCGGCAGACGGCGGCGGTGCCATGGGCGGCGGGGCGCATACCGTCACGAATTGTCTGTTCTTCGGCAACAGAGCTCTCACGTGCGGCGGCGCGGTTTACAACGAAAACGGATCATTCATCAATTGTGCATTCGTCGGAAACACGAGTGGCTTCGACGGCGGTGCGATCTGCGAACCCCGCCGCGACATGACCGTCACCAACTGCACGTTTGCGGCGAACGTAGCGGCTTCCCAGGCGGGCGGGATCATGTCGAGCAGTTGGGACACGGTGATCACGAACTGTGTCTTCTGGGAGAACCATGACGCCAACGGGGCCGTCGCGTCGGCCCAGATCACCGCAAACGTAGGCGATCCGGTCGTCACCCACAGTTGTGTCCAGGGCGGCTGGAGCGGGGTCGGCAACATCGACGCCGACCCACAGTTCGTCCGAGTTCCGAACGACGGCGGCGACGGATGGGAAACCGGCCAGAACGACGACTTCGGCAACCTCCGCCTGCTGCCCGGCTCGCCGTGCATCGACGCCGGCAACAACGCGGCCGTCCCGGCCGATGCATTCGATCTCGACGACGACGGCGATACGGCTGAGGCCACGCCCTTCGACGTGGCCGGGGTCGAACGCATCGCGTATCGCATCGTCGACATCGGTGCCTACGAGGCCACCAACGACAGTGACCTCGACGGCGTCCTCAACGACATCGACAACTGCCCCGACGACCCGAACCCCGGCCAGGAAGACACCGACGGCGACGGGGCGGGCGATGTCTGCGACTTGTGTCCGGGTTTCGATGATGCCGTCGACGCGGATGCCGATGGTGTACCGGATGCCTGCGATGTGTGTCCCGGCTTCGATGACAATGTCGATGCGGACTCCGACGGCGTCCCGGATGGCTGCGATGCGTGTCCCGGCTTCGACGACCATGTGGACACGGATGGCGATGGCGCCGCGGACGGCTGCGACAACTGCCCGGAGACGTCAAACGCTGATCAGGCCGACAGTGACGGCGATGGGGTCGGGGATGTGTGCGATGACGAGGGTGTGTGGTTCGTCAGCGCAGACGCGCCTGACGGCGGCGATGGCTTGACTTGGGCCACCGCGTTCAATGCCATCCAGGATGGAATCGACGCCGCGGTGGACGGCGACGCGGTCCTCGTTGCGGACGGACTCTACACCGGTGCCCGCAACAAGAACCTCGACTTCGGCGGTCGGCTCATCACCGTTCGGTCGGCGTCGGGCGACCCGACCGCATGCGTCATCGACTGCGAAAGCGATGGCCGGGGCTTTCACTTCCACACGGATGAGACGTACGCGTCCGTCGTCGACGGCTTCAGCGTGCGCAATGGTTGGGTCGGGGTCGCCGGCGGCGCGATCCTGTGCGAAGCTGCCGGTCCGACCATCCGCAACTGCATCCTGACCAACAATGCCACCGTTCAAACCGGCGGCGGCATGCACAACGGCAATGAGGCCAACCCGACCGTTATCGACTGCACCTTCACCGGGAACGCAGCCGGCCTGGGAACCACGATCGGCGGCGGCGGCATGAGCAACGTGGACAGCAGCCCCACCGTCATCGACTGCGTGTTCGAGGCCAACACGTCGCGCACCGCGGGCGCCGGAATGGCGAACAAGAACGCGAACCCGATCGTCATTGGCTGCACGCTCGAAGACAACGAAGGTACGGGAATGGAAAACACCCTGAGCAACCCTACGTTGGTCAACTGCGCGTTTCGCACGAACCTCGGGGCGGGGATGAACAGCAGTTGGACCAGCGTCTCGCTGGTCAACTGCGCGTTCGTCGGCAACCAGGGCAGCGGCATCCGCAATTGGGCGGCCGATGTGGCGCTGGTCAACTGCACGGTCCGGAATAATACGACTGGCGGCCGCATCGGCGGCGGCATCTTCAACAGCGGCGGCGGCCCCAGCACGGCGACGCTGGTCAACTGCATTGTGTGGGGCAACGTGGCCGAGGATGCGACGGACGAGACTGCCCAGTTAGGGACCAAGGAGGACGGGGTCTTCAACGTCACGTACAGTTGCATCCAGGACGACGACCCGGACGACGCGAGCGTCTTCCCCGGCGTCGGCAACATCGACGACGACCCGCGTTTCGTTGCCGCCGACAATGCGCGAATCCGCGGCGACTCACCCTGTGTCGATACGGGAGACAACACGGCCATTCCGCCCGACGCATTCGATCTCGACGACGACGGCGACACGGCCGAGTCCACGCCGTTCGACCTGGACGGCGACGAGCGCATCGCCGAAGGGGTTGTCGACATGGGTGCCTACGAGGCCAACGGCGACCAGCTCGACGCCGACGACGACGGCGTCGGCGATGCGTGCGACAACTGTCCCGACGTCGCCAACGACGACCAGCTCGATGGGGACGGTGACGGGGTCGGCGACGTGTGCGATGCGTGTCTCGGCAATGACGCCACGGGCGACACCGATGCCGATGGCGTGTGTGATTCGGACGACGAGTGCCCGGGGAGCGACGATCTCGCGGACTGTGATGGAGACGGGATCCCCGACGCGTGCGATCTTCCCGTCTCACAGGTGGCGAAGCTGGTGGCCTCTGACGCTGCTCATCATGACCTGTTCGGGAATGCCGTCGCCATCAGCGGCGACACTGCTGTCATCGGCGCACCGCAGGACGACGATGCGGGCACGAGTACCGGATCGGCGTACGTTTTCCGGCGCCATGACGGCGGCACGCCGTTGGATCCCTCCGACGACCTCTGGATCGAGGAAGCCAAGCTTACCGCCTCCGACGCCCACGCCACCGACAAGTTCGGGTTTGCCGTCGCCGTCAGCGGCGACATCGCCGTGATCGGAGCACCGAAAAAGGCAGACGGCGCAGCCTACATCTACCGGCGCGATGACGGCGGAACCCCGACCTACGCCGGCGACGATGTGTGGGTCCAGGTGACGAAGCTCGCCATGCTGTTTGATAACGCAGACTTCGGGATCTCCGTTGCCATCAGCGGCGACACCGCCGTGGTTGGGGCAGAAAGGAAAGACATTCCCGGAATAGGTCGGGCCGGTGTGGCGTACGTGTACCGGCGTGACGACATGGCAACACCGACCGACCCGAGTGACGACCAGTGGGTCCAGTCGGGCAGGCTCACCGCCTCCGACGCTTGGCGGCACGACTACTTCGGTTGCGCCGTTTCGATCAGCGACGACACCATTGTGGTAGGGGCACGCCAGGACGACGACGAGTCCGGCTCGGCTTACGTGTTCCGCCGCGACGACGGGGGAACACCGAACGACCCAAGCGACGACGTCTGGACTGAGACAGCCAAGCTCACCGCCTCCGATGCCGCAGCGGACGAATACTTCGGCCACTCCGTCGCAGTCAGCGGGGAGACCGCCGTGATCGGAGCGTACGCCGACGATGATGCGGGAGGCCAGTCCGGTTCGGCGTACGTGTTCCGCCGTGACGACAACGGCACGCCCTCGGACTCGAGCGACGACGCGTGGGTGGAAGCGACCAAGCTCACCGCTTCGGACGCCGGCGCGTCCGACCAGTTCGGAATCTCCGTCGCCGTGCAGGGTCGGACGATCCTGATCGGTGCGGACGGCGCCGACACGGCGTACGTGTTCCAACGCGACGCCCGAGGGACCCCGGCCGATCTGAGCGACGACACGTGGGTGGAAGCGGCCAAGTTCACCGCTTCCGATACCGGAGCGGGCGACCGGTTCGGTCGCTACGTCGCCATAAGCGGCCACCGCGCCGTGATCGGAGCGTACTTCGACGATGATCGATCAGGTTCGGCGTACGTGTTCTCGGGCCTCTCCGGGGACTGCAACGGCAACGGAGTACCCGACGACTGTGACATCGCCGACGGCACCAGTCTCGACCGCAACGGCAATGGTGTGCCGGATGAGTGCGAGCCGGCGGTCGAGATCCGACCGATCGCGCTGCGCTCTCCAAGTGTCGCGGAAACGCGATCGTCGCCTCCCGGCTCGGCAAACGCCGTCAGTTGCGCGGAGCCCTTCTTCCTCGAGATGTGGGCCTCGAACATCGACGTTCCGCTGAACGGACTTGCGGGCGTCTTCGCAGATCTGAGTTTCGACGACGGCGCGATTGAGTGCGTTTCGGTTGACCACGGATCGCAGTTCACTTCGCTCGTGTCGGGAAGCTGCGGGCCCGGCCTCATCGACGAACTCGGGGGCGCAACCTTTGACAGCGGTGTCGGCATCGCGCCCGTGTGGGTCATGGTCGCCCGCCTGGAGATGACGGCGGTGCCGACGTCCTCCGGACCGACGACCGTGTCGTTGAGCGATGCCGTCAGTGGCGTCGCCCTCGATCTTGGATTCGAAGTCCCGATCGACCGAGTCCGGTTCGGCGAAGTCGCCTTCGAGGTCGCGGCGTTGTGCCCCTACGACCATACCGGCGACGGCTACGTCAATGCTGCGGACCTCGGCCTGTTCGCGGCCTGCTTCCCGACCCCGGACGTGAGCGCAGCACCCGCATGTGAACCGTTCGACTACAACTGCAGCGGAGCGGTAAACGCTGCGGACTTCAGTCTGTTCAAGACGGCGTGGCTCAAGTCATGCGCGGATCCCACCATCGTCGTGGATCCGTGCCGGGCCGACGATCATTGTGGATCCGCTGTTCCCGCGGCGCTGCAACTGGCGACGGAAGACTCCGGCTCGCCGATGATCCACGTCAGACCCGTGCTCGTTGCCTCGCCGTCCGACGACGCGGCAACCGAATTGCCCGAGGGAATCAGCTCGACAAGCGTCGGCCAGGAGATCTACTGTGAGACCTGGGCGCGGGTGGACGCAACGGTGTCCGGCGTCGCAGCCGTCTTCGCCGACCTGACGTTCGACTCAGCGTTCGCGACCGCAGAGGGTATTGACCACGGGTCCGTGTTCACTGATCTCGCAAGCGGCGCCGTGGGCGACGGCATGATTGACGAACTCGGCGGCGTCACGCTCGATGGCGGCCACGGGGTTGCCCCGGAATGGGTGCTGGTCTCGCGGGTCACGTTGCGCACGACCGCCACCGGCGTGCTGAACGTCTCCCTGGCGGAAGCGACGAGCGGCATTGGAGCTCGTGGCGTTGTCGCGACGCCGAATCAGGTGGAGTACGAAAGTGCCGCCCTCACGATCGAGACGGCGGCCGTGTCTCCGGGGCTCATTCGGATCGTCGGCGGCACGGAAGCAGTGGAAGGCTCCGCAACACTGATCTCGCCAACGACCGAAGATGTGGGTCCGGATGCGTGCGAGATCGACGTGGATCAGGCCGTCAGCCTTGTCGGGTCGAGTGTGGTCACGACGGGAGGCGCATCGACGCCTGCGGTGAGTGCGTTGACGCATGTTGCCGACGGCATTCACCGTATCGAGCTGACAGATGCGATTCCGGTCGGGCATTGGACGATCATCACGTTGACCGTAGCCGGATCAACGGGCGGCGAGTCGACATTCGAGTTGTGCCTGGGCCACCTGCCCGCCGACGTCAACGGCGACGGCGAGGTCAATCTGAGCGATGCGACCGACTTCGGCGTTCTGTTCAACGGTGACCCGGCCGACGCGCAACGCGAACGCATCGACCTGAACGCGGACGGTCAGTCCAACCTGAACGACGTAACGTTGTTCGGCCAACTCTGGCAAGGCACCTCGGGCCACAACGCGTGGCAAGGACAGTCGCTGCCGGACAAGCCGTAGGGCCGGCGCGGCCCTGCGGCCGCGAGATAGGTGAACAGTGGAGCAGGTGAGCAGGAGAGGACGGATCGAGGGACGGAGGAGCGGATGAGAGTTGAGGGATGGGGGGGGGCTGAGAGTCCCACCGATCCTTCATCCCTCAACCCTTATCTCTCATCCCCTACGACCCCGTCGCCGCCGACCACACGCTGTCGATCAGCTTGTAGATGCCTACGATCCACATGCCGCCGGTGGCGGTCCAGAGGGCGATGTCGGTCGCTACGTTGGGGCGGATGCGGCGGTCGGTCCGCTTGTAGCGCAGGTACAGCGCGGCCGCGGCGATGGGGGGTAGAGTCAGGGCCTGGCCGACGGCGCCGATCATGACGAGCAGGACCGGCTTCTCCTGCACGAGGATGGCGATGGTGCAGTAGAGAACCGGCAGCAGCACCACGTAGAAGGAGTTCCAGTTGGCGCGGTGGCGGCCGTCGCGGAACGAGAACCGGCCCACGACGTGCGTGAAGTCGGTGAGCACGCGCGACAGGGATGCGGTGGCCACGAAGAACGTCGAGTAGAGCACGACAAACGCGCCGATCAGGAAGATGACGTAGCCGGCGCCGGCCAGCGTGCTGCTGTACATCCGCGATAGGTTCGCGACAAGATCGAACCCTTGCGGCGGATCGCCCCGTCCGTGAAGTGTGGCCGCACCGAGCAGGTAGAAGGCGACAGTGGCGGCCGTGTAGACGACCATGGCGAGCCACGCATCGGTCTGAAGCACACGCAGCCAGCCCGTGGCCCGGCGCGTCCACGCCGGATTGTCGCTGCGGGGGCCGGCGAACCGCGCGTAGCCCTTCTCCAGGCACCAGTACGGGTAGTAGACCAGCTCGGACGCTCCGACGCCGGTGACGCCGAATACGCTGAACGCCACGAGCGCACCGGCCGCAGGTAGTTGAAATCGGAGCCCGTCGGACACGTTGGCCGCCGTGATCGCGAACTCGGTGGTCTGCACCAGAGCCACGTTGGCGATCGTGGTCATGGTGAAGAGGAAGACCAGCAGCGTGGTCACGCTCTGCACGAGGCCGTACCGGCCGCGAAGCAGCAGGGCGATCCCGGAGGCCGCGGTCAGCACGGTCCATGTGGCCACCGAGCCGTGATCCGGAGCGGTTTCGAACAATCCGAGGCGTGTCCAGAAGTCAGGGAATGACAGATGCAGCGTTTGCCCCACACCGGAGACGATGCCCGCCGACTGAACGATGGTGCCCACGAACATCAGGAACCACCACCACACCAGCCACGAGGTCCCGCCAAGCCGCGGACCGGGCACCTCGTTGAACGCTTCCATCGCCCCCTTGCCGGAGGAGATGCAATACCGGCCGATCTCGATCTGGACGACGACCTTGATGACGCACGCGACAATGACGAACCACAGGAACGCGAAGCCGATCTTGGCCCCCAGATGCGTGGTCATGATCAGCTCGCCGGAGCCGACGATGGAACCGGTGACGATCAGACCGGGGCCGAGGTGACGCAGAATCCCCCGCACTCTCGTCGGTGGCTCACGGGCAGCGTCCTCGGTGCGAACGTACGGATCGGCGATTGGCGGCATACGGCGTTCCCGATTTGCGCGAACAACACATGCATGGGCGCGCGGCGGGATTGTATGCGATGCGTGAGGCGTGAGCGAGCAGATACCCTATTGCTTCTGATCGTGCGCTTGCTGGTACTGTTGCAGGATGCGGGCAAAGTAGGCACGCTCGCGGTTGTTCGCGGCCCGCTGGATGGCCAGCGTCTCGTAGCGGATGGCCTCGCCGATCTTGCCCGTGTCGAACAGCCCGCGGGCGTAGGTATCCAACATACTTGCCTTCTTCTCCTCCGTTGCCTCACAGGCGCGCTTCGCGGCGCGCACCGCGAGTTCGCGGTCGCGGAAGGGGAGCCCTTCTGCGGTCAGGATGGCCCAAGCGAAGACCTCCAGGACTTCGGGGACTTCGCGGGCCCCGGTCACGAACTGAGCCCCGAGTTCCGCCGCCCGCTTCCGGTCTCCGTCGGACTGGACGATCGCGAAATACTCCCGGGCGACGGGGCGCATCTGGAGCTTGATCTTCTCCTTCCTCGCGGTCTCCCTGGCCGCGGCCAGGTCGTAGGTGCCCGCGAGGATCGCGTCGAGTGTCTTGGCGGTCTCTTCGGGGTGCCCGTGCCACGCGAGGCGCCCCTCTTTGTCGACGATGAACGCATGTGGAATGCTGCTGATCGCGAAGGCCTTCATGTAGGCGGTGGTGGTTTGGCCGCTCTGGCCGATCCGGGTCGTCTTGGCGGCCTGTTTGCCCGACTTGGTACCCCTGATCGCGAGGGTGATGCCGTCGTCAGTGTTCTTGCCGGCCGGTCTGCTCGATTGGGCGTTCTTGTTCGGGAATTCCCTGCCACCGTCACCGCGCTTCCCGGAGGCGTCCGCCGCGACCGCGTAGCCCATGCCGGCGCCTCTCCGCTTCATGAAGGTGTTGACCACAGGCTGCGGCTCCTGGGTCACGCCGATCACGACGACGCCCTTGTCTTTGTACTTGCGTTGCAGCTTCGTGAGTTGCGGGATGTTCTTCACGCAAGGCGGGCACCACGTGGCCCAGAACTCGATCACGTAGACGTTCTTGCCCTTGCCCGCGGCCAGGTTGACCGGTCCGCCCTTGAGCCATTTTGCGACGGCAAGCGGCGGGGCGGGATCCCCCAGTTCGATCGCCCACGTGCGAGCCGACGCGAGCCCGAGCAGCATCACCAACAAGGGAACGAACGCACGCCTTCGCATCCTGCCTCCTTCTTCTGCAATCGCGCTGTCTCCCGCCTGACGCGCGTTTCGAGCAGTCGGCCGGCCGGGATCAGCAGTCCACGCTTTCATTCTTGCCATCGGCGAGACGTGCGGCAAGCCTGATGAACCGCCGAGAAACAAACCCACGCCGATGCGCCGATTCGGCCGATAAATACAACGCGACGAGTGGGCACTCGGGCTAGACGAGGCGCGTGCATAACATGCTGTAGATAAAGGGGTTGCGCTCGCCTCGAATTGACATCGTCCGTCGGGGCCGGTAGAGTAGGTAGGCCGACGTGACCGACGAGAGGGTGGTAAGCGCGGTGGTCCGAACGGCCGTGGCAGAGCGCTGCGGCAAGGTCCGCCGCACGGTCTTCGGCCTGCCGACAGACGGAGACGAAATCACTTTACCCGCCATGGAGGAGCGTGGGCATGGCCACAAAAGACACGATTCTCGCTGCGGTCGAGGCCCAGTTGGATCGGCAGGGCTTCCGCAACCAGCATTGGGAGGGCACGTTCGACGACTATCTCGAGCTCGTCGCGGCCCATCCGGAGGTGGCCCGCAACGCATTCCAGCGGGCCTACGACATGGTGCTTCACTTCGGGTCGGAGCCCTACAAGCACCTGAAACGCGATTTGATACGCTACCCGTTTTTCAGCGACCCGGTTGACGGTGGGGCGGACGCAATCTTCGGCCTCGACGACGCCCTGATGTCGCTCGTCGACTTCCTCAAGTCGGCGTCGCACGGTTACGGGACCGAGCGACGCATCCTATTGCTCCACGGTCCGGTCGGGTCGAGCAAGAGCACGATCGTGCGGCTGCTGAAGAAAGGAATCGAGCACTACTCCCGCCTCGACGAGGGCGCGCTGTACACGTTCGAGTGGAAGACCACCGACCCCGAAGGCAATGAGCAGCGACACGTCTGTCCGATGCACGAGGAGCCCTTGCGGCTCATTCCGTTGGCGGCACGGAGGGACGTGCTGGACACCCTCAACGCCCAGCTCGAGCAGGATCGACAGATTTCCGTCTCCGGCGAGCTCGACCCCTTCTGCCGCAAGATGTACGACGATCTCCTGCTTCAGTATGACGGCGACTGGCGGCATGTCATGGAGCACGTGGTGGTCAGGCGGCTCGTCCTGTCGGAGAAGGACCGACGGGGGGTCGGCACGTTTCAGCCGAAGGACGAGAAGAACCAGGACTCGACCGAACTGACCGGGGACATCAACTACCGCAAGATCGCCGAGTACGGGTCGGACTCGGATCCGCGGGCGTTCAATTTCGACGGCGAGCTGAACATCGCCAACCGCGGGCTGGTGGAGTTTATCGAAGTGCTCAAGCTCGACGTGGCCTTCCTGTACGATCTGCTGGGGGCTTCGCAGGAGCACGTGATCAAGCCGAAGAAGTTCGCTCAGACCGACATCGACGAGGTCATCATCGGCCACACCAACGAGCCCGAGTACCGCAAGCTCCA
>CAYMME010000288.1:0-11862 GCA_964391465.1 uncultured Planctomycetales bacterium
AGGATACGGATTTCCGGCCTAAGTTGCAACACTTATTTTGTCGCAGACCCTAACCCCGAACTGGGCATCAAGATCTCCGAAACCGCCGATCGCCTTCAGGGCCGACTTGTTGCTGCCCAGATTGCCGTTGAGAGAGAAGCCGACCGGGTAGTCGGCGAGGAACTGCGCCGCCGTGGGGATCGACGCCAGGATGGCATCATCTGCGTCCGCGTCGGCAAGCCAATTGGACCGGACGGAGGCGTAGCCGGCGACAAGGATCACGGACGAGGCCTGGCCGATGATCGTGGTACTGCCGAGGTCGGCAAGGTCCGCGTCGATGGTCACCGTGATGGAGTCGGAGATCGCCGCCGCCCACTGATCGGCCGCGCGATTGAAGGCGGCCAGCGCGGGCGCGTTGCCCGCCAGCGTGGGTCCCGGATTGACGACGAGGTTGAACGGGCCGGCCTGCTGATCCTCCGGCAGCGGGGGCACGGCAACGCCGTCGAGATCGTGGACGGCCTCGGTCCACTCCACGATTTGCCCATGCAGCGGCGGTGCCCACGCCAGGAGCAGGATGACGGCGACGAGCAGAAACCGACATTCAGACGACTGGTTCATGACCCAACCTCCGCTCCCGACGCATCTTGCGTCCACCCGGGGGGCCGATGCAAGCAGCGCGAGCGCCCGACGACCAAGACGGACAAGGCATGCCTCACGACTCGCACATTGGAGTGTGCCTCCGTTTTCCCCAGGTACCTACCAGCGTAGCTGCTCCCGAGACCGGATGCAAGAAACCGCTTTTGGGGCCCAAGAATCCGGGGCCCCATTGACGCGCCGCACCTGCCGATGCATCCTGCTTGCCGGAATCCGTGGGCCGGCGCCCTCCGAGGACCCGGCGATCTCGCTCTGACGGAGACGGCACGTCATGCAGGTTGAAGCCCCGTATGAAGACGCGATGAAGAGGAAGTATCCGGAGCAGGTGGTCATCGGTATCGTCAAGGATGATCGTGGGAAAGACAACCCCATCACGCTCGGCTGGTGCATGATCACATCGCACAAGCCGCCGATGCTGGCCATCTCTGTCGGGCTCACCCGCCATTCCCTTCCCGCGATTCGGCAATCACGCGAGTTCGTGATTTGCTTTCCCTCGTCCACCATGGCCGACGACGCTCTGTTCTACGGGACGAAGTCGGGGCGCGATCTGGACAAACTCGCCGAATGCGGTTCCAAGACCCAACCGGCGACGGCCATCGACGGCGTGCTGTTCGCCGACGCCGTGGCCAACTTCGAGTGCAAGCTGGAGTCCGAACTCGAGACGGGCGATCACGTGATTCTCGTGGGGCGGGTCGTGGTCTCACACGTCAATGAATCCACCGAAGTGCGCCGCCTCTACACCCTGGGTCAGGACTACCAGATCGGCGGCGTCGCGCCGGACGTGTAGCGCTGCGTCCGCAGGAACAACCCTCCCACCGCTGCGACCAGTGAGGCCAGGGCGAGCAAGCTCCAGGCCGACAGCACCGGTACGGGCGGCCCGAGCGTGCGCACCTCGACATAGTCGATCTCGTACCGGTGAACTTCGTTCTGACCTAAGTCGCTCACCGGCTGGAGGCTCTCGTCGGCCGCATCATCCCATGCGGGACAGTCGTGTCCCCAGGATGTGTAGCACGGTGCCCAGAAGTTGAAGTACAGCGCCATGGGCTCATCCGCAACGAAGAAGGCGTCCGTCTCCGTACGCAGCCACGTCTCGCCGTGGGCCGGATCGACCCAGGTCCACGCGACGCGACGCAGGCTGGCATACCAGTAGATTCGGAACGTGTTCCACTCGGTCAGGTCGAGGCCTTCCGGGGCAGCGTACTGTGGCTTCTGGACGGACTCGTTCCACGAGTTGGCAAGAACCGGGTCGCCGCTCGGGTAGCTCACGTCGTCAATGGTCTTGTTGGACACGAACTCGAAGTCGATCTCATCGCTGTTCGAGCCGTCCCAGCCGTAGGTGAAGAACGAGGTCACCAGCCCGTTGGGGTACGCATGACATCGGACCCGGGCCTCGAAGCGATAGGGCCGGTTGGGCTCGAACGCCATGACCGTGCGGATCTCGCCGCCAAGGAACCAGTCGTTGACTTCACCCTGATCGTACGGGTTGAAGAGGTGGTGCCGAATGACGCAGACGCCGTCCTCCACTCGCGGGAACTCACCCGTGGCGAGCCACGGATCGGGGTTCGGGAAGTGCGTCCTGCCCTGCGTCCACCACCACACGCCCGGGTGGTTGATGACCCAAACGTCAGGGTCCGGCATCCCCCCCACGGAAATGTCGAAGTCGTGCCGAAGGACGACGGTATCCCACGAGGTACCGCAGGCCTGAGCGCTGCACAGCAGAACACACCCCCAAGGAAGCAGCGTGGTCGAACGCTTCATCGCGCGCCTCCTTCCTTGGCACGGCCCTGTCTGTCAGCTCGACCCGACTTGCAGGGCCGCCCTTGGCGTCGCCTTCGCCGTCACCGCACAGACGGGAGCCGCGCCGCCGGATTGGCGGCTTCGCCCGACAACAGTAGTCAATGATACTCCCTTCTCCCTGAGCACCCTAGTTCTTCAGGAGCCAGACCTCGGCGACTTGGCATCCGCGTCCGTCGACCAATTGCCACTCGAGGTCCAGAACGCCGTCCCGTGTCGCCTCTTGGGGCAACGCGAAGTCCACGGGCCAGACGGGCTCCGGTTGTTTGAGCGCCCCGTGCACTTCGTATTGGCCATCGGCCACCAGTCGCATCGTCGCCCGGTAGCGCCCGGCGTAGGTGACCCGCAGCGTGTACGACGCATCCGGGTCCAGGTCCTCGTAGTGCATCCTCAACGGTGCGCCGAACAGCGTCTGTGCCTGGTCGAGCCATGAGAGCCGCGCATCACTCGGCGTGCGCGATCGCCTGTCGAGGTCGCCGATGTGCTCTTCCTGCGGCCCGTGCACGAAGCCCGGATCCGCATCCCAGTTCGCTTGCCGCGCCAGGTGCGGTTGCTTCCAGGCGCAGCCCAGGTCATCGTAAAGGGTCCCGGGTTTCGGTGACTCCCAGTTGACGATCGTGTCGATCCGGGCGGTGCGGTCTGCGTTGCTCTCCATACCCCGCAGCGTCTCGAGTTCCTTCGCGAGCCACGGCGTGTTGTTCAGCGGACGGTCAATCCCATCGAGAATGGCGCCGCGTTCGGTGTTGGACGCGCGATACGGCTCGAAGACCGAGTACTGCATGCCGATGCTCTTCAGCATGGCCAACGAAAGCTGCTCAATGCGAAGCCGCAGTTCTCTGCGGACCCGGGGCGTCCCGTCGCCTCGGAAGAAACGGTAGAGCGAGCGTGAACCACCCCTCCACCTTCGGTCGCCGGGCCGCTTCAACGCTTCGTACGACGCTGCTTCCTGCTCCGCCTCCGCAATCACGCGAGCGCGTAGGTACGCGTCGCACATCGCCCGCAACAGGTGAAGCTGGAAACGCCAGTTCGCCGCCAGATCGTCGCCCGCGCGGGCCTCGATGGCCAGCCAATGGTCGAGCGTCCGGTCGATCCCCTCGTTCTCGGCTGCCGATCCCCGCCAGTTCGCTTCCAGCATCCACAGCCCCTTCGCGACATCGTCCGCGTAGGCCTCACCGAAGAAGACCTTCGCGTAATCCCGCACGATGCCCGCAACATCAGCGTTCGGGTCCCAGCCGAGCGCAGCCCAGATCATCTTGTTCAGGTCATCGTGGCACCCGTCCGAATAGGTGACGAAGCCATTCGCGAGAGGTGCCAGCGCGTTGTGGATGTGCGCCATTCCCGCGGGCCGCGGGTTCGCGCATTCACGCCCGATGGTCTGGGCAAAGACCCGATCCCACCCCGGCACCGGGTACTGACACCGCACGTTGTGTGTAATGTCGGGATAGCGCCGGATCGCGTAGCGCGACGGCGTGCGCTTGCGCTCCTCCTTGAGGCTGATCTTCGTCCACGGTCCGAACACCACGCCGGTCAGCCATTCGGGTTGCTTCTGCTCAAGGTAGCGGAAGAACGTGTCGTTCTGCTCGTGCGTGAAGCCCTGGTTGGACACCCACAGCCCCGCCTTGGGGAAGTGGCGCCGCAAGACCTTGGCCATGTCCGCCAGCCACGGCATCAGGATCTCCGGCGCCGTGTGACCCGGATCGCCCCCGGGGACCATGACGTGGTCTACGGCCGGATACGCCGCGAACAGCGCATCCCGTGCCTCCAATTCACGCTGATACTCTTCAGGTCTCTCGACGTGGCCGCGGAGTGCGAGAAAGAGCCATACGTCGAGACCGTAGGAATGAAGCATCCCCGCCAGCTCGACGTTCATCGCCCGCTGCGTCGTTTGCATGACCGGCCCGCTCACGTGGCCCGCCCGCAAGGAAGGAATCAGCTCGATGGCATTCGCGCCGAAGATGATGCAGTCCCGAACGTATTGCTCGTAGGTGTCCAGGTCCCACGCATCGTAGCTGTTGGCCGTGTTGCGGTACCCGATCTGATGACCGCGCATGGGATACGCGGGGGCCGTGGACACCTTGAAGTCGGCTGCGACTTCAAAGACGCCTTTGGCCAGATGCGCCTCGCGAATCAGGCGGGCCGCCGCAAACAACGCCCCGCGCTCGTCATGGCCCAGAAGATGCACGGTGCGGCCGTGCACACAGATGGCATACGCATCCGCTTTGTCCGGCGCGGCCACTCCCGCAGGCGGCTCGAAAGGGGCCGAGAGCGCCCCAGCCGTACCGATCACAATCGTCGGCCTCGACGCGACCCGTCCGGTGTTCCTCACAGCCGGGCGAATGCCCGAGCGCTTCTCGACCTCCTGCTGGAGCATCTCGGCCGCTTTCGCCAGGATTGTGCTACTGCCCGGCACGACGATCGTCGCCCGCGAGAAGTCTATCCGTCCTGCAACACCGGCCCCGGACCGCGCCGGGTCGGCCGCGGTTGCGCGGCTCCCTTGCAGAAGCAGGAACGGCATCACGCTCAAGACCACATGTAAACGCACCGCATCACCTCCCGCTTTGACAACTGCCCTCCACCAATCGACGGAGTCTATTCGCGAACGCGCTCGACGTGCGGTTCGCCATCGTGAACCGCGTCCACGGTGACCTCGCCGGCGCACCACGTCACGGTCCCGGAACCCATCGCCTCGATGCTGATCCTACCCTCCGGTGTACGCAAGACGAATGGCGCCGCAGCGCCGTGGTATCCCGCGACATAGACCCGCTCTTCGGGCAGGGCGAAAAGCCACGCCGGGTGCTTGCCGCATGTGACCGTCGCACCACCGACCTGGACGCGGCCGGTGTTCGTTTGCCGGGCGATCGGCGACCCGACAAGCGGCCAATCGAGCTCGCCCTCTATGTTCCAGCGCCGTTTCAGTTTCCACCCGATGAGATCGATCTCGATGCCCAGGCGCTCGCTGCCACGGGAATACTCGACGACCCAGGACCGTTCCGTGTCGTCGTGGTACGACGTGACCGGCGGTTCCGCCCGGTCCCGCAGGATGCCCGTCGCTACCTCGCGAGCAAACGCGGCGCCGCTGGCATAGGTCTGCACTGAGGCGACCTCGGCGTAGAACCCGCAGCGGGGCTTGCCCTGGAAGAACCTGCTCTCCCGGTCCATCTCCCAGAACACCGTCTCCGGGCCGAGGTAGTTGTACATCTCCAGGGCAAGTCGATCTGCACGCTGTACCAGTCGCAAGGGGGCGCCGTACCCAAGTTCGTCTCGCGACAGCGGCCGGACCGCAACCAGGGCTTGCCCGCACTCGACGACGACCACGCTACCCTCCTCGACGGTTCGGGGGAACCGGCGGACCGGCTGCTCCCCGACCCACACGCCGTCGTCTGCATCGCGGTTCGCGAATTCGATGATTGCCTTGGCGCTCTGGAATCGGTTCAAGGTCGCCGGGGCCACGCTGTCCGAATGCTCCAACGTTCGTGGTGCATACAGGCCGATGGTTCGCGGGCCCCACTGGACCCCGTAGAACTTGCCCTGCTCCCAACGGTAGCCTCGCCTACCACCATCAGATTCGACCACGTCCTCGCGATCGTCGATGAGGTACTTGGAGTACGCAACGGACGGCGTTGCGCTTCCGGGCCTCGTGCCGTGCACGAGGAAGACGTGGCTCTGCCGGCTGATCTCCCGTGTGGCCGTGCCCACGGTGAAGGCGTCGTGGAGATAGGTCATGATCCCCAATCGGCGACCTTCGTGGACGGATTCCCACACTTGGTACGGAAGCGAGCGGTCGAGCATCGCCGCGAAGCAAGCGGGGGCATTGCCCATCTCGATCCATCGCTCGAGGTACCGTCGCTCGGGCTCGATATCGCCGGGACGACGCAGGCGATGGCCCCGACCGTGCGGGCCCGCCCAACGGCCCGTCCTCGGATGGATGTGCAACGCGGCGGTCAGGGCCAGCCGCGTCCGAAGCGCCCGGGCCCGGATGGCCGCCTCCCCCTGCCTCGCGTAGCGCGCGATCCGCGTCAGGGCGTCGTGGGTGACGCGGGTATAGGTGGGCGTATTGAACTCACAGAACGTACCGTGGGACGTGGTTTCCTGCTCCAACTCCTTGAGCCTCGCGTAGCCGCGCTCCGCGCAGGCGACGTCGCCGAGCAGCTCACCGCCCAGGATCGTATTCATGCAGTCCATAGCGGCCACATTCGTGTACGTGATCTTCACGTTCATGCGGGCGACCTCTTCCAGGCCGAGGCGAATGGCCGCCAGGACGCGCCGCCGCATCGGCGCGGAAAGACGGTCGCCGTGGGCGATCATCATGGGGATCAGGTGGCGCAGCGTGAATTCGACCGAGTTCAAGTCGCCGATGGCCTCCGCACTGAACCGCCACAGGAAGTTGCCGCGATGCGCCGCACCGGGCCGCGTCTCTTGCGCATCCAGTACGGCCGCCAACACCTTCTCGGCCAGTCTGATGCTCTCCGACGACCCATGCGCGACCAGCCCCTCCGCCAGCGCCGCGGCTCCGCGGGGCGATTCCGGCCCACCCAGCTCTGTGGTTGCAGGAAGAAGATATGCCTCCGGATCGAAGTCGTTCGGCAATCCCAACGGCGGACCAAGCTGAAGGAGCATGAGCGCGGTCAGAACGGCCATGACACTGTGAGTCCTCCGCATCTTCGCAAGAGATCAGTGCCCACGCAGCGGCGGGAGCCGCACGCGGGTGTCGCCAAGCGTCGCGCAATGATCATACCCAAGTACCATCAGGTTCGAGAAGGGAAGGCAAGTGAATGGCACCTCCGTTCAATCTCTCTTTCGAGCAAAGCAGCACAAATCGAGTTGCGATGACGTACTATGTAAGATGCAGGCTCGGCAGTCCAGGACAGTCGAGCAAGCGATTCGATTTGACGGTGAAGCTGATGGTATCCCTCACCTCGGCAGGTATCGGCATTCTGGCGCGGTGGCAGCGTGCCGGGTATCCGAGATGGACGCTTCCGCTGCTTGCGCCGTTGGCATTGATCATGCTCATCGCGTGGGTGATCGCCATCGGTGCTCGCCGCGCGAAACTGTTTGTTCTTCGCCCGTGCCGACCCATCCTGAACTCCGCTCTGGTCAGAAGGATCGTTGCGATTGCCAGCGTCAAGCTACCGGGCTTCTCTGGCCCAACGGGCCAAGAGGCGGCGGCAGAAGTGTTGCTGACGCGTCTGACCTGGTGCCGGCCGCTCCTCACCCCCTGCGTCCTCGTTGAATGGCTGGCCCTGGTGGGTTTTGGCGCATCCGTCGGCTTGCTCGCCATCGGCGGCCCGCGTGTCTTGATTGCCGTTGCCTTCATCTGCGCGACGATCACACTGATTGTCGCGGCGGTTGGCACGCCGCTCTGCTTCATCTATCAGCAAAGCATCAAACGATGGCAATCGATCCCGTACCGGCTCTGCGCGAGGTGTGGCTATATCCTCGACTTCTCCCCGAGCTCCCATTGCTCCGAATGTGGTGCGGTCACAGTACCGGCCCAGGACCGCCGGTTGCCCGTCGCGTGTGAACGCTGGTCTCCGATACTCAACCACTCTGCCGTCACGGCACCGTACGCAGCCATCGGGACCGCGTGGTTCGGTTCCGCACTTCTGGCGAATTGGATACCGGTGCCGGCCCTCGGCGTTGTGTGTTTGGCGCTCACGCTATCATTGACCACGCTCGGCTTGCTGGCGATTCGTGCGGTGCACCGATACCGTCAATGCCCGTAGCGCCAGCTTGCGGCTTCGGGTTGCGCGCTGTCACCCCAGCGGGGCGTAATGGCGGATGATTTGTTCGGCGGTCTTCACGCCGTCGATGGCGGCGGAGACGATACCTCCGGCGTAGCCGGCGCCTTCGCCGATGGGGTAGAGGCTTTCGGCGGCGAAGGACATGCGCGTGCGCTGGTCGCGGTCGATGCGGAAGGGGGCCGAGGCTCTTGTCTCCGGGCCGGTCAACAACGCGTCGGGACCGGCGAAGCCCTTCATTCTTCGATCGAGCATCTCGATGCCTCGGGCGATCGCCTCGGCTACATATGCCGGGATGACTTCGCGCAAGGACGCCCACTGTCCGCCGAGCGGGTACGACGTTTCGATTGCGCCGTCGGAGCTGCGCCCGGCCAGGAAGTCGGTTGCGCGCTGAGCCGGTACGGCGTAGCCGCCGCCGGTCATTGCGAACGCCCGTCGTTCGAGTTCCTCCTGCATCGCGACGCCCGCCAGCGGATCGTCGCCGAAGTCGGCCGGCGGCACGGTGATGACCAGGCCGGAGTTGGCGAACGGTCCGCCGCGTGTCGAGCGACTCGCCCCGTTCGTGACCACCTCGCCGACCGACTCGTTCGACGGCAGGATCGTCCCGCCCGGACACATGCAGAAGCTGAACAGGTCGCCGCGGGAACCGGCCGCACCCTTGCCGACGAGGCGATAGTCGGCCGGCGGCAAGCGCGCCGACCCGCAGGCGGCACCGTACTGCCATCGGTCGACCATCGACTGCGGATGCTCGATCCGCAAGCCCAACTGAAACGGCTTGGCCGAGATGCGCACGCCGTTGGCGGCCAGGCACCGCAGCGTGTCGCGGGCCGAGTGTCCCACGCCCAGCAGCACCGGCCCGACGGGCTGTCGGCCCCCGTTGACGGTCAGCGCCGTCAGCCGTCCGTCGGTGATCTCGAAGTCCTCGACCCGCTGCCCGAAACGGATCTCGCCCCCGAGCGATTCGATCTTCGCGCGAATGCGTCGGCACACGCCGGGCAGCTTGTCGCTGCCCATGTGCGGCCGGCCGTCGATCAGGATGGCCGGGGCCGCACCGTGACGGAACAGAACCTCAAGCACATCGTCTACGAGCGGATCGTTGACCCGCGTGTACAGCTTGCCGTCGCTGTACGCCCCCGCGCCGCCCTCGCCGAACAGCAGGTTCGACTCGGGATCGAACACCCCCTCGCGGTAGAAACGCTTGAGCACGTCGACGTGGCGGCGCCGCACGTCCCGACCGCGCTCGAGCACTACCGGCCGGTAGCCGTACTCGGCCAGGCGCAAGGTCGCGAACATCCCCGCCGGTCCGAACCCGACGACGACCGGCCGATGCGGCAGTGGTGCCGATCCCGGCTCGGGCTGCTCGCGGGCCGGGCGAGCAATCAGCGTCGTGTCCTGCCGACCGAGTCGTCGCACGAGACGTCGCTCGCGCCCCGGCTTGCCGTGCAGGGCCAACTCGACGTTGTAGACGTACGCCACGTCATCGGCGCGACGCGCATCGAGCGACCGCCGCACCGGTGACCAGAGCCGAATGGCATCGGCCGGAAGCCTCAGCCGACGCGCCGCCAGCGCCACCAACTGCGCTTCCGGCTCGTCGAGCCGCAGCCGAAGATTGCGTACGAGAAGGGGCATGGCTGACTGCTCCCCCGCCACCTTACCCCAATTCTCGCACGATTCACACCGGCGGGCGGGGTCGCATACAATGATTCGCCTGGAGGAACATACACATGAGCAATCCAACGACTTGCGGACGGGTGGGAATCGCCTCTGGTGGCAAGGCTTGCCTTGTGGCGGCTGCGCTGTTGTCTGCCGGGATGCCGGCCCTTGCCGGTGAGGGCGGTGACGATGCGCGCATTCGGCCGTCTGGGGAGCATCCGCGCTACTGGCAGTACAAGGGCAACCCCGTGCTGTTGCTCGGAGGCTCGGATGAGGACAACCTGTTCAACAAGCCGCTTCTGATGCGCGAGAACCTCGACGCCCTCGCCGGATGCGGCGGCAACTACATTCGCGGCACCCTCTCCTGGCGGGACGAGGGCAACGTGCCGCCGTTCGCCGACCGCGACGGCCGGTTCGACCTGAACGCGTTCAACCCGGAGTTCTGGAACCGACTGGATACGTGCCTGCGCGAGGCCGCCAAGCGCGACATCATCGTGCAGATCGAAGTCTGGGCCACGTTCGACTACTACCGCGACCTGTGGAAGCGCAACCCGTTCAATCCCGCCCGCAACGTCAACTACACGACGAAGAACACGAAGCTCAAGCGAGAGTGGAACTTCCATCCGGCCCACCGGCCGCAGCCGTTTGTCCACTCGGTGCCCGGGCTGAACAACGATCGCGAGGTGCTCAAGTACCAGCAGGCGTTCGTGCGCAAGGTGCTGGACGTGTCGTTGCCGTACCCGAACGTTCTGTACTGCCTCGACAACGAAACCAAAGCCCCGAAGCAGTGGCCTCTCTATTGGGCCGGATTCCTGACGAAGGAAGCGAAGACGCGGGGCAAGACGGTCCAGGTCACCGAGATGTTCGACCCGTGGAACATCTCCGACGCCCGGCACGACATCACGTTCGGAAACCCGGGGGTCTTCACGTTCGCCGACATCTCCCAGAACAACCACAAGAAGGGTCAGGCCCACTACGACAACGCGCTGAAGCGCTGGCTCAGCATCAAGGATCGCCCGTGGCCGCTGAACAACGTCAAGATCTACGGAGCGGACGGCGGCCGATTCGGCAACTCGCGCGACGCCGTGGAACGGTTCTGGCGAAACGTCTTCGGCGGGCACGCGTCGTCCCGGTTCCACCGGCCGGATTCCGGACTCGGACTGGGGGAACGGGCCCGGCGGATGATCCGCAGCGCCCGGGAGGTGACCGACGCGTTCGACGTATTCGAGAGCACGCCGCGCAACGAGTTGCTCGCCCGACGGGAAGACAACGAGGCCTACTGCTTGGCCGCTCCGGGTGGTACGTATGCCGTCTACTTCCCGCGGGACGGAGAAGTGACGCTGAATACGGCCGAGAGCACGCGGTCGCTGACGCTTCGGTGGTACGACATCGATCGCGGGAAGTGGCAGGATGAGAAGAGCGTCGCGAGCACGGCCCCGCTCGTGCTGAAGACGCCCGGGCCCGGCCAGTGGGCGGCCGTCATCCGGTAGTGCGGCGGCCGGCAGGCCTACATGGTTGTGAGACGCGGAAACTCAATCCCTACGGTCACTCTTGGGCCGGGGAGGAAGGGGACGCATGAGACGCATCACCCCGTCGCTTGTCATCGGCGCCGTCGTGTTGAGCACCCCCACATTCGTGTGGTCCGACACGGATGCCGACCAACTGGCCCGGCAGATTGAGACCCGTGTTCGCCGGGCGATCAGCACCGCGCGTCCGTCGAGGCAAGAGGCAAGCGTGGTCCAGTTCGAACGGCTCGCGGTCACGGCGTCCTGGACGGAGGTTTGGCCCGGCGCCGGCGGCGAGACGACTCGCGAGGTGAAAGCGAAACTCTGGAATGCTCCGATTCGAGCGGCCCTGGCCGAGCATGGGGCGGCGTTTCTGCCCAAACGCAACGAGCCGTACTACATCAACGACCCTATCGTCTTGAAGTCAGGCCAGCGGCTTGGTGCCGATCGCGAAGCCGAAATCCGCCTCGTACCCGGCGCAAACACTTGATCCCTTCGTAAAAACCCCCTCGTTTTCGAGCGAAGGGACACTTGGCGGC
>CAYMME010000289.1:0-11835 GCA_964391465.1 uncultured Planctomycetales bacterium
AGAGCGGTTCGACCACGTGAATCGCGGAGAGATCGTGCCATGTACAGTAGTCGTTGCGGACTGGAGATGCCGGTCGGTGTTACCTCGTGCGGGCGATGCGGGGAACCTGCAGACCGAGGGCAGGACGCGCGGGCGTATGCGGTTGCGTCCCCGTACTCGTCTGACGTCTCGCCGCGATCGCGTCTGGTCATGCTGCTGCTGTGCGTTCTCGTGGGCGTTCCCGGCGTTCACCGCTTCTATGCCGGTCGAATCTGGACCGGGTTTCTGTGGCTGTGCACATTCAGCCTGCTCGGAATCGGCTACATCTATGACATCATCATGATTGTGTGCGGCGCGTTCCGCGACGGCCAGGGCCGACGAATCGTCAGGTGGGAGTAGCCCGCATGGAGCGAATTCGACGTCACGTCTCGCCCGGCGGACTGCTCGTGGCAATACTCGTGGCGGGCGGCACAGGCCCTCTGGCCCACGGTCAACCGCAACCGAGCACCACGCCGGCTGATCCTGGTTCGACGATCGGCGTCCGGAATCCGCAGACGCTCGCTGTCGATGTGCTCCCAGCGGATCGGGTGCCGGTAGGCGTCCCGGACGACTACAAGCCGTGCATCGCGCGGCTGCCCAGCGGCGAGTTGCTGCTTGTGGCCTTCCACCAGCACCAGTTGGGCGGCAAGAAGATCCGCGAGGAGATCAAGCTCTTCCGATCGCGCGACGGAGGATGCACTTGGTCCGCGGGAAGAGTGCTCAAGGGCCTCCTCGGCCGGGAACCGTACCTGTCGGTGCTGCGGGATGGCACCGTGCTGATCACGGTCCACCTGCTGCCCCAGGACATTCGCAACAAGATCGGCCACACGCACAGCTACGTGCACCGCTCCGGAGACGGCGGGCGCACGTGGACCACGACGCGAATTCACCCCGACGGATGGCCGGCGGCAGCGCAACCCTACACGACGCGCAATGTGCTCGAGCTGGCCGACGGTTCACTGCTCCTCGGCGTGTCGGACCGGGTGCGTGGGCGGGACGCGATCCTGCGAAGCTCCGACGGCGGGCGCACCTGGTCCGGGGGTCGCGCGGCCCGTGTCGAGGGCATCCGAAAGGACTACCCGTTCCAGTTCTTCGGCGAGGCGGTGCTGTGGGCGGCACAGTCGGGCACGCTCTACGCCATCGCCCGCGTGGACAGCAAGTACTTCCCGCCGCTCAAGAGCGGCCCGGCCCCTGCGAGTGGAAGCGATCAGTTCGACCGCATGATCCTGTACACGTCGACCGACGCGGGCGGCACGTGGAAACCGGCTCGCGATTTTGGTGACTACGGAGAGATGTACCCGGGCGTGCTGCGGCTGAAGGACGGCCGTCTTCTGTTGACGTTCACCGTGCGTGAGGTGAAGCCGCCGTTGGGCGTACGGGCCGTGCCGGGACGGGAGGAGGCAGACGGCTTCCGGTTCGATTTCGCGCACGATCGTCTGATGATCGACACGAAAACGCCGGCGGGCCGAGCGAGCGGCGGTGGCTTCGGCCGCACGGTGCAACTGGACGACGGCACGCTCGTGACCAGCTACTCATACCGGGACGCGAAGAACGCGACGCACGTAGAAGTGGCTCGGTGGCGTCTGCCGAGCGCCACTGCGTCCGCCGGTCAGGCTTGTATCATCGTTGACTCTTCGGGGAACGCCCTGGCGAAGTTCGCCGCGGAGGAACTGAAGCGCTACCTCAAGCGGCTGTTCAACGTGGACGCCCCGATCGGCCCCGACCCGGTCGGCGACGGTTACGTGTTCCGTATCGAGGTCGACGGCAATGGGCTGAGCGATCAGGGGATCCGGCTTCGGCCGGACGGGATGACCCTGACCGTTAGTGGCGGCAGCCCGCAGGCGACGCTATGGGCCGTTTACGAGTTGGTGCACCGCTGGGGCGTGCGCTATCTCGTGCACGGCGACGCGCTGCCGGAAGCGCCCGGCGAGCTGCGACTGCCGCAATCCGAAGTGGTCATGGAACCGACGCTGCGGATCCGGTGCTGGCGGCTGGTGAACGAACTGCCACTCGGCCCGGTGTCGTGGAGCCGCGAGGAGAACCGCCGCTTCCTGCACCAGATCGCGAAGATGAAGTTCAATCGGGTGCATCTGTCCTTCTGGCCATGCCAGCCTTTCGTGCACTACCGCTTCCGGGGCATGGACAAGCCGCCGGCCAAGATGTTCTTCGGGTGGCGCTACCCCATCGACGCGGACACCGTTGGACGGGAGAGGTTCGGCCCCATGACGGTGTTCACGAATCCTGAGTTCGTTGGTGCCGAGTCACCCCAGGAATTGGAGGCGCGGGCGGTCGCGTTGGCCCGGCACATCCTGGAAGACGCCAGGAAGCTCGGGATGCAGACGGGGATCTCCATCCAGCCGTTCGAGTGGCCCAAGGAGTTCATGAAGGTGCTCCCGGGCTCGGAACCGGTGAAGCAGGCCGGCAACCTGACCGCCGGGCCGGGGAAGTCTCAGCCAATGGACGATCCAGCCCTTCGCGAAATGGTCGCCACCATCATCCGGGCGTACGTCGAGACGTACCCGCAGGCGACCTACCTCCACGTGAGCATGCCGGAACATCGAAGCTGGATCGGCCACGCGGAACGCGCGTACGAGATGCTGGATGAACGCTACGGACTGGCCGAGTTGGGCTCGTACGAGGAACTGTGTGCGAAGGCCCGGGCGCGGACCTCCTATCCCGGCGGGGGCGAGCGCGTGGAGACGATGCTCAAGGGGGACCTGACCTCGATCTGGTTCTTCGACTCGTTGGTCCGCGAGAAGCAACTGCTCAAGCGCCCCGACGGCCGGGAGGATGTGAAGCTCGTCTATCGAAGCGTCGTGGCCGAGTTGTTCCCGCTGCTAGCCAAGATGCTACCGCCGGGCGGCGAGCTGTTGAGCTTTGTTGACTACACGGCAAGCCGGCAGCTCCAGCAGCGCGAGTTGCTGCGACAGCCCCCACCGCCGGGCGTACCGTCAAACCTGATCTTCACACTGGCCGACGACAACGTAGGCGTACTGCCGCAGTTGGCGACCGGATCGTTGCACGAGCTGATGAAGGAACTGCGAGCCCACGGGTGGGGCGGATTCTACACGCGCTACTGGACGGTTGGAGACCTGGACCCCACGGTGCACTACCTGGCCCGGGCCAGTTGGGATGCAGACGTCACGCCGGAGACGGCCTACCGGGATCTGGTGGAGCCGGCGTGCGGAACGGCAAGCGTAGAACCGGCGACGGCAGCGTTCCGGCTCATCGAACAGATCACGAAGGGATTGGATCAGTACGGTTTGGGGTTCGGCTTCCCCGTGCCCGGCATGATGACCAAGCACGCTCACTCCGGAGGATTGTCCGCTGAACTCAAGGGTGACCACGCTCGCTATCGCCAAGCGTTGGCACACATCCGCGAGGCGCGCCAGCGAAGCGAACCGCCGGGCCATCGCCTCATGGACTACTTCTTGGGTCGGCTCACGTTCGCCGTACGGTACCTCGATGCGGCAGAGTACCTGGGAGCGGTGGCTCGGGCAGAGCAGGCCGGCGATCGCGTCCAGGCGCTGCGAGCCGCGGAAGATGCCTGCAAGGCCATTCGCGACGCCATCGAGGCCTGGGCGGCGGTCGCGAGCGACCACGGCGACCTGGGCGCGGTGGCGCTGCTGAACGAATACTGCTGCCGTCCAATCCGGGATAAACGCGACACTCTGAAAAAGGAACAGTGACCTGCAGAACGACTCACCAGCGCGTCTCCGGCGGCAACAGATCCAGATCCCGCGTGCCGCGCGCCTCCTCGTGTGTGCGGCCCTTGTGTCGGCGGGATGCGCGTCGCCGCCTGCGCCGTTCTCGCGGCTTGTCTACGAGGGCCCGGAACGGCTGCGCGGCTTCAACGTCGACGGCAAACCCGCGCGGATTCACACGCAGGGTCTCTTCGTCACGGACAGGCACCTCTACGTGACCGGTCGGCTGGAGACGAAGCCTAAGCGGGCCGTCTTCCTACGAATCGGTCGCGGCAGCGACACCCGCGTAGAGCACATCGACTTGACCCCCGCAGCGGCGGCGGAGCAGAAGACGAACGGTACACTCGATCACCCGGGCGGCTTTGACTTCGACGGTCGCGCGTTCTGGATCCCCGTCTCCGCCAGCTCGCCGCACAGTGAAACGACGATCCTGCGCGTCGCATGCCGGCCGCGCGCCGCCTTGAAGGAGGCGAACGTCGACATCGCATTTCGCGTCGACGACCACATTGGGGCCCTGGCGTTCGATCGGTGGTCGCGGCGGCTGTACGGCGCGAACTGGGACACCAAGACCGTGTACGTTTGGACGCCGGACGGCACGCAGATCGACCGCATCGGACGCGACGCCATGGTCACGGAAGATCCCGGCTGGGCCCTGGCGATCCAGGACTTCAAGTGTGTGAGCAAGGATCGCATCCTGGCCGGCGGGATCGACGAGAATCCGGCCCGCGCCGCCGCGGCGCCTCGCGCGGTCGTCGAGTTGCTGGACGTACGTCGACGGGAGCGCCTGGCCCGGGCGCGACTGGCCGACCCACCAGGATATGACGGCACGGTCACGCGCGAAGGGCTGGCGATTCAGGGTGATCACGTCTTCCTGCTTCCGGCGGACCTTGGCCAAGACGTGAACGTGTTTCGATATCGGCAGGTGCGGTTGACAGGCCCGCGTCAGGGCGGGTAGCCTGCCCCCCAACTCGGGCGGAGGCGGTATGGCGCGGTGCCGGTCCGCCGGTTCGGATTCCTGTCTCGAGCGCAAAGGAGTTCCACTGTGACAGCACGTATCCTGATCATTGCGTCGCTGATGCTGACGGCGACCGGGTGCAACCAGGTTCTGATCGGTCGATGGAAGTTGGAGTCGACGAATCCGCCGGACGCCATGGCAAAGACGGCGATTCAGAACGTCACGTTCAATCCCGATGCCAAGACCTACTCGGCCACGATCAAGACGGGCGACAAGAGCCGGATGGTCGCGGGCGACTATCGCTTCGACGGCTTCTCGGTGACACTCGGCCAGAAGGAAGGCCGCGAGCGCAAGTACGGGGCCACGTACAATTCCTTCAGCAAGAAGCTCCAGATGAACCACACAGCGGACGGCAAGAAGACCTCAGCCGTCTACGGCAAGATGGAAGCCCCGAAGCGCTAGGCGGATCGGCCGGCGGCAGCCTGTTCGCGGTCACCGGGACTTCACGCTTCCAGGTCCGGTGGCAGCCGGGGGTCCGGATCGGTCGGTTCCTCCGACGCGATCGGCTTCTCCGACGCAATCGGTTCCACCATGACGGCGTCGCCGGATGCGGTGCAACGCCCCGCGGTGGTGCGCTCGTGGGTCAAGTTGATGATGGCGTTGGCGCCCTTGGTCGCGGCGGTGGCCTTGAGCCCCTCGATGGCGCTGCCCGGATCCCTGAAACCATCGACGTAGACGGCTTCGACCTGGCGCACGACAGTGTAGCCGGGAATCTCTGTGCGTGAGGACGTGGTGACGATCCCCGCGGCCTGCCGACGGCGCTCCGCGACTTGGCCCGCGTCAGGCTCGGCGTACAACTGCAGCTTGGGGTGGATGCGGGTCGGCCGAAACCGGCGGGCGGTGCGAAAGACGGCCCGCACGATCTTGATTGCGACCAGTAGTGCAACCAACGCCACGATCGCCAGGACGTAGTAGAACTGCCGGTCGCTAGGGTACGATTCGCCAAGCATGTTTCGCGTCCGCTCGATGCTTCTCTACGTCATGTGACCTGGTCTCCGCGCCATACCATGGCCTGGTAACCGCGGATCTTACTCATCGCGCTGACGAGCATCCCGAGCACCGCAACCGTCCCCAGCACGTAGGTCGGCGCGTACCACCACGGGGACTGGCTCACGCGGTAGAAGCGTGCGATCAGAAGCTGCTGGAGCACAACGGTAACCACGGCGGCAATCGCCACGTTGCGCCATGGACCGGCCTGGTCCCAGCCCTGCAGGGCCACGGCGATCCAGCCGACCGCGGCGCTCGCCCACGGGAAGAAGCTGAAGATGAACATCATGACGAACGAGACCACCAGCCGCCGCAGCGTACCGAAGCAGCCGTAGAAGATCCGACTCCAACCGCGCCAGATCTCCCGGAAGCTCGTGTACATGCGCGTCAGATACAGGTCGCGATTCTCCACCACATGCAGCGTGAGGCCTTGCTCCTTCGCAAACCGGGCCATGTGCATGTCTTCGTTAACCTGCGTGCGGACGCGCTCGTGACCACCGATGGCTTCGTAGGCCTTTCGGCTCATCAGCATGAAGGCCCCATTGGCGTAGGCGGTCTTGCTCGCTGGATCGTTCACCCGCTGCGGATTGAACCAGAAGACCATCAGGGCTCCGGCGACCGGCTGGATGATGCGCTCCGCGAGGGACCCGGTCTCGAGCACCGGCAGCACGGACAGGAAGTCGATTCGGTGCTCGACGGCGTAGCGTACGGCCATCGAAAGGGTTCGCCGCGAAACCTGGCGGCAGTCTGCATCCGTGAAGCACAGCCAATCCGCACGGGCCCGTTCGACACCTTCCCGCATGGCGTTGTTCTTGCCGAACCAACCGTCGCGAAGCTCGGTGACGCTCAGGACCGTGAGCCGGCCCGCCGAATCGGGAATCCCCTCGGCGATCTCGCGCGTGCGATCGGCACTTCGGTCGTTGATCACGATCACTTCGAAGTGGGGATAATCCTGGTCGAGCATCGTGGTCACGCAGGACTCGATGTTCTGTTCTTCGTCCTTGGCGGCCACCAGAACCGAGACCATCGGCGCATCGGCGGGCGGGCCTTCGAACGAAGTCGGACACAACGGGTTCGCAGTCCGCTGGTACCGTGACACGTCGTACTGCCGAACCACCCACACGAGCCCGATCAGCCCAAGCAGGAGGACCCAGCCGATCCACACGTAAGCCATGTATGCATACCCCTTGTGATGCCCCCGTACGCCGGGGCGGAGCGGCGATTATGTGGGCAGCGGCCGCCCGGGGCAACTGCGGGACCGGTGTACCCTCTCCGGCGCCTCCGACCTACAATGCCACCGACACGAGGGCAGCCGTCAGCGACGTCAGGCGAATCGCCCCTGTCGTCTGCCGCAAGTGAGGTGAATATGGGCAGTCAGTCGACCGAAAACGGCATTGAGAATCCGGTCACACGAAGGCCGCGGCTCCGTTTGTGGCCGGTAGGGGTCATTGCCGTGCTCACCGTGGGATCGATCACCGCCGCATGGATCTGGCCGGACACACTGAAACAGCAGCGTGTCCTCGTGACGCAAGTGTCGCTCATCCTGGCGGTGCTGCTCCTCGTGGTGTGGATGCTGTTCCTGTCCCGCCTGCGATGGAAGAGACGGCTGGCGATCCTGGGGGTGCTGGTCATGTGCGGGCTCGGTTTCGCGGGATCGCTGCGTCGCGTGGCGTTCAGCGGTGATCTTTGGCTGCGATTCGTCTGGCGGTGGTCGCCGGAGGCGGACCTCGCGGGAGCGGCCGCTTCGGTGGGCGATGCCCCTCGCGTCAATCTCAGCGACGTGTCGGACGATGACTACCCGCAGTTCCTCGGGCCGCATCGGAATGCGACAGTCGACGGGGTCGGACTCCTCCGCGACTGGGAGATGCATCCGCCCCGGCCACTTTGGCGCCAACCCATCGGGACCGGCTGGTCCTCGTTTGCGATCGTCGGCGGGTATGCCGTCACCCAAGAACAACGAGACGACAAGGAGCTTGTCACCTGCTACGAGGTCGAGTCCGGGCGCCTCTGCTGGGTACACGCCGACGAGACATCGTTCTACCACCCGATGGGCGGCGACGGGCCGCGGGCGACCCCCACGATCAGCGAAGGCCGCGTCTACACGCTCGGAGCAACCGGCCGGCTCAACTGCCTGGACGGGGCAACCGGGACACCGGCCTGGTCGGTCGACATCGTGCAGGACAATCAAGCGAAGAACAACGAATGGGGCAAGAGCGGCTCGCCGCTGGTGGTCGACGACCTGGTGGTGGTCAGCGCCGGCGGCGAGGACGGCCGGTCGCTGGTCGCCTACCACAGGGACACGGGCGAACGCGTTTGGGTCGGCGGAAACCGGCGATCCGGCTACGCTTCCCCCATGCTGGCGACGTTGGCCGGCGTGCCGCAGATCCTGATCCTCAACAAGGGGGCCGTCACCGCTCACGATCCGTCCGACGGGCGCCTGTTGTGGGAGCAGCCGTGGGGCAAGAACATCAACGTCGCCCAGCCCGTACCGCTCGACGGCGACAAGGTCTTCGTCTCCACCGGATATGGTATCGGGGGCGCGCTGTTCCAGCTTGCGCGGAGCGAATCGGGCGAGTTCGAGATCACCCAGCGATGGCGCACCCGCAGCATCAAGGCGAAGTTCACGAACGTCGTCGTGCGCGACGGCTTCCTGTACGGCCTCGACGACGGGATCTTCGTGTGTGTCGATCTGGCGACGGGCAAGCGACGCTGGAAGGCCGGCCGCTACGGCCACGGCCAAGTGCTGGGCCTCGACGACCTGCTGCTGGTCCAGGCCGAGTCGGGCGAGGTCGTGCTCGTCGAAGCGAGCCCGGAGGCTCACCGCGAGCACGGTCGCTTCCAGGCCCTCAGCAGCAAGACCTGGAACAACCCGGCGTTCTGGCGCGGCTACCTACTCGTCCGCAACGACCAGGAGGCGGCCTGCTACCGACTCGCCTCCCGCTTCGACAATGAGCAGACGGTCGCAGTCGGCACGAGGAAGTAGACGCTGCGGGGACCCGCGCTCGGGTGCCACGGGCAGCTTGCCTGCCCGTGCGCTTGCCGCGGTGCGGCCCTCCCCACTCCGCACGCTCTTGGACCCACTCGCTCGCGCTCGGGGCTCGGATTGCGGGCGCGTCACAAAACGCCGGAACCGGGGTTGGCCAAAGCTCCGGCCCTGGGTAGAATGCCTTCTGCTCGTGCACCCGTAGCTCAATTGGATAGAGCGTCGGTCTACGGAACCGAAGGTTGCAGGTTCGAGTCCTGCCGGGTGTATTCCTCCCTTTCGATTCTCGGTGCAGCGATGACGTGGTCCGCGTCTCTGCAAACGCGACGGGTGCTTTCGGTGATCGTCAGTCAGATGGGGATTGCCGAAGGAGGGACTCGAACCCTCACTCCCTTGCGGGAACGGGATTTTGAATCCCGCGCGTCTGCCAATTCCGCCACTTCGGCGCGTCACCTGCGACGAGCGGTCCACGCGTTCCCGGGGCGGACCGCCTGCTCGCGGACTGCACGGTCCGTTACAGGCGAACCGGCCGCGAAGCCATCGTGGGCGATCGAAGTGTACTCCCACGGGCCAATTGCGTAAAGCGCCGTGCGCATGCGCTCTCCGGCGAAACCACTGCGCAACACTATGTGGGGCTTGAGCGCCGCCCGGCGAGGCGGGGCAAGGGTTAGTCGCTACCTTGCTGGTCGGCGACACTCTCGGCTGCAGCGTCGGCTTCCTCTTCGCTGACGCCGTCGCTGAGATCGGCATCGGAGGCTTCGAGCTCGTCGACTACCGCGCCGGGGTCGTCGAGCCCCTTCTCTTGGCTGGCTTTCAGGATGTTCCGGGACGAATCCACCAACTGGTCGATGGTCGGGTCCTCGATCAAGCTGGCAATCCGCTCGACCGCCTCGATCACGGAAGAAGGTTCGAGGCCGCCTTCGCCGTCTTCGTCGCGGGTTCCAGCGATCAACCCGGCCACTTTAGACCACACCTCGGTAAGCGATTCCTCGTCGCGCACCTCGTCGGCGATCTTGTCCACGGAGCCGACGGATTCGGCAACCGTATTCGTCGGTATGTCCTTGGCGACGGCCTCGGCAATCAGCTTCTCGGCGGTATCGGCAACCTCGGACAGGTCCGGTGCGATCTCGATCTCGCCGAGGGCGACGGTGGCGTCGACTATGTCCTTCAAAGGTGTGTCATGCTCCTTGCTGGCGTCGTGGAGTCGGTCCACCACCTCGGTGATCTTGCTGAGCCTGGCAAATAGCTCCACGCCGTCGAGCTTTTCGATGACCTCGGTGCGCTCTTTGACGGCCTGCCTGATCGCCTCCGTATCGAGCTTGCCATTCTTTTTCTTCGGGGGGTTGTCGGCGAGGGCATGCTCGATGACATTGGCTGCTGCTTCGAGCAGCTCGTCGTCGGTGGCAATGGGATCCGCCTCCTCGAGCTTGCGTTGCAGTTCCTCAAGCTCATCGTCCACATCTTCAAGCAATTTCTCGAATTGCTTCTGGAACGCTTTGAACTCATCCTCGTCGGTACCGCCGCCTTCATCTTCATCGTCTTCATCGCCGTAGTCAAACCACTCATCCTCCTTGCCGTCGCCGTCGATGTCGTTGTCGAAGGGGTTGAATGAGCCGTCACCATCGATGTCGAGGTCGAATCGATTGCGGATGAAGTCACCGTCCACGTCGCTATCGTCGCCGTTTGCGATCCCGTCGCCGTCGACGTCGTCGTCCTCGCCGTTTAGTAGGCCGTCGCCGTCGACGTCCGGATCGTCACCGTTTTCGATCCCGTCACCATCGACGTCGTCGTCCTCGCCGTTCTCGATGCCGTCGCCGTCGATGTCGGGACCGTCGAACGGATTGCAGATCTCGCCGCCGAGCAGCAGTTCCTCCCAATCAGCCAGACCGTCGCCGTCGCAGTCCCCCAGCAACGCGGCGCCCTCGTCTTCGTCGCCGTCGGCCGGAACTTCGGCGTCGCCGGCAAAGCTGCTGAGAAGGTCATACAGGAACAGCGGGTTGGGCTCGTCGATACCGTCCGGCGGAGCTTCGCCGGGAGATTCGTCGTTCGCGTTGCCGCCCTGACCGCCGAGCATCGGCAGGACATCACCCGCCGGCGGCGCCGGGACTCCCGGACAGCCGCAGAGTGCGGCGAACACGCTTGCGGCGGCGAGCCCAATGACGAATCGCGAGTACAGAAGTCACCTCATGGCTGCGACGCGGACAGACCCCTACTGGTGGACCGTGTACTCGACGGTAACGGTCGCCGTGTCGGCGTGACTGTTGGTCACGGGAATGTCAAGCGTGTGGGTGCCGAACGCCGTGACGTCGATCTGCGTCCGGAAGGACGCAGAGTCGTCCGCGCTCAGGTCATCATGGTCCGTCATCTCACCGTCCGCGTGGAAGTTTCCGCTCACGGCCAGCAGAAAGACGCGTTTGTAGTTGGCGGTGGTTGCGAAGCCGGGCACGTCATTCGGAAGGTCTACGTCGTCGACCACTACCTCGACGACTCCATCGGCGGCGTCCAGCGGCAGGGCAATGCCCGGAACGTCAAAGTCGAAGCTCCAGGTGAAGTGACCGGCAGGTCCACCCTGGTCCCAGTCGCTAGTGATTGTGAAAGCTTTGTATTCCGCGGATACGAGTCGATCGGGCTCGAGCGGATTGCTCTTCCATGTCACAGTCGTCTTTTCGTCTATCTGCCCGCTGTTGACCTCGCGGCCGTCCAGCACGTCGTCGTCGTCGGTATCCGCCAGATTCGGATCGGTCCCTTCGGTCAACTCGACGTCGTCCGCCAGGTTGTCCCCGTCCCCGTCGGGGGCGAGCGGATCCGAGAAGACCGGGTACGCTGCCTGGCCGACGACGCTCACGGGCCACGAGACGTTCACCTCGTCGCCGTCGGTCCGGTGGTCGCCGTCGGTATCGGAGGTGAGCGGGTCGGTCCCGATGGGAGATGCCGCCGGTACAAACACGCAATTGCCGGCCCTTGCACATCGCAGGTCAAAGAGGACCAGACGGTCATCATTGAAGTAGTTGGCCGGATCGGCGGGATCATACTCGGCAAGGTCGCTCAGCCCGTCGGCATCAGTATCCCGTGCGGTCGGATCCGTCATCAGGGCGAGCTCGAGGGGGTCGGGGAGACCATCCCCGTCG
>CAYMME010000290.1:0-11826 GCA_964391465.1 uncultured Planctomycetales bacterium
CGCGCATTCGGCGGGCAGGACCGGCATGCTCGCCCTGATCGGCAATACGCCCCTCGTTCCGATCCGCAAGCTCAACGCCAACCCCAATGTGGAGATTCTGGCGAAGCTCGAAAGAGCCAATCCGGGAGGCTCGGTCAAAGACCGGATCGCCCTGTTCATGATCGAGGAGGCCGAGCGCAGCGGCGAGTTGGTTCCGGGCAAGACGATTCTCGAGGCCACCTCCGGGAACACGGGCATCGGCCTCGCCATGGTCGCCGCGATCAAGGGCTACCCCATCCTGCTTGCCATGAGCGAAGGCGTTTCCCTCGAGCGACGGAAGATCCTCGCCGCATTGGGCGCGGAGTTTCTACTCACGCCCGCCGACCGCGGCACCGACGGGGCCATCGAGCGGGCCTACGAACTCGCGTCCGACGAACCCGACCGGTTCTTCATGCCGGACCAGTTCAACAACCCGGCCAACATCCTCGCCCACTACGAGACGACCGCTCCGGAAATCTGGGAGCAAACGCAAGGCCGCGTCACGCACTTCGTGGCCAGCATGGGCACGACGGGCACGCTGATCGGTTGCTCGCGGCGGCTCCGGGAGCTGAATCCGGAGATCCGCATCGTGGGCGTCGAGCCGTACCTCGGGCACCGCATCCAGGGGCTCAAGAATCTGAAGGAAGCCTATGTGCCCGGCATCTACGACCCCAAGGCCCTCGACGACAAAGTGAACATCGAGGACGACGCGGCCTACGAGATGGCACGAACACTCGCCCGCGAGGAGGGGCTCCTCGTGGGCATGAGCTCGGGCGCGGCCATGCACGTGGCCTGCACGATCGCGGCCGAGATCGACTCAGGCGTCATCGTGGCCATCCTCGGCGACGGCGGCGAACGGTACCTCTCCACGCCGCTCTTCGAGGTCGCACAACCGGAGGTCGCACCGGTCAAGGTGCACTTCTTCAACACGCTCTCGGGGCGATATGAGCCGTTCGAGCCGATCTCGGGTGCGAACACGGTCACGATGTACTCCTGCGGTCCGACCGTGCACCGAAGACCCCACCTGGGCATCCTGCGCCGGATGCTGGTCGACGATCTCGTCCGCCGTACGCTGGAACTCGCCGGGTACGAAGTCGAGCACGTAGTGAGCGTTACCGATCTCGACGACAACACCGTTCGCGAAGCCGAGCGAACCGGCAGGCCGATGACGGAGCTCTGCGCTCAGTACGAAGCCGAGTTCCACGAGGATCTGCGCGCACTCGGCATCAAGCCCGCGGCCAGTTACGTCCACGCATCCGAGTTCGCGGACGACATGGTGGCTCTCGCTCGCTCACTCGTTGATCAGGGTGTCGCCTACGAGAAACTGAACTCCGTATACTTCAACATCAGTCGCGTGAACAGCTACGGCGAGCTGTCCGGCAAAGACCTCGGGAAGATCAGGCTCGGGGCCACGGTGGACCTCGAGCGATACGACAAGGACGACCCTCGCGACTTCACGCTGCTGAGGCGCTGCACACTCGCCGAGATGCGCAAGGGGCTGAGCCACAAGACGGAATGGGGCAACGTACGGCCGAGTTGGCACGTGCAGTGCTCCGCCATGGCCCATGCGAAGTTCGGCGACCACTTCGACATTCACATGGCGTCCGCCGACCTCATCTTCCCGCACAACGAGAACGAGATCGCCCAGAGCCGCGCCCTCACCGGCGAGCCGCAGGCCCGCTTCTGGATGCACTCCGAACTCGTCCTCGCCAAGGGGAAGAAGATGACCTACGAGGAGGACAGTTGCGTCGTCCTCCCGGACCTGATCGAGCAAGGGTACGCACCCCGTGAGATCCGCTTCTTCCTCCTTCAGAGTCACTACCGGCAACCCGCGCATGTAACGGACGAACGACTCGATGCCGCCCAAGCCTCGCTTCGCAGGTTTGACGAATGCATCGCCAACCTGTCGATCGTGCGCACGGAAGGGCCGCGTGTCCCCGATTTCGAGGGCTCGATCGTGGCCATGAAGGAGGAGTTGCGGCAGGCGATGTTCGACGACATGAACGTATCGGCCGCCCTGGCCGCGTTCTTCCGTCTCGTCAGACGGGCCAACTACCTCATGAGCGAGGGCAGGCTCCACCAGGAAGACGCTGCTGACGGGAAGGCCGCCCTGCACCGAGTCGGCGAGATCCTCGGGATCTTGCCGGATCAGGGGAGCACGGAGGAGGTGCCCGCGAGCATACAGGACCTCGTGCGCCGGCGCGACGAGGCCCGCCGGAACAAGGACTTTCGCCTGGCCGACGAGATCCGGAACGATCTGCAGGCCCGTGGCTACGTGGTGGTGGATCTTCCGGGCGGCCCCCGCATACGAAGCAACGGCGAGGGGGCGAGTACCGCCGGGTCACAATGAGGAGAAGAGGTTCACGATGAGAGCAAGAACAGCCATGCGCATGGTGGCCGGCTCCGCGGCGATCGTCGGCGTGTTGATCGGTGCGGCTGTGGGGGCCGCGGCCGACCGCCAGACGTCCGCGGTCGACTTGAAGGCCTGGGACGGTTTGTTCGCGCACCGCTACGACTACGTCGCGATCGAGACCGCCGGATTGGCCCGCCGCAACGAGCCCATCGAACTCACGCTGACGGCCTCACCGGGCGTCGTCACGAACTGGAACGACGAGGTGCGCGTCGTGCGGCTGGACTCGTCCGGGAACAACCGACTCGTCGCACACCAGATTCTCGGCCGGGCCACGGCGTCCGTCCTTGTGGACAGCAAGGACAAAGCCAAGAAAGACCGGGTCGCGAGAGCGCCCGCCGAAAGTGTGAACATCGTGTTCCTGGCTGAATGTGCGGCTCGCAAGTCGGCGCGCTTCCGCGTGTACTGGGCACAGGCCAAGGAAGCGAGCGCCCGGGTTGCCGATCTTCCGCGTGCCGCAGCGCCAACCGATCTCGTCGTCAACGGCGAGCCGCCCGGCCTGACAATCGAGAACGAGCACTACGCCCTCCGCCTCGACCCCAAGTCGGGTGCCCTGCGGGCGGCGAGGCGGGTTGCCCACGACGACAGCCGGCTGATGCTCTATCGCAACGTGCCGACGCATTTCGGCGCGGACGTCTGGAGTCCGCCGCAGTCCTGGGATCACGACTACGACTGGAAGGCCCCACCGAACCACAAGCTCCTCCGAGGGCCGATCGCCACGCGCTACCATCGCTGGGGACCGTTCCAGCACTACACCGACGTGGTGGCCTCGATCACGTACACGTTCTACGCTCAAGTACCCTACATCCACGTGTCCACGGTGTTCGACTTCACGGCCGACCGTTCGGTCCGCGCGGTGCGCATGGGCGAGATCGTCGTCGACCACAGCCGCAAGCCGGGTGTGGCTCGGGACCCGGCCAATGAGGGGCGCGAGGTATTCACGCACTATGCCTGGCCGGACGAGGCCGGCGGCGTGTTCAGCCGCGAAATCAATGCCCATCGGGACCCGGACGGCATGGAGAATGTCGAGGGACTCGCGCGCGGAGCCATCGGCATCCTCGAGCGCGACGTGCCGTGGGTGGCCGGGTACAATACCAAGCTCGACTACGGCATGGCTTCGCTGCGCCTGCGGCAATTCGTGGGCAATCGGCTCGGCGGACCCATCCCGCACACCGCACCGTGCACCTACGTAGCCAACTACGGTTGGGCGTTCACGTACTGGTCGCGGCCCATGGTCTATCCGCTGGGTTTGAAAGGGACCGACCTCGACCGGAACATGGCGCTGGCCGCGGGCACGCTGTTCGCGACTGAGGAGGCGCTGTTGGTTTTCGAGCCCGACGCGTCCTTGCGAGTTGTGCGCGAAGCGCGGCAGCGACTCGTCGCCCCGCTGCGGCACAAGTTCAAAGGGACCGGCCCATGGTAGGCTACTGTAGCGTCTGAGAGTGGGCGAGGCGTATCTGATCCGAACCGCAACCGTCAGGGAGCGGCCGCGGCAAGGCGAAGCATTGCCGCTCCCTTGTCCCGATGTGCATCGGGACGGTTCGGAGAGAATGCAGTTCGCGTGAGACACTACATTACAGGGCTCGCACGGTCTGAGAGCAGTCGACGGCTGATCCACGAACACTCGTGCTAATCGGAGAACTGGCAATGCATCGTCTACATCTGTTGGTCTCGGTCGGGATTGTCATTGGGGGATGGTGCACGACAGCACGGGCCGCGTCACCCGGCACCGTGTCGGCCGGGATGCCTGGCCCGGAGGTGCCCTACTACCACGTCGTGGTGCAGCAACAGGAATCCGACAAGACACCGATGCAGGTGAAACGCTTGGCCGTCAACGGCAAGGAAGTGCGGCAGTTCGTCATCCGCAACGGCGAGGCCGAGAGCTTCAAGAACGACATCGGCGGCAAGGGTGACCTGACCATCATTGCACGGCACGACTGGAAGCCGGGCGGGGCGTTCAGGATCCAGGTCTCAGGTGAGGATGCGGCCAAGAAGGCACAGAAGCTCGAATGGTCGGGCACGGCCCACCAAGGCCCTGACGCGGTGTGGGATCAGAAGTGGCAGCGCTACGCAAGCGTCGTGCTGCACGAGCGGGCCGGACTGCAGCGCCGCGGCGAGCCGGTGCACCTATCTCTGTCCCTGTTCGCCGACCAAGTGACCGACCCCAAGCGGGAGATCCGCGTCGTGGCTGTAGGCGGCGGCCGATTGAACGAGGTGGCATGCCAGGTGGACAACGTGACGACCTGGAACCGCCAGGAGCTGATCACGAAGAAGGAGGTCGACGAGAAGACCGGGCAGCCCGTCATCCGCTACCACGCGACGACTTCGTTCGACGTTGCGTTCGCGGCCGATGTCCCGGCCCATGCCGAGCGTGTCTACCTCATCTTCCACGACAACCCCAACGCGAAGCCCCCGAAGTATCCCAGCCCGCTCAGGGTCTATGGCGAAGGACTCGGCATCAGTGTGGATAACCCGACCTACCGATTCGGGCTTGCCGAGCAGAGCGGACTGATCGAAACCGTACTCCTCAAACGTGATGTGAACCTGTGGTTCGAGCACAAGCTGGAAACGAACGGCGCGGTCCACTGGAACCCGGGCTGCTACGCCCCGCCGCACCCGTGGGTGCACGCATCCGACTGGGACCCGCCGGCCGAGCACCGCACCATCACCGGCCCCGTGTTCGTCCGCACCGAGCGGCACGGACCGCTCCCGCACATGAAGGATGTCATCGCCACCGTTGCCTACACGTTCTATGCCTACCAGCCGTACATGACGGTGTCCACGCTGCTCGAGGTGACCGCCGACCTCCACGTCAAGGCGCTGCGCAACGGCGAGATCGTGTTCAACCACGCCGTGTTCGACGAGTTCGCCTGGCGCAACCCCTCGAGCAAGCCGCGCACGCTCGTGCTCGACAAGGCCCGACGCCACCCGCAGCACGCCCTTCATATCGAGGCCGACGTGGACTGGCTGGCATTCATGAGCCGCAAGCACGGTTGCGCTTTCGGCGGCATTCCCCTCGAGGTGACCTACATCAACCGGTTGGGCCGCCGACCGGCAATCCAGCAGCCCTACATCTATGTGAACACCGGACCATGGGTCTACTGGTCGCGAGCGGTCGTGTACCCCTTCGGGTCGAACAATCCGACGCGAATGGCCCCCGTTCCCGCGGGCGGGCTCTATCACGAGCAGACGGCCTACCTGCCGTTCGTGCTCGGCAGCTCCGATCTCTTCCAGGAAATCGAGGCGGCTGCGGCCCGACTTCGAGCACCCCTCGATGTCGAGGTCGTCATGGATACGGACCCGCGCACGCCGAGGCAGTGGGTCATGCCGATCCTTACCGCGCCATTCGACGAGGGCGTTGAGGAAGGGATCGGCGGGAGAAGAGAGTAGCCGCAGCGCCGACCGTGATGATTCCCCGCTCCGTGGCATGTGCCCGCGCGGCGTTCACGCGGACTCGTGCAGTTGGGCGTTCAGATCCTTGAGCGCCGGGTAGAGCTGCTGGAACTTCTTGTACCCCTCGGCATACCGGCCGGCCAGCTCGGGATCCGGCTCGTAGGTGCGGCCGGGTTTGAACACGCTCTCGAAGGCGTGCTGTTCATCCTTGTAGAGCCCCACGCCGATCCCCGCGAGGATCGCCGCACCGAGCGGCACCGCTTCGTCCAGTTCCGGTGCTTCGACCGGCCTGCCGATCACGTCGGCCTTGTTCTGCATCCAGAACGCGTTGCGGGTGGCTCCCCCGACGGCCACGATCTTGTCCGGTTTCACGCCGAGCGCTGATTCCAGACCGTTGACCATCTGCAGGAACTGGTAGTCGAGCCCCTCGATGATCGCCCGAAGCATGTCGCCCTTGGTGGCATTGCTGCGCAGCCCGACGAATGCGCCGGCCGAGCGGTGGTCAATCACCGGACAGTGACTGCCGGACATGTGGGGCAGGAAGAGAGCGCCCCGGGCACCCGGCGGCGCGGCCTGGGCCGGCCGCATCAGCTCGTCCCAATCGACGACGCCGTCGGCATCACCCCCGTCGCCGCCGCCGAACTCCTTGCGGAACCACTCGAGCATGTCCGCAGCCACGGCAGCCCCCATCGCGCTCCAGGCGTTGCGCGCGACGTGCGAGTGCAGCAGAATCCCCATGTCCAGGACTTCGGGCGTCAGGACCGGCTCGCTCAGCGCGGCCACCACCATCTCCCACGTCCCGGTCACGTCGAGCACGACGCCCGGCCTGAACGCCCCGGTGGGCAGCGCCCCGCAGTTGTAGTCGTGGCCCCCGAGCACGACCGGCGTGCCCTTGGGCAGCCCGGTGGCTTCGGCGGCCTGCGCGTGCACCTCACCGAGCACCGTGCCGCTCGGCTGCGGATCGCACAACAGGCGCCGGTCGATCCCCGACGCTTCCAACAGTTCGTCCGACCAAGTCCGCCTGCGCTGATCGAACAGCAGTGTCGTCGACGCCATGCTGTAGTCGGTCGCGTACTCGCCGCACAGCATGAAGTTCACGAAGTCCTCGATCAGCAGCCACTTCTCGGTCTTCTCCAGGATGTCCGGCTCGTGCTCCCGCATCCACAGAAGACGCAAGGCGGTGTTGAAGACCCAGATCTGGTTGCCGCCGATCGCGAACTGCTTGCGCGCACCGATGTTCTCCAACCACCATCGCTGTTGCGGTTCGGTTCGCGGGCAGTGCCAACTGATGAACGGATAGAGCCAACTGCCGTCAGCGGCGATCGGCACGCCGTCCATTCCCATGCCGGTGACGGCCACGCCCTTGATGCGGCTCGCGTCGTCAAGCTGGGCGATCGCCTCTTTCAGCGACTCGGCCACCCCGCCCCAGATTCGCTCCGGTTTCCAGACGGCCCAATCCGGACGGTCCGCCGATTGAGGAAACACCTCCGTCGGTCGGCTTGCACGGGCCACCGCGTTGCCGGACGGATCGTAGACCACCGCCTTGAGGCTGGTTGACCCCAGATCGATTCCAACCAGATAGTCCATCGAAGATTCTCCCGGGCGTTACGAGCGGTACGCCGTTTCCGGGGATGCCCGGAGCGACCATCAAGAAAAAGCTTGCACGTCCTCGCAACCCTCCCAGCTATCGAGCTGGATCGGGTACTTGCCATACATCCGAACCGCATTCCACATCGCCAGGTAATTGCCGGGCTTGACCGCCGAGTGCACGCTGTTGCTCGACGACAGGATCAAGCCGCCTCCGACCGCGGCCTTGCGGAGCACTTCCCTGGTCTCCTCCACCACATCTTTCTCCGTACCGAACGTCAGCGTGTGAGCGCAGTCAACGTTCCCTTTGATCGCAATCCGGTTGCCGCAAACGTTCTTGATCTTCTCGATGTCCATCCCCGCCACCGGGTCAATCGGGTCAAGGCAGTCGATCCCCGCCTCGATAATCATGTCGAGCAACGGCATCAGGTTGCCATCGGAGTGCTTGATCACCGGCAGGCCAAGCGCCTTGAAGCCGCCCACCACCCGCTTCAGGCCCGGGTAGAGGAACTCGCGAAACATGTCCGGGGAGACGAAGGGCTGCTGGGTCGAGGCGTAGTCGTCACCGGTGAAGACAAAGTCGGCCCCCCGCCGCGCAACCTCCCGGGCCATCTCGAGATTGACTTCGATTGACAGATCGACCAAGCCCCGGACCAACTCCGGCTCTTCCACGAAGGCCATCAACAGCGTCTCGAACCCCGCGAGGTAGCGCGGAATCGAGAAGACATCGTTCAAGTGAACGCCGATCGCCAACTTGCCCTTGTAGCGGCTGACGAGTCGTTCGAGGCTGTCGTACCGACCGGGAGCGTGCGGGTCCGGCGGCTCGTACCGCTGCAAGTCGTCCAGCGTCTTGACCGGGCCGTCGACCGGGAACGTGTGCTCCTCGCCGGTGTCTTCGACCGTGACCCCCCACTCGTTGCGATACCGATTCGGGCCGATCGACTCCTTCTTGAAGTCCGGGCCGGTGAGAATCGCGTCCAGCCCCATCCGCACGGTGAACTCCTCCATCGTGCAGCCCGGACAGATGGCCTCGCGGACCTTGCGGTCGATGATCCACTCGAAGTGCGGAACGCGATCCGGCTCTTCCCCGCGCAAGACCCGCATGACCCGTTCGGCGGCGGTAAGCTCGCCCATCAACAGCTCCTCAGTTTACGCGCAGCAGTGGCCATCTTGTGAGACGACGCGAAGCGTGTCAACGGACTTGGAAGTACGCGGCACTTGCGGTATACAAGTCGGCTGGTTTCACGGTGTACTGACAGAACCCCATGAACCTGAACCTCGAGGACAAAGTCGCGATCGTGACCGGCGGATCGCGCGGCCTCGGACGGGCGATCTCGCTCGCTCTGGCCGCCGAAGGCGCCAAGGTCGCCGTCAGCTACCGCCGCAAATCCCACCAAGCCGCCGACGTAGTGAATCGAATCCAGACCGAGTACGGCACCGATGCGTTCCCCGTCGCGGGAGATGTAGCCGCGCAGCCAGATGTCGAGCAGCTTTTCGAGCAAACCGAACGTGCATTGGGCCCGGTCGATCTCCTGGTCAACAATGCCGGCGTCTGGCCGACCGCGTACGTCAAGGACATGACCGAAGAGGAGTGGAACCGCACGCTGGCCGTGAACCTAACCGGGCCGTTCCTGGCCTGCCGGCACGCCGTGCGTGGTTGGTTGGTCGCCGGGCGAACCGGGGCGATCGTGAACATCACGTCGCAGGCAGCGTTCCATGGTTCGACCAGCGGCCACGCCCACTACGCCGCATCCAAGGCGGGGCTCGTTGCGTTCACCGTATCCCTGGCCAGAGAGGTGGCTCCAAACGGCATCCGCGTCAACGCCGTCGCTGCGGGCATGATGGTCACGGACATGGCCCGCGACGCACTGGACGAAGGCGAGGAGCGATACATCAAGCGCATCCCCCTCGGCCGGATCGGCGACCCCGGCGAAGTGGCCAACGTTGTCGCGTTCCTCGCCTCCGATCGGGCAAGCTACATGACCGGAGCCACCGTGGACGTGAGCGGCGGAATGCTGATGAGATGACCCGCGCGACTGACCGAATACCAGGTCCGGACCCTACCGCATGAGACTATTGGCTATCAGTGACGAGTACTGCCCCCTGGAGTGGATGCAGAAGGGGCTTGCCGAACTTGCCGACCAGAACATTGAAGTCGAGGTCCGTCATTGGGCGCATCCAACGCTTGTCGCACTCCAGGAAGCGAACCTCGTCCTCGAACAGGGTGGCCCGGAGGCAATTACCCTGCCCCGCGAGATCACCGACAACGTCGACGATTTCGACATGATCGTCGTTCAGTTCGCCCCGGTCAGCCGTCAACTCATCGAAGCGGCATCGCAGTTGAAGCTCATTGGCGTGCTGCGAGGCGGGACGGAGAACGTCGACGTTTCGTTCGCGACCGGCCGCGGCATCACGGTGATGAACACGCCCGCCCGAAACGCCCGAGCGGTGGCCGAGGGCACGATGGGCATGATCCTCGCCGAGATTCGCAACATTGCTCGCGCTCACGCGCGTCTCATGGGCGGAGTGTGGGGGCGCTCCTCCCCGAACAGCGATGCGATCCCGGAACTCTACGGCATGACGGTCGGCCTGGTCGGCTACGGCGCCGTGGGGCGGCTGGTGGCCGGCTACCTCGAGGCGTTCGGCAGCAAGATCATCGCCCACGATCCCTTTCCGCCGGACGATCCGGCCCCGGCCGTCATGGTCGACCTCGAGACGCTGATGAGTGAGTCCGACGTGGTCTCCATCCATGCCCGGTTAATCGAGGAGACCCATCACCTGATCGGAAAGAAGGCTCTCTCACTGATGAAGCCCAGCGCCGTCCTGGTCAACTCGGCCCGGAGCGGGTTGATCGACGAGGAGGCGCTGGTGGAGGCATTGACCGAGCGAAGAATCATGGGCGCGGCCCTCGACGTGTTCGACACCGAGCCGCTGCCCGCGGATCATCCGCTCCTGAAGCTCGACAACGTAACCCTCACCCCGCATCTCGCGGGCAGCACGCGCGGCGCCTTCCGCTACAGCCCCGACCTGCTGGCCGGGCACCTGACCCGGATGCTCAAAGGCGAGACCAATCTCCCCATCGTCAACGGCGTGCAGCCATCGCTGGGCACGCGCTGAACGTCGCATTGAACGTAGCAAAGCGACCCCGAATCCGAGCCCCGAGCACCAGCGAGCGGGTCCCTCCCCGATGTCACATCCGGCCCGAGCCGCCGGATTCATCCGGCGCGGTCCGTGCTCGCGTGGCGTCGCCGCGCAGGGTGCCACGGGCAGCTTGCCTGCCCGTGTTCGTGCAGACTGCTTGACTGCCGGCGCCGAGACCCGCAGAATCGCTTCGGTACGGGTGGCCGTTCGCATCCCTCGCAGTCAATCCTGCACGGCCGATGCAGATGTGCGCGACCCCCGTCAACGTCACGTGAGGTCGTTGCCTATGTGCGCACACCGCGCCACTCCAATCGACGGTCTTTGCTACGCACCCGCATTTGCAGCCGCGTTGATCGCGGCCGGCAGTGCCGCGGCCGCTGAGCCCGTGGCGCTTCGCGCGGAGAGCTTCACCGTTCCCCCCGCTACCCAGGCCCTCGTCTTCGTCACAGTGAAGAACCTGCGAGACAGTCCGTATGAGGGCGTCGTGAAGATCAAGGCCCCCGAAGGCTGGCGGCTCGCCCCACCCGAACGCAAGGTCCAACTCGCTCCGGATGAGACCAAGCGCGTACCGTTCACGGCCGAGCGTGCCGTGGTCACCGCGGCCAATACGTACGTCTTTGAAGTGTCGGCCACGGGCGACGGAACGACGGTCGTCCGCAAACAGAACGTCGTCTGCGCGAGCGCGCCGTACTTCAAGCCCACGATCGACGGCAAGGTGGACGAATGGAAGGACGCCATTCCCGTCACGTTCGCCACGAAGGGCAAGGCCACCGTGGTCAGCACGTACTGGAACCGCCGGCGGTTCTCGATGCTCGTCGCGGTGGAAGAAGAGAAGCTGACCCCTTATCGGGCGGACGGCCCGTTCGACGCCCTTCAGGTCGCGATCGCACGGCAAGGCGCAACCACCGGCAGGTCACCGACGGACGAGGCGACGCGGTTCGAGTTCCTGTTCGTATCGACGGGCAAGGCGACCGCCGGCAAGTGCTTCCAGCTTGCTCAACCGGGCATGAAGCTGGCGGAGGCCGAGAAGTCGAGATCGCTCGAACCGCTCGCGTTCGAGAAGGCCAAGGTAGCGGTCAGCCGCGTCGGCAAGATCACGTACTACGAACTGTCGCTTCCATTCAAGCCGATGCGCGAACAGATCCGTCCGAGCGAGGGTCGCGAGTTCTGCCTGTCGTTCTGCATCCACGACCCCGACGGGACGGGCGTGCGCGACTGGGGCGAGGCGGCCGGACTCTGGCCGTCGCAACGAAACCACCTGGCATGGTGCCGGTGGC
>CAYMME010000291.1:0-11812 GCA_964391465.1 uncultured Planctomycetales bacterium
TGCAGTAAAAAGACTTACGGGCGTGCCTTGCTTGACTTAATGGCATTCGGGACAGGTTCGTTTATTGACGATTTGCGGGTCGTCGACTAGGGTCGGGGCATGCCGAGATCGGCGCGACGGGCTCCCGGCGGTGTGGTGTTTCACGTATTGAATCGTGGCGTGCGTCGGATGCGCCTGTTCGACAAGGACGCCGACTACGAGGCGTTCGAGCGGGTGCTGATCGAAACACTCGACCGACGGCCGATGCGGTTGTGCGCCTACTGCCTGATGCCGAACCACTGGCACATGGTGCTGTGGCCCGAACGGGACGGCGACCTGGCCGCGTTCATGCAGCGGTTGACGATCACGCACGCCCGTCGTTGGCAGGAACATCGCCGGTGCGTGGGGACGGGCCACATCTATCAGGGGCGATACAAGTCCTTTCCGGTCCAAAGCGACGAGCACTTCCTAACCGTCTGCCGCTACGTCGAGCGCAATGCCCTGCGGGCGGGCCTGGCGGAGCGGGCCGAACAATGGCCGTGGTCGAGCTTGTGGCGACGACGCCAGCGCAACCCCAAGCGGCGGGCCTGCCTGAGCGCGTGGCCGGTGGATCGGCCGCGGGACTGGCTGCGCTGCGTGAACGACGCACGGGCCGACGAGGAGGAAACCCTCGGACGGTTACGATTGTGCGTCGCCCGCGGACGTCCGTTCGGTCACGATCGCTGGCTTGGGCGAACGGTCCAGCGACTCGGCCTCGCTTCGACTCTGCGGCCGCGAGGACGACCGAAGAGAGAGCCGACGCATGAGAAGACACGTTAATCGAACCTGTCCCGTTTCTCTTCGCTGACCCCCCCCGATTTGTTGGATTCCCTTCCCGCGAAATCTGCGCTGGATGAATGCTCCCAGTGCAGCGAAGGGTGTGTCGAAAGCGATGGCTGTGCGGAACACGAGAGTTCCCGGATCGACCGATAACGTGTGCGTGGAATCGCAAGGGACCGGCGGGCGTGGTTGGGTCAGGCGGCGGCGCAGGCGTGCGGCTGTCCGTCGGGATTCTCGATGCCTTGGCGCTGGCGGCCGACGAGTCGGTAGTGAACCAGGACCCCGCAAATCGGGCACGTCCCCTCCTCGACCATGTACAGCACGTTCGGCGCCGAAGGAGCCGAAGGGAAACGCTCCCGCACCTGCCGTGCCACGTCATCAAGCTCTTGTGGGGTCATCACCTTCCCTCGTTGGACTCGTTCCGCACCACTTCCGCATTGTTCATCGGCACACCGCCGCCTTCCACTGCACCGGGCCCGCGCCGATGAGTGACACCCGACCTAAGGCAACACCAGATCAAGGTACCTGACCGTCGCCGGGCCGCCCTGCTCCAATGTGATGGCAACCCTGTTCGTGCCTTTGCGCACGGCGGAGCGCGGGCAGACGAAGCAGGCGTACTGGTTCGCCTGCCCCCGGCCGGCGTCGTAGCCGTGGTCGATGGGTTTGTCTACGAAGTCGGTGCGGCGCAGCTCGGTCCCGTTCAGGCGTACCTGCCACCGGCACTTGCTCGAGTCCTGCTTGGTCATCATCCGCAGGACGCCGTCCTTGGTTTGGTCCGCCGTGGGAGCCAGTTCGAGTGAGAGCTTGCGGATCTGACCGGCCTTGAACGCCGCAGGCAGCGGACGGCTCTTGAGTTGCGGCTGGTTCCACGCGTCACCCAGCACGTACCACTGCGGCCCTCGGGCGAGGCGGTCGGGATGGCCCAGTTCGGCGAGCACGTCGAACGGCGGCTCGTTGAACGGTCCCCGGCCGGGCGTGCCATGCTCGCGATAGTACATGAAGTTGAACAGGCTCACGCCGTCGGCCCCCTGCGTGTACGCCAGGTGGGCGGTGGTGGAGAACTGCTCGCGTGTCGTCCGGCGATACGAGAAGCTGTCGTAACCGCCGAGTGACGGGCCCGTGGCGGTGCAATGCGTCATCTCGAGGTAAACGGCCGCATCACGGATCGACTTGCGGATGGCCGGTAGGTCGGTCTGCTGCACCGTGAAGTAGTAGCCCGACAGGTTCACCATGTCGACGCCGGTCTCGACCATCTCGGGCAGGTCGATGCCGAGGGCGTCGTGGGCCGCCAACTGCGCCGGCACGCGCACGCACAGCCAGTGCCGCCGCCCTTCCCTCGCCGTGCGATCGAGCAGCTTGCGCACGCGCCCCACGAACCGGGTCATGATCCCGCGGCGCTGCTCGCTCGTCGTTCTGTCGACCTGGAAGTAACTGACGTGACGCATGAAGTCGAGCTCGAAGCCGTCGAGGTCGTAGTTATCGCACAGCTCGCGGATGAAGCCGAACTTGTGCTCGCGGACCTCGGGCACGGCCCAGTTGTGCACGTGCTGGTTCCAGTCGCGCTTGTCCCGCCCGATGCGGTACTCGGGGTGCTCGATGTAGAACCGCGACACGCAGTGCATCGCCATCCGGTGACCGGTGCCAGCATGCTCGAGCCCGTGGCCGTCGTTGAGCCGCAGAGACACGAACGGCGTCACGCCCTTTGCCCGACAGTGGGTGACGAACGTGCGGACCAGATCGCCGCCGCCGATCATGTAACGCCCGTAGCTGTTCGGCTTCACCCCATACTCGCGCTCATACCAGCGGTAGTGCGCGTCGCCCGGATAGATCTTGCTCTTCCACCAGGGAATCCAGCCCATCCCCGGCTGAAGCATATGCACGTCGGCGCCCGCGGCCTCGTCCACGCTCGCCCGGAGCATGTCGTCCGTGATGTGCTCGCCCTTGCCGTGGTAGGGACTGACGCAACTCGTGATGTGGGTCGTGTCGTTGCTGTAGAGCACCTTGAACGGCGCCCTGGGCCGACGCGGCTCGGCTCCATGGCCGCCGCAGACAGCGCAGACCCCCACGACGCTCGCTGCCGTGATGATGATTCGGTCAACGTGATGCATGCGGCGTGAAGCGTGGCGCCGCTACTTCGGGGCGACGAGGTTGTTGAGCTTCACCTCTCCGAGACGCTGGTTGCCGCCGCTCGAGAAGTTCACGAGCTCCGTGCCCGGGGGCACCAGGAACATCAGGGCGCCCGGGTCGTCTTCCTTCATCTTCCGCCGATCGATGAACTTGCGCCGCTTCACCGCCCGCTCCCCGCCGGGCTGATCCGCCATGTCAGGGTGGTATTGAATCTCAATGCTCCGCGTCCCCTGGTAGTCAGAGATGACCCACTCGCCGATGGGGAAATAGGCCTTCCCCGTCGAGTCGATGACCTGGAACTGCCGCACGGACTGCCGGGCGAACTGCATGGCTTGCCCCGCCGTGCTGCCGGCGTGACTGACCTGCTGCCCGAGCTGCAGCAGACGCTTGTCCTTCGGCACCCAGAATTCGGACACTGCGAAATCGCCGGTCGGGGCGACTTCGGGCAGCGGGACGATCGCGTCGTCGACCTGAGCGAGTTGGCCGTCCCGGAGTTTCGCGCGTTTCTGGCGCAGCTCGTTGCGGTCCACGGCTAGGGGAAGCGCGTTGCTGAACCCCGTGTTCTCTTCGACGGCGCGCTGGCCTGCGGTGCGCCCGCCCTTGACCTCGACCTTCGGCCCGCCCGACTGTGCCTTGCCCGCGGGCTTCTTGCCCGTCTTCGACTTGGCCGGCTTCTCCGCCGGCTCGGCGTCGGTCACAGGCTCCGCCTCCTCCTTCTCGAGCTGGCTCTTCGGGAAGTGAATCCGAACCGACATCTTGTAGTCGATGAACCACGGCTCGAACGTGGGCGGCACTCGGAAGACGTAGCGGACTTCGTAGCCCGACTCTTCGGGATTGATCTCCATCGCTTGGTTGAATCGCAGGCGGATATGCCGCGCCTGCATGGGGTCCGTTCCCTCCGGGGTCTTCGGGTCGGCGATGCCGATCGGGTAGTGGCGGCTCGTCGGACCGCCTGGGCGCGCTCGGCCCACCAGGTGGATTTGCGCGGGCGTGAACCGCAGGATCTTGCCCCGCTCCAGGGCGCCGCGCGAGAACTGGAGGCCCACGCCCCACCACTCGGAGTCCACCGGCGGGGACTCCCCCTTCTTGTCGGGCCGTCGCCCTTCGCCGCCGTCACCGTCGCCGCCGAGACCGGAGGCGTACATCGTCTGGACCTTGTACGCCGACTGGATGGAGATCGGCGTGCCCTTGTCCGCCGAGTGCCGGGCCGAGCGCATGTAGGCGATGCGGTTCAGGCCGATCTCCGCGAGGTAGTGCGGGTGTACTTCTTTGAAAGACTCGCGACCCGACAGGGCGGAATCAGACACGTGCCCGACCAATCCCACGACGAAACCGTCGGGGTTGAGCCAGACCTTCTTCATGCCCCCGGTCTGGTCGAAGCGATCGAAACCCATGATCGCCGTATCGAACGGGAGCAACTGCACGCCGATCAGTAGCGTGCCGACCACGATCATCGCCGTCAGGAATCCGAACACCGTCCCGCCGATCCGGGCCACCCACTGGGGGAACAGCATCTCGGAGCGGATGAGCTGATCGGCCGCGAGCCGCATGACCAACAGCGACACGATGAAGATGGACATCAGGGCGACGGAGTGGCCGTACTCGGGCATGCGCTCCCACAGGATGAGGTCGTACAGGTTCTCGGCAAAGCCGAACGCCGTCGCGGCCGCGAGCAGACTCAGCACCGTCATGATGAACGCGCTGAAGAAGCCCTGGGTGGACTGGAAGAACGTGATCGCCAGGATCAGGATGACGGCCAGGAGAGACAACCACATGGCAAGCCTCGCTACTTCTTTTTCTTGGCCCCGGGCTGGAGCACCCGCAGGATCTCGTTCATGCCCGTGATGCCCTCGTTGACCTTCACCAGCCCCTCTTCCCAAACGTAACGCATCTGGTTCTTGCGGGCCTGATCGCGAATGTCCTTGATCGAGGCATTCCCCTTGATCATCTCGCGAATCACGTCGTCGAGAACCAGCAGTTCCACGACCCCGATTCGCCCGTAATACCCCGATCCCTGACACGCCCCGCAGATGATCGGATTCCCCTTCTTGTCGACCTCCGGCTCGGGCGGCGGCTGGTAGAACACCTGGTCCTTGGTAACCGGCATGTTCGCCTTGCGCAAGACGTTGGGATCGGGCTTGTAGGGCTGCTTGCACGACGGACACAGCTTGCGCACGAGTCGCTGGCAAGTCACGGCGAGCAGCGTCTCCCCGGCGGTCATCCGGTTCTCGCACAGGTTCAGGAAGGACTGCAGGGCCGAGAAGCTGTCGTCGGCGACCACGCCCGCGTAGAGCTTGCGATCCTGCGACGCCTTGGCGAGCAGCGTGGCCGTCTCCTCGTCCTCACACGCTTCGACCATCACGACATCCGGCTCACGCCGCAGAATCGTCGCCAGTTGCCGACCGAACGACTTCCCCGCTCCGTCCGTCCGGAAGATGTTCTGCGTCACATTCTCGAGATCCATCAGGGGCGCCTTCTCGAGCGTGTGAAGGTGTTGGATGAAGGCGTCGTGGTGACGCAGCACGGCATACATCGTGGTGGTCAGGCCGTTGCGCCGCGGGGCCGACATGAGAATCAGGCCTTTGGGCTCGGCAAGCATCGCCTCGACCTTCGTCAGTTGTGACTCGGTCAGCCCGAGGTCGGGCAGGCGCAGCTTGGACTCGTCGCTCGTCACCCGCAGGTAAAGACGCTCGCCCGCCGTCGAGCCCTCGGTCCGGATGCTGATCTCCATCTTCCCGCTGGAACCCGCCCCGGGAATCATCGCCTGGACCTTGCCGAACTGCGGACGCCGGTGCTCGTCGGCATCCTGGCCGGCGATCCTGCGCATGAACCCCAGCAGTCGCTCGGCCTGCTCGTACTCCAGGGGATCCCGTTCGACCACCGCCCCGTCGATCCGATAAGCCAGCCGCACGCGATCGCCCTGGATCACGAGGTTGATTTCGGCCGCCCGCCGCCACAAGGCGTCGAAGAGGAAATCCTGGGCAATCGTGTAGGCCTCGACCTCCTCCATCTCCGCCGCGGTCGGCACCGGTACCTTCTTGCCGTCGGCGCCCTTGAGCTTGACCTTCTCGACGGCCTTGAGCTGCTGATCCTTCGGTTTCCCCAAACTCGCCAGCACACGCTTCAGGTGCGCCGGCGTGAACACCTTCGCGCTGGCGACGACCTCGCTGTTGCGGTACACGACGTACACGACGCCCGCCCCTCCCGCGAGCAGGAAGAAGAAGAGCACGCCCACCGCGAAGAGGCCGCCCCGCCACGGCGCGAGCAACAATGCCGCGGTGCCGAGGATCGCCCCGCCCAGAACGAGCCCGTTCCACATCTCGGCCCGGGCAAACTTCAGGGCTTGCGTGTCGCGATTGACCCACTGACAGAACAGCAGGCACAGCATGAAGACCGCGAGCACGGTCGCCAGCTTCACGGGGGCCATGTAGCCGCCGTATTCAGGCGCCTGGGCAAGGATAGCTTCTGCAATTTGCATGGTCGGTTGTTACAGTCGCACCGGGACGCCGCGGGCGGCCATAATCTCCTTGGTTTCCCGGATGCTGTAGGTGCCGAAGTGGAAGATACTCGCGGCCAGGGCGGCGTCGGCCCCGCCAAGGGTCACGGCGTCGGCCAGATGCTCGGGGCGACCGGCTCCACCCGACGCAATCACCGGAATGGGTACCGCTTCGGCAACGGCACGCGTGATCTCGAGGTCATACCCTTCCTTGGTCCCGTCGGCGTCCATGCACGTCAGCACAATTTCACCAGCACCCAATTCTACCACGCGGCAGGCCCAATCGACAGCCTCCAGACCGGTCGGAAGCCTCCCGCCGTTAATGTGCACCTCCCACCGCTCGCAACCGTTGTCGGCAATGCGCTTGGGATCGATGTTCACCACAATGCACTGCCTTCCGAATCGCTCCGCCGCCGCCCGCACCAATTCCGGGTCCTTCACCGCGGCCGAGTTGATCGACACCTTGTCCGCCCCCGCCTTCAGCAGCTCGCGAATATCGTCCAGGGTTCGGATGCCCCCGCCCACGGTAAGCGGCATGAACACCTGCTCGGCGGTGTGCGTCACCACGTCGAGCAGAATGTCGCGCTCTTCGTGACTGGCCGTGATGTCGAGGAACACGAGCTCGTCGGCGCCCTCCCCCTCGTAGCGGCGCGCAACCTCCACCGGGTCGCCCGCGTCGCGCAAGGACACGAAGTTCACGCCCTTGACCACGCGCCCTTTGTCGACATCGAGACAGGGAATCACGCGTTTGGCAAGCACTCGCCACCATCCCAGGCCAGCTAGCCCCCCGGCAGACGCGCCATTGTAAGCTAAGCCGGGACAGGTTCAAGCAATCTCTTCAGGGCACGTGCACAGCCGCTACTGCGGCGCGTGCCTCGTTCTTCGCTGGGTGCCCCATCCTTCGCGGCTGTTTGCGAAGGGTGGGGGACGGGCATTTCCTCACGTCCGGCATTGCCCACCTGCGCACGGACTGCCGCCGACATCAAGCGTAAGTCACTTCCACCAAGTGAGTTACGTCCGTGAGGTGAGGCGCCCAAGCCGCAGCCTCTGCGTTCGAGCTTGACAGAACCGAGCGGTCGATTCACCTTGGTGTGCGCCTCAGTTGGACCCGGCGCGTTGCCGATGCATGGTGGACCAGGACTCCCGACGAAGGAATACGAGGCATGCATATCGAAGCCGGACCGTACCGACGGCGTTTGCGCGAGAACGCGGTGTTCGCGGTAGCGCTCATTGGGCTTGGCGGGTACTTCCTGTACGACGGGATGCTCGGGTATCCCAGCCAGAACGAGGCCTACCAACAGGAGCAGGCAGAGGAGAAGGAGAAGAACCCCAATCTCGAGATCGACGGAAACCCGAAGCATTCGGACGCCGAGATCGCCATCCAGAAGATGCTCGCCGGTCTGTGCGGCGCGGGCGCGATCTACATGATCGTGGCCGCACTCCGGGCAAGACGCACGCGCGTCGTCGTCGACGACGAAGGGCTCCGCATCAACACGCGCCCGATGATCCCCTATGATGCCATGACCGCCCTCCGGAGCGACCGCTGGAAAGACAAGGGGTGGGTCGATCTCACGTACGACGATGGTGGCCGGACCCGACAAGTGCGGCTCGACTCCTACCGGATCGAGCCCTGCGAACCGCTCATCACCGCAATCTGCGAGCGCAAAGGCTTCACGAATCCCATCCCGCCCGAGACGGAGCCGCCGCCGGACCGATAAGACCCACCTGCCTTGCCTGGGGCTGTCGGCGTCCCTATGATTGATATAGAGAGAGAGTGGCGGCCAGACCCGACGACCCCCACAGGTGACCCAAAGCGTACCCCTTCACCTGTGGCAATCTCCCCATGCGGGCTGGTCCATCTGCCGCAGATTGTCTATTGTGACAATTCTGAGGAATAGGTTGACACCTAGGCAAGCGTAGCCGATGAGAGTGCGTCGGAGCCCCAATGCGCGGACGGTGGGGTCTCCTGAGCATGCCGTCGGCGAGCCATCCGCTCGGGCGGTGACGAAGCTCGCGAGGGCGGAAGGCGAACCGGAGGAGGGAGTCGAATCGTCGCTCCGCCCGTCGCAGCCAGCAAGGACGGGTCACCATGGGGAAGCAGAAAGACGTCCTGACCACCGGGCAGGTCGCGAAGATCTGCAATGTCGCACCACGAACCGTGTCGAAGTGGTTCGACAGCGGCCAACTCCGCGGCTACCGCATCCCGGGCTCCAAGGACCGACGCATTCCAGTCGACCAGCTCGTCCGTTTCATGCGGGCCCACGGCATCCCGCTCAACGGGCTCGAGACGGGCCAGGTCCGAGTTCTGCTTGTCGACAACGAGATGGAACTGGTGAGCCTCCTCAAGAAGGCACTGCGTGAGGAGGCTGGCTATGACGTCCGCGTGGCCGAGGGCGGCTTCGAGGCCGGCATCGTCGCCCAGGCGTTCCGTCCCCATGTCATGCTCGTGGACGTTTCCCTCGAGGACGTGGACCCCCACGCGATCTGCCGACACGTGCGCAGCAATCCGGACCTGGAGGGAACGAAGATGATCGCGACTTCCGGGGGACTCACGGAGGGGCAGGCTCAGGCCTTGCACCAGAACGGATTCGACGCCCACCTTCACAAGCCGTTCGACATTCATCAGGTCGTGGCCACCATCGAGGAAGCCGTGACCGTCGCACCGTAGCCCCGCTACGATTCCAGCCTGAACAACTTGATGATCTTGGTGACTTCGAGGAGTTGTCGCACGGGATCGGCCACCCGCCGCAATGTCACCAGCCCCGCTCCCTCGAAGACCTTGCGCACCGTAAGCAGTACGCCAAGCTGACGGGAACTGATCGCGGGCAAGCTCTCGAGGTCCACGAGCACCGGTTTCGCCGAGAACTCCGCAGCGTGCTCTTCCCTGAGGTCAAGCAGCGCCTGCTCCAGATGGGCCGGCATCTCCAGGGTCATGGCTCCGGGGTCGGTGAGACGGAACAGCACTTCCGTGGTCGTGAAGGTGACATGAAGTGGCCCCAGCCCAACGTCGACGGACATGCCTGATCCTCCCGACGAGCCGTTCCCGTAGCCGGCCGGCTCGCCCGCATATCATTCAAGCCTGCCATGCCCGCAATTGCAAGCCCCGAATGCCCGCGCACGAAAAGAGCGTGCCCCCGCACAGAGCAGGCGGGGGCACGCTCGCGTCATGTTCGTGTCGTTGCGCCGGAGCGATGCTCAACTCGCACAGGCCGCGGTTTCCGCCTCGACCAGCAGCGGCGGACGCTTGCGACGCCGACGTTTCTTGGGGGCGCCGGGCACACGAGGAACCGGCGTTCTCGGCGGAGCGCTGCGAGCGACTTCGAGAGCCTCGTTGGCGGTGGGGGCAAACAGATCAGCCTGAACCTCCTCCCACAACCCGTCGGCCCGGTTGAAGACGCCGCCCGAGACCATCACGTTCATCGTCGGATTGACGCCCACCTCGCGGATCATATCGATCAGCGCGCGGACGCCCGGCACCCCGTGGGGCTTCGAGCCGTAAATGAGCAGAATGTCGGGGCGGACTTGGCCCACGTGGCTCAGAATCTCGTCGGCCGGCACGCCGCCGCCGAGGAAGTAGGCGGACCATCCGTCCGCCTCGAACAGATCGGCGAGCATCTGGGCCCCGAGCTCCTCCGGCTCGTCGTCGGCACAGGCAATCACGATCTGCTTTCCGTTCAGCGTATCCTGACCCAGGTGAGACTGGAGTTGGTCGGCAATACACCGGTTGATCCGCGTGGCCATGTGCTCGACCGCGATGTTGATGCGGTCTTCGCGGAAGAGCTCGTCGATCTGCACCATGGCCGGCCAGATCAGCTCATGACACAGGGTCTTCGCATCGGTGCCGTTTCCAAGCGTCTCACGTACAACCTGCCGGCACTCGTTGCGCCGCCCGGCCAGCAGGGACTCCATGTACATCTCTAAGGTCTTCTCTAACTGCATGATCATCAGTTCCTCTTTTACCGAGGATCCGGGCCGCGGTCCCGCCGTCTCGGCGTCCCCCGGGTGCCGGCGCCAAAGCGCACCGGGGGAACCACCGTTTCCGCTTTCGCGTCAGGCCGGCTCGCGACTCGACTCCTCGAACCACACTGTGAGATCCCTCTACTTTGATAGTGCCATCCGCATCTGTGTTAAACTGGGTAAGATGCGGCATGTGGGAAGACTTGTCGGCGCAATCGCTGCATTTCCTTTAAGCGAATCGTGCTCAGTTCGCGCAAGGGGCAGATGTGTCTGCAAGGAATGAAATGGACAGGGGTTATGAGACCTGCGCAGCGCCTCGGTCGCGTGACGTCGCGCAGGAATTGCGGGCTGTACGGCGGCGCCCCGAGCTTGCTATGCTGTGAGCGATTGCGGGGGCGCGGATCGAGACCCAGGGAGGGTGCTTGGCGATCATGCAAGTCTGCCGTTACATGGACCCGAAACGCGGTGTTCGCCTCGGGGTGGTGCGCAACCGCAAGGTGCTGGACGTGACGGAGCCGGTCGGCACCCTCACGGACCTTCTCTCGCACCCGAGGCCGGAGGACTTGCTGAGCGAGGCGCTGGAGACGGCGGATCCCGAGGCCGGTTGGTCGTTCACGGAGTTGGACGCCCCGCCGAGGAAGGAGCGAGCCCACCTACTCGCCCCGCTGGACCGGCAGGAGGTTTGGGCGGCGGGCGTGACCTACCGCAAGAGCCGTGAGGCCCGGATGGAGGAATCGAAGACCGGCGGCGACTTTTACGACCAGGTCTACGACGCCGACCGCCCCGAACTGTTCTTCAAGGCCACGCCCAACCGTGCGGTCGGCCCGAACGTGCCGATCATCATCCGCCGCGACTCCACGTGGAACGTGCCCGAGCCCGAGCTGACGCTCGTGATCTCTCCACGTAAGCACCTGGTCGGCTTCACCATCGGCAACGACGTCTCGTCCCGAAGCATCGAAGGGGAGAACCCGCTCTACCTGCCCCAAGCCAAGGTATACGTCGGTTGCGCGGCGGTCGGGCCCGTGATCACGCTCGCGGGAGCGATTCAGGACCCCATGAACCTGACCGTCGCACTGCGCATCGCGCGGGGCGGACACACCGTGTTTCGCGGTGAGACCTCCACGGAGCGGCTCAAACGCTCCCTCAAAGACCTGATCGGCTACCTCGGTCGGGAGCAGAGCTTCCCCTACGGCGCGATGCTCATGACCGGCACGGGCGTCGTCCCCGCAAACGACTTCACGCTGCGACCGGGCGACGAAGTCGAGATCGAGATCGACGAGATCGGTACCCTCCGCAACGCGGTGAAGCTCGGTACCGGTTAGTGTCACGTCTGCGACGGAGGTGGGGTCACCCATTAGGCCTTTGGTGTCAAGGCGCGAAGGACCCCGGTTGGCTGTTCGACTTCCTTTTTCGTGAACAACCCGTTTCTTCCGT
>CAYMME010000292.1:0-11766 GCA_964391465.1 uncultured Planctomycetales bacterium
CTGCACGGCATCCAGTCACACGGCGGGTGGTTCGAAGCATCGGGGCAATGCTTGGCGGATGAGGGGTTCGCCGTGCTCCTTCCCGATCGTCGCGGCAGCGGGCTCAACGCGGACGCTCGCGGACACGCCCGGTCCGCCCGGCAACTCGTGAACGACGTGGTCGCCCACGCCGATCAACTGATCGAGTTCGCGGGGCTTCCGCGCATCCACCTCGTCGGGGTCAGTTGGGGCGCCAAGCTCGCACTGGCCGCGTGCGATCGACTCGGCGACCGGATCGCCAGCCTGTCGCTTGTCGGCCCGGGGTTGTTCCCGTCCGTCGACCTATCGATTCGCGATAAGATCGCGGTGGCCCTCAGCTTGCTGGTCCGTCCGTCGCGAACGTTCGAGATCCCGCTGAACGACCCGGCGATGTTCACCGCGACCGGGCGGTGGCGCGATTTCATCGCGTCGGATCCGCTACGGCTGACCCGCGTGACGGCGTCGTTTCTGTTCGCGTCGAAGCGGCTGGACCGAATGGCCCGGGCCGCGGCCGGCCGGCCGCAGTTGTGCCCGGTGCACGTGTTCCTCGCGGGCCGCGATCGCATCATCGACAACGACCGCACACGGCGATTCTCCCGGCCTCTGCCGGGCCAACGGAGATTCATTACCGAGTTTCGCGACGCCGAGCACACGCTCGAATTCGAGGATTCGCCGCAGCCGTACTTCGACGCGCTGACGGGCTGGCTCACGTCGAATGCCAATGCGAGCGGTCGCTGACGGCTCGAGGTTGATTTCGGCTCACGTCGACGGATATGCTTCCTTGTAGCGGTGCTCCCCTTGCGGGGCGCGACGCCAACCGTCGTACGTTCGATAATCTGCAGCAGGAGTGGAACTCGTGAAGCGGTCAACCGGACTCCCTCGACTATCGTCCCGGCCCCTGCGTCTCTTCGTGGCGTGTCTCAATACGGTCTTGTTGTGCAGCCTTGCGGCTCGCCCCACCGCGGCCGCCGAACCGGGCGGCCCGAGTGCCGCCTCCGCCCCCGCGAAGCCGCGTCCGAAAGGATACGTGCCCGGCAAGCCCCTGCTCGTCTGGGACAGCGTCCTCCACGACTGGGGTCGCAGACTCGCCAACGGTGACAAGATCGTCGGCACGTTCACGTTTCGGAACGAGGGGGACACGGACCTCACAATCACCAAGGTCTTGCCGAGTTGCGGATGCACCGCGATCGACGGTTACGACAAGGTCCTCTCTCCGGGGCAGCGCGGGAAGCTCGAGTTCGCGATCGATCCCAGCCGAGTCAAGAGCGGGGGGGCGAAATCGATCCGGGTGAGCAGCAACTGTCCGGCGCGGAAGATGAGCCTCCTCACGATGAAGGGTGAGATCTACCATTTGATCGAAATCAAGCCGGCTCCGCGCGTCACCTTCGGTGCGGTCAACAAGGGCAGGCGGTCGAGCAAGGTGCTCGACCTGATCGCCAAGACCGACCAGCCGGTCGAGATTCGCAAGGTCACGTCCGACACTTCCGTCTTCAAGGCCGACGTGCAGACGATCACCGAGGGGAGGCAGTTCCGCATGACCGTCGTTGCCACGCCGCCCTTCGCGCCGGGCAAGAACGCCGGGAAGCTCACGATCCACACCAATCTCGAAGAGCAGCCGACGATTACCCTCCCCGTCACGGCCAACCTGCGGCCTCGAGTCCAGGTCTCCCCCCGCAAGCTCGCGGTACGTTCCAACGCCACCCGGAGGCTGGAACGCGTTCTGAGAATGGTCAATACCGGAGACACTCCGGTGGAGATCACAAAGGTCACGTCGTCCGATCCCGCGCTCAAGACGGTCGTGGGCGAGCGCACCGTCGGCGGCGCCCGGCGGGTTCACGTCTCGATTCCGGAGGGTTACACGGTTCCTGAAGGTGGCGCTGTCGTTACGCTGACCACCAATGACGCCGAGTACAAGACGATCGAGATTCCCGTCGTTGTTCGCCAGGCCCGCGCCCTGGAACGCCAATCCCGCGTAGCCCGACCGCGATTCCGGCGGGCCATGCAGACCCGTCCCGCCGCGCCCAAGAGAGACGCTCCCGCACGTGAGGGGAAGTGAGCCGGTTCGGTGCCGGGACTGCGGACCCGTTGCGGGTCGATACGTGTCCGGCGCGTTGTCAGCAGCGCAAAACCGTATTCCAGTGTGCCACGGGTCCTGCAGCAGAGACACTGGCAGGCAAGCTGCCAGGGGCACCCGCCGTCAGACACGGACTACGGAGCCGCCCGCTGGTCGTCCGCGCGGGGCGCGAACCATCTGCCGGGAATGAGATTGCCGCCCAAGCCCAGCGTTCGTGACTTGGACCAGATCACCAGAATCGCCAGCGCGAACAGGCCGAAGTTCTCGAGAAGCTTGCTGCAAATGAAGACCTCGCCGGTTCCGCACCCGCAGTCGAAGCGGATGTCGCAGAACGCGACGCCGCCTTCGTTGAAGATCTTCAGCGCCCGCAGAATCAGGGCACCATTGAAGGTTCCCAGCATACCGACAAGGAGTACGCCCGTGCCGCGCAAGGCCGTTCCGAGGAGGAGGAACACGCCGCAGAGAATCTCGACCCACGGCAGGGCGGCCGCGCTGAGGTTCAACAGCAAGTACGCGCCGGCGGGGATCATGTCGTATTCACGGATCAGCTTGAGGAAGGCGACCGGGTCCTTGAGCTTCATGCATCCGAGGTAGATGAACATGCCGCCCAGGACGAGGCGGGCCACGAGTATCGGGACGCCGGTCTGATCGATTCGCCGCAGAAGGCCGGGTGAGCTACTCATCGACGCTGCCCCCGATGTCGCCACTGAGCCGCTCGCCCCGTTCGACCGGCATCTTGTTGCGGATCCATTCCTCCAGGCCCCCCACAAAGACGTAGAGCTTCTCAGGGTCGACGCCGAATTCGTCCCGCAGGGCGAGGGCGGCGAACTCACTGTCATCGCATTCGCCCCCGGTGCAGTACACGATGATCTTCTCGGCGGCCTGGCAATAGGACAGGACCTCGTCGATGTAGTCCTCGATGCGATAGTGATCGAGCTGGAGGGCACCGGGGATGTGTCCGTCGGTGTAGTTCTGGTCGTCTCGGGCGTCCACGAACACGTACGCTTCGGCCTCGTAGAGCGGATCCTCGAACGCGACCACGACATCCTCGAATGTGATCGGCACGAGCCCCAGGTCCTCAAGGTGCTTGATCACTGCCTCAGGATCGGCGTCGTTCCGGAGTTGGGTTACACCGCGGAAGTAGTCGCTGGTCAGGCTCAGCCCGTCCTTGTAGGCCGCGTTCGCGGTCAGCCCGAAGACCAGTCCCAGAAAGGCTACCACGACCAGTTCGAGCAATGTTCGCTTGATCTCACTCATCGGGTTCGATCCAACTTCGCGTCAGCCGCCGTGCTCGGTGCCGCGCCGTCCTGGGCTCCGGCCTTGCGGCCGACCGGTCCTTCCCTGCGTGACCTATCGGACGCGGCAGGCCCGCCGAACCGGTGCCCACCAGGATATCAGAGTCGGCAATTCGATCCACCGGACTGAAGCGAACGCGGCCGACCCGTGCTCCGGTCCCGTGCGGGAGGCCGCGGCCCTTGAAGGCGCGCGACCTACCTCGACTCACACCCTTCGATTCAATACGTGCGTAGCCGCACCCAGGTTCTTGGGACCTGTTGGACATGCTCGAACCAATCGCTGCACCCGCGCGATCCCAACCGCATCGTTTCCGAGATCGAGTGGTCAGCCCCGCCCGGACGCGCTGGGGTCTCGCGTGTCCGCGGAGCAGAGCAGTCCGTCGCGAACCGTCCACCGCGGGACGAGTCGGAGGGACGCGGTCTCGTCCTCCCCTTTCACATCCGTCAGCCGATGCTGCCCCTGGACTGCGCGCATGACCGTGATGTCCGCCCGGCGCCCGGGAGCAAGGAGTCCCATCCGATCTTCCCGTCCGATGGCGGCCGCAGCCCGGGTCGTTGCCGCCGCGATCGCAGTGGGCAACGGCATTCCCAGATGGAGGAACTTGGACAGCGTTGTGGGTAGGTCGAACGTCGGCCCGTCCATGTCGTAGCGGTGCAAGTCGGTGCTGATTGTGTCGGGCCAGAATCCTTGCTCCACGCAGGCGCGGGCAACCTGCCAGCCGAACGCTCCCGCTCCGTGCCCCACGTCGAAGAGCACACCGCGCTTGCGGGCCTCATGCACGCAGGGCCGCACGCGCAGTTGCTCGTCGACGATGCCCGTGGCGTGTGGGTGATAACAGTGCGTGTAGAGGTCGCCCGGCCGAAGGCTCGGCATGATCTGCTGCGTCGTGACCCGGCTCATCGCGTGGTGCACCATCAGCGGCACGCCCGCGCGGTCCGCCGCCTCGAGCGCCGCATCCAGGGCCCGCGCCTCGGCCGACTCGTCCTCCGTGTAGGCAGCGGTCAGCCGCAGCTTGATCCCGACAATCACGTCGCGGTTCGCCTCGACCGTCTCCGCCGCTTGGGTCACGTTGATGTACTGCGGCTCGGATAGCTCCGACACCCGTACGCCCTCCCGGTCGCCGGTGAGGATGCCGATGGTTGCGACGTGCAGGAAAGCGAGCACCTGCGTGCGGGCCGGCTCGATGAAATAACGGCGGAATCCGGGGAAGGTCGTCGAGCCGCTCGTTCCCGCATCCACGACGGTGGTCACACCCGTGGACACGCCCGCGGCGTCCGGCGGGATGCCCCACACACTCACGCGGTCAAACACGTGTGTGTGCATATCGATCAGGCCGGGGCACACGATGTGCCCGCGGCAGTCGATCACGCGCCATGCATCCAGAGCAATGTCCGGCGCGATGTCCGATACGTTGCCGCCGAAGACTGCAACGTCGGCGACCTTACCCTCGGCACCGGTCCCGTCGTACACGGTTCCCCCGCGAAGAATATAGTCCAGTCTACGGTTCATTGAGACTCCCCGGCCTATCAGGAGGGTGAGAGTGTAGCGGTGGCGATGGACCCCGGCAACCGCGCGGATGCGCGGACCGGTTGACGCCGTCCACACGGGCAATACCATTGTGTGTACACGCTCGGCGCGTCCGGTGAGTGGCGGACGGCTGTCGGGCAGGAGGTGGTCGACTCGAATGCCCGATGCCAGCAACGGAAAACGTGCTCGTGCCCGCCGGGGGCTTGATGTCAACCTCGTCCGTCCGGTCTTGATGGTGCTTGGCGCCGCCGTCGGCTTGCTGGCGATCGTCGGCATCTTCGTTGTACTGGATGTACTTACATCAGTTCCCGCTCGCCCCGGATTCTCGGCGCTCGAGGTCTACGCGCTGGTGGCGGCTTTCGTCGGCGGTCTCGTCGTGGTCGCGGGCTTGCTGGCCCTCGCCGTGCTGTTGGACCTGGCGCGCAAGATGTCGGCGAACGCCGAGCGTCTGGCGAGGCTGTTGAACGGGGGCGACTCGAACGGCAATAACCAGAACGCCTATCCGAACCGGCGGACCCCAACCACCGAACTGCCGCAGCCCGCGTTCGAAGAGATCCTTCGCAGTCTCCGCGACCTGCGCGACAACTCGCTCCTCTCGGACGAGCAGAAGCAGGCCAAGCTCGACCGTCTGACCCGTGACCATCGCCGCCGCGTGACCGCCAATGTCGAATCGCTCGTGGCCAAGGGTGAGTTTCACCTCGCCAGCGACCTCGTTGCGGATCTGGAGCGGCGCTTCGGTGCCGACACCGACTCCCGCCGCATGCGCCTGGAGATTGAGAAGGCCCAGCAACAGACCGAGCAGGTGGACGTGAGCGAGGCGACGCGCCGCGTCGAGGACTTCCTGAGCGTCTCGGCGTGGCCGCGGGCCGAGGGGGTCGCGAACGAGCTCATCGAGCGTCACCCGGACTCGGCCGCCGCTCGGGAGTTGGCCAACCGCATACAGCGCGAGCGCCAGCGGTCCGAACAGGAGCAGTTGCGCACCGCGTATGTCGAGATCGAGGGGTTCACGCAGCGCCGCGAATGGAAGCATGCACTCGGTGCGGCCCGGGCATTCATCGAGAAGTACGGTCCAAGTCCCGAAGCCGCGGTGCTCCGTGATCAGATCGGAACCCTGGAGGCCAACGCCGAGATCGAGGCGCGTCATGCCCTCGAGTTGCAGATCAAGGAGTTGATCAAGGTGCACCGCTATGCGGAGGCACTCGATCTCGCCCGCAACGTGATCCGCACGTATCCCAACTCGCCCCAGGCCACGGCGTTGCAGAATCAGCTTCCGCGTCTGGAGGCTCGCGCTGAGGAGAATGCGAGTGCCGACGAATAGCCCGTCACCGTTCGGTCTTCGGGTCGGGTGCCACGATCACCGGGGAAAGTCAGGAGAGTACTCGTGAAATCGATTCGCAAGGAACTGTGGTTCGACATACCGACGCGTCGTGACTACATCAACATTACGCCGCAGGTGGTTGAGGCCTTGCGGGAGAGCGGCATCCAGGAAGGCTTGTGCCTGGTCAACGCGATGCACATCACCGCGTCGGTGTACATCAACGACGACGAGCCGGGCCTGATCGCCGATTACGACGACTGGCTCGAGAAGCTCGCCCCGCACGAGCCGATCAGCCACTACCGGCACAACCGCACCGGAGAGGACAACGGCGACGCGCACCTCAAGCGGCAGGTCATGGGTCGTCAGGTGATCGTCGCCGTCACCGGGGGTGAGCTGGATTTCGGCCCCTGGGAGCAGATCTTCTACGCCGAATTCGACGGCCGTCGGCGGAAGCGGGCCCTCGTCAAGATCATCGGCGAGTGACGCGGCGGGGGCTGCCGTGCGGCCAATCAGCGCCTACCGGGCCACTTCCTGGTACTGGTGTGCGTTGGGACGGTTCGGAATGGGCGTTGACCGGACGGTGGAGCGAATGGTCCTCCAGGACCGATAACAGGAAAACCCGGCGGGATCAGCCCGGAGGGCCGGTCGCTGCGCCGGGCACGGGATGCACGACAAGGAGGTCGTCCGATGCGCCATCCAGAACGACTCCCCAGGGTCCTGGTTGCCCTTACGCTCCTCGTCCTGTTCAATTGCGGAGGCACCGTTGGCTGCGACGGCGTGTTCGAGGAGTTCCGTGCCGCGGCCACCACCGATCTGAAAGCGGGCGTCAACAGCATCCTCGACGGAGTGGTGGACGGCGTCTTCGCTGTATTCGAGCCGGACGACTCGGACTCCTCGAGCAGCAGTAGCAGCAGTTCGAGCAGCAACTGAGTACCCGCCGCGGCGGTGCGGCGCGTGCCTGCCGGCTCGATCCATCGGGTTGAGGAGCGCTCATGCCCCACCGAATCCTGGTCTGCGGGGGTGCCGGGTACGTCGGCAGTCACACCGTCCGCCGCCTCCGTGCAGCCAATCACGACGTGCTCGTTCTCGACAACCTGTCCGAGGGCCATCGGGCGGCGGTGGGTGACTGTCCGTTGGTCGTGACCGATCTCGGCGACGACGTGGCGGTGACGCGTGTGCTTGGCGACTACCGCCCCGACGTGGTCATGCACTTCGCCGCTCACTGTTACGTCGGTGAGAGCGTTCGGCAACCGCTCCGGTACTACCACAACAACGTGGCCGCCACGAATACGCTTCTGGCGTGCATGGTGTCGGCGGGCGTGCAGCGGTTCGTGTTCTCCAGCTCGTGTGCGGTTTACGGAACGCCCGAGGCGCTGCCGATGGTCGAGGATCTGCCGAAACAGCCGGTCAGCCCCTACGGGCGGACAAAGTGGATGGTCGAGCAGATCCTCGCCGACGCGGCGGTCGCTCACGGTCTGGGCAGCATCTCTCCTCGCTACTTCAACGCTTCCGGTGCGGCCTCCGACGCCTCGATTGGTGAAGACCACGATCCGGAGACGCACCTGATTCCCCTGTGCATCTACGCCGCCACCGGGCGCAGGCCGGCCCTGACCGTCTTCGGCGACGACTACGACACGCCCGACGGCACGTGCATCCGCGACTACGTGCACGTCGAGGATCTGGCCGAGGCGCACTTCCTGGCCATCGACGCCATCGAACCGGGCGTCGCCAAGGCCTACAACCTCGGCACGGGGCGTGGACACTCCGTGCGTGAAGTCATCGACGCGGTTGGCCGCATCACCGGCCACGTGGTCCCGCACGAGATCGGCCCTCGACGCCCCGGCGATCCGCCCGCCTTGTACGCAAACGCCGATCTCGTCGAGCGGGAGCTGCGTTGGCGGCCCCGGTACACCGATCTCGACGACACGGTCCGGACGGCCTGGGACTGGCATCGCACCCATGCCCGCGGGTACGATGATCGACCGTGATTGACCTGACCGAACACGCCGAGGACATCCTCGATCGCCTCCGTCGCCTGCACTTGGCCGTTCGCGAAGTACTCGCCGGCTCCCGGCAAGACACCAGCGGACTGGCGGATGCGGTCAAGGAGGAAGCCGGGGACGTCATTTACGGCATCGACGTCCATGTCGAGCCGGTGATCGTCAAGCACTGCCGCCGCTGGGCGGAGGTTATGCCCCTGGTTCTGGTTGCGGAGGGTCTCGAACCCGAGGGCGTGCTCGTCCTTCCGGAGGGCACGTCGGAGGCCGACGCCCTGATTCGCGTGATCGTGGACCCCATCGACGGCACTCGACTGCTCATGTACGACAAACGCAGCGCGTGGTGCCTGACCGGCGTCGCGGCCAACCGCGGCCCCGACACGACCCTCGCCGACATCGACATCGCGATGATGTCGGAGTTGCCCACGACCAAGCAAACCTTGTGCGACATGTTGCATGCGGTTCGCGGTTGCGGCGCGAAGGCCGAGCGACAGTCGCTGGACGGGAGTCACGCCGAGCCGCTCGCGCTGCGGCCCAGCACCGAGACTCGGCTCGACCACGGGTTCTCGGCCGTGACCTCCTTCTTCCCCGGCACCAAGCTGCTTGCCGCCGAGTTGATGGAGACCATCGCGTCCGCAGTCACCGATCAGGACACGACGTACGCACCGTTGATCTTCGACGACCAGTACATCAGCACCGGCGGCCAGCTCTATGAACTGTGCGTAGGCCACGACCGCTTCCTGTGCGATTTGCGCCCGCTCCTGTTCGACCTGGCCGGGCAGCCGCTCCGCCATTGCTGCCATCCGTACGACATCTGTACCATGCTGATCGCCGAGGAGTTGGGTGTGATCGTCACCGACGGCGAGGGGAACGCGCTGGACGCGCCCCTGGATGTGCACACGAACGTGAATTGGGCGGGTTTCGCCAACCCCGCACTGCGGGCCCGCATCGAACCGGTGATGCTCGAATGGTACGACGTGCGACGACGCGCGACGGAATGCGGCGCGTCTGATGCCTTCGGGGAGAAGGGTACTGCATCGTGAGCAAGGTACGTAAGGCCGTCATCACCGCCGCCGGGCGCGGCACCCGGCAGTACCCGGCCAGCAGTGCTGTCGACAAGGAGATGTTCCCTCTGGTCGATCGTGACGGGCTGACCAAGCCGGTCATCCAGATCATCGGAGAGGAAGCGATCAGCGCCGGCATCGAGGCCCTCTGCATCATTACGCCGCCCAACGAGGAGACGAAGTACCGGGAGTACTTCCGCGGCATATCCGAGAATCTGCTGCCGTCATTCGCCGACATGGAATGGGCTCTCGAGGAGTCGCGCCGGCTCGAGTACTTCCGCGGGATCATGTCTTTCCGGGCCCAGTCGAGCCCCGAGGGGTTCGGGCACGCGGTCCATTGCGCCCGTGATTGGGTCGGCGACGAACCGTTTCTCCTGCTGCTCGGCGACCACGTGTACATCTCGGAGGACGGGACGAGCTGCGCCGCGCAGCTCACGGCCGCCTGGGAAACGGGCGACTACAGCGCCGTCACCGCCGTCCAGCCCGTTCCGGAAAGCCAACTCTCGTCGGTTGGGGTGATTCGAGGCGCCCCGGTCGCCGACCGACCCGACTGCTACGAGGCGTTGAAGATCATCGAGAAACCGTCGTGCGAGCAGGCTCGATCGGAGCTGACGACGCCGGGCCTGCCTGATGGGCACTACCTCGGCCACTTCGGCATGCACGTGTTCTCGCCTGCGGTCTTCGACGCCCTGGAGCAACACATCCGCAACGACATACGCGATCGAGGCGAGTTCCAGCTCACGAGCGCGCAGGAGTTCGTGCGCGAGAAGCATGGCAACTACCTGGCCTTGGACGTTCGAGGACGGCGGTACGATACCGGTATTCCTTACGGCTTGATGGAGACCCAGCTTGCCGTCGCTCTGAACTCCGTGCACCGGGCCGCGGTCGTCGATTTCCTTATCCGCGAGTTGGCTCGACATCACACACAGGAGCCGCAGCCGGTCCGGTTCCCGCCGAGGCAAGGCGGCGCGAAATGACGCGCCGCCAATCCGAGCCCCGAGCGCAAGTGAGCGGGTCCAGGGAAGTGCGGAGTGCGGGATGGGGACGCCCGGCACGGGAACGGCGAGTGAGTCCAGGGCGGCTCCACGCTGACGCTCGGCGCTCACGGCTCGATCGTGCGGAGTTCTGGTAGTCCGTCACGGTTCGGTTTTCGGGTCGGGTGCCACTGGCAGCTTGCCTGCCCGTGCCGGATCACGGCAAACGCACGGGCAGGCAAGCTGCCCGTGGCACCCAAAGACCACGTTGTGGCGCAACCCAAGAACGGAGTTCGCATCGTGAAGGCGGTTCTGTCAAAACTCGGCCTCGAGTCGGACAACCTCGGCGGTTTCTGCGGCGAGTGGATCGGAGGCGGCCCGCCGCTGGTGTCGATCTCGCCGATTGACGGCTTGCCCATCGCGTCGGTGCAGCAGGTCACGCGCGAGGGGTTCGACCGGATCCTGACGCGGGCCCAGGAGGCATTCGAGAGCTGGCGCATGCTGCCCGCCCCGCGCCGCGGCGAGGTGGTGCGGCAGCTCGGCAACGCGTTGCGGGACGCCAAAGCCGACCTCGGTGCTCTGGTCACGATCGAGATGGGCAAGATCCTGCCCGAGGGCGAGGGCGAAGTGCAGGAGATGATCGATATCTGCGACTTCGCGGTCGGCCTATCGCGGCAGCTCTACGGCCTGACGATGCCGTCCGAGCGGCCGCTGCACCGCATGTGCGAACAGTGGCATCCGCTCGGCGTGGTGGGGATCATCTCCGCCTTCAATTTTCCCGTCGCGGTGTGGAGCTGGAACGCGGCCATCGCGGCCGTGTGCGGCGATGCGATGGTTTGGAAGCCGTCGTCGAAGACACCGCTGACCGCCGTCGCCTGCACGAAGATCGCGGCCGAAGTGTGCGAGGCCAACGACATCGACCCGGCCGTGTTCTCATTGGCGATCGGTCGGGGCAGCGAGGTTGGCGAGGCCATGCTGGCCGATCCGCGGGTGAAGCTGGTATCGGCCACGGGGAGCTGCCGGATGGGGCATCGCGTAGGCGAGGCCGTGGGCAAGCGGCTCGGTCGCACGATTCTCGAGCTCGGCGGCAACAACGCCGTGATCGTGACGCCCGAGGCCGATCTCGACCTGGCCGTGCGGGCAATCCTCTTCGGGGCGGTCGGAACCGCCGGGCAACGCTGCACCTCCACGCGTCGGCTGATCGTGCACCGCGAGGTTCGCGACGAGCTGGTCAAACGACTCATCGCTGCGTACAAGCAGGTCCGCATCGGTGACCCGCTCGAAGCCGACACGCTCATGGGTCCGTTGATCGACCCCGATGCCGTTGTCTCCATGAAAGCGGCCCTCAAACGCCTGAAGAGTGAAGGCGGAGAGGTCCTCTACGGCGGCATGCGGCTGTCCGGCGAAGGACGCGAGAGCGGTTGCTTCGTCAGGCCGTGCCTCGTGGCCGCGAAGAACGACTTGCCCATCGTGCAGGAGGAGACGTTCGCTCCGATCC
>CAYMME010000293.1:0-11751 GCA_964391465.1 uncultured Planctomycetales bacterium
GGGGGGCGCGCCACTTCCCCAACCTCCCGAGGTCCGCGAGCAGGTAACATTGGCCCCACCCGCCACCGGGTGGGCGCGGCCGGGACTCCCATCACGTTTCGCGACGCGCCAACGCCCGCAGCCGGCACCGGTCCGGGCCGCTCCCTCACGGTCGCGGTTCGGAATGCTTGACTGCCCCAGCGAACACACAACATCCCACCGAACGGCGCGCACGCCATTGCGGACCCCGTGTAACTGCATCCCACAGATGCATTCGGCACTGCGACATGCTATCCTTCCGCGCAGTGGGTGGGTGTGCAGAGGCATCTTCAGCCCAATGCACGAGTTGACGAAAACAGGAGAGCAGGAGCGATGAAACGATTCTGCGGAGCGGCCCTGATGATCGGTTGTCTGACCAGCCCGGTGCACGCGGACCTCGAGGCCTACGTGAACAAGCCGGACGAGACCTACAAGTGGCAGAAACGCGCCGAATTCGAGGCCTTGGGCGTGGAGTGCGCCGAGCTGCGGATGGTGTCCCAGACCTGGCACGGCATCACCTGGAAGCACCGCATGTTCGTGGCCCGGCCCAAAACCATGGACACCGAGTCGCAGGCCTTGCTTGTCATCGGCGGCGGCTCATGGCGGGATCGCTACGACACACCTCCGAGCGCAGACGCCAGGCCGCCCGGCATGTTCACCAAGTACGTGGTGCCGATCGCGCACCTGGCCCGGATGCCGGTGGCGATGGTCAGCCAAGTCCCCTTCCAACCGATGTTCGGCGGCAAGAAGGAAGACGCGATCATCTCGCTCACGTTCCAGAAGTTCCTGGAAACCAAGGAGTCGGACTGGCCGCTGCTGCTACCCATGACCAAGAGCGCGGTGCGGGCCATGGACACGGTCCAGGCCTATGCCAAGCAGGAATGGTCGGTGGACATCCGCAACTTCACCGTCACCGGCGCCTCGAAACGCGGCTGGACGACGTGGCTCACTGGAGCCGCCGATCCGCGCGTCAACTCGATCGCCCCCATGGTGATCGACACGCTCAACATGGGTCCGCAAATGCGCCACCAGCTCGAGACCTGGGGCACCTATTCCGAAGAGATCGCCGACTACACCGAGCGTGGCATCCAGGACCAGATGAACTCGCCGCTGGGCAAGAAACTGACCGCGGTCGTTGATCCGTACTCGTACCGCAAGGCACTGACGATGCCGAAGCTCATCATGATCGGCACGAACGACCGGTACTGGCCGCTCGACGCCTTGAATCTCTACTGGGACGACCTCGAGGGTGAGAACAACATTCTTTACGTACCCAACAAGGGACACGGGCTGGATGACCTGACCCGTGTGGTGGGCGGCGCGACGGGCCTGGCCCGGATGGCGGCGGGCAAGGCGGAGTTCCCCGAACTGAAGTGGGATCTGACCGAGTGCGAGAAGGCCCTGACGCTAGAGGTGAAGTCAGCCAAGCCGCCAACGAAGGTCTCGGCCTGGATCGCCACCTCGCCGACGCGCGACTTCCGCGAGGCGGAGTGGAAGCAGCACGAACTACAGCCCGGCAAGGCCGGTGCGTTTCTGCGAGATCCTGCAACCGGCACGGACCAGCCGATCACCCTTGAAACCAGCACGTACACGCATGTCCTACAGCGGCCGGCGGCCGGTTGCGCGGCCATGTTCGGCGAGGTCGTGCACGGCCTGGGCGGCCACAACGTCTTCCGCTCGACCAACGTCAAGGTCATTCAGGCCTTGCCCGGATGGACCACGCTCTTCGACGGCAAGAGTTTCGACGGCTGGCACGCCGGCTCACCGGGCGCCGAGCACGCGTGGCAGGTGGCCGGCGGCGTGCGCCTCGACCCGGCCGACAACCGCAAGCTGCTGCCCGGCAAGGGCGAGACCATCCTCGTCAACGGCCCAACGGGCAGGACGAAGGATCTGCACACCGAACTGGAACATGGCGACTGCGAGTTGCATCTCGAGTTCCTGGTGGCCGAGCGGTCCAACTCGGGCGTCTACTTCATGGGCCGCTACGAGGTCCAGATCCTCGACAGCTACGGCGAGACCGAACTGGGCTCCGGCGATTGCGGCGGCATCTACGCCCGCTGGATCGACGAGAAGAGCGTCGACGGCCGCCCGCCGGACTACAACGCCAGCAAACGGCCCGGGCTGTGGCAGAGCTACGACGTGATCTTCCGGGCCCCGAAGTTCGACGCCTCGGGCAAGAAGATCGCCAACGCCAAGTTCGAGAAGGTCATCCACAACAGCGTCGTGGTGCACGAGAGCGTCGACCTGAAGGGCCCGACGCGCGGCGGCATCGGCGGCCCGGAGAAGCCCAAGGGGGCGCTGCGCCTCCAGGGCGACCACGGCCCCGTCGCCTACCGCAACATCCGGATCAAGCACCTGGACTGACCTGCCGACGCGCCTGAACACCACGTCTGCCGGGGGCACGGCCAGGTGACCCCGCCCGATCGCTCGGCCCACTACCGAGGATGCCTCCGGGTGTTCATCTCGGGGTTTCGTCGATTCCCTTGTCTCTTGTATGTCATCTGGTGCCGTGCTACGCTTAGGCATCGCATGGGAAGGAAGGATCGCATGCCTGTTCCGAGAACGAAGCGAACATGCAGGCGGGAATGCAGGCAACCCCAATCGAGAGAGAGCGGTCGGTGGCCGGGTTCACCGGGGAGTGCGCGCGGAGGTCGAGAGCCTTTCGCCCGTCTTCTGGGGCACCCTGCCTCCGCCAAACGGATCGGAACCCAAGGGGGATGGAATCGGAATTGGGGAGGATGGTACATGTCCAGACTTGTGTTTTGTGCATTGGCCGTTGCAGGGGCGGTGGGGTCGGTCGCCTTCGGGGCCCCGATCCTTACCGTGACGGACAACGTTCTCATTACCGACCCAGGCTTTCCGTACACTGAGATCACGTATGAACCGGGCCCGCCGTCTCCTCCGTTGGCCTACAACGTGGGCGACACGTTCACCCTGTACTTCTTCATTGAGAACCTCGACGAGGCAGTGACGCCGGTCGGCGACGGCGTGAACGCGGTCGTCGCTTCGCTCGGCTTCCACGTGGAAGAGTCCGGCGAGGGACTGGCGTTCAGCGACCCGGCGGTTCGCTATGGGAAGATGCACCTGAACACGCTCGGCTGGCTCGACGCGCCGGGTTTCGGCGGCAACTTCACGGACACGGATCTCACTCCCGACCTCGATGGCGATGAGGACTGGGGCTGGAGCCGGTTCACCGGCACCTCGGCCGACATCGGTTCTGCCCAGAAGTTCGTCGGCACCATTGACGCGGAGTTCATCGCCAGCCTGGACTGCAACGTGCACATCGAGCCGGCCCGGGCGCCGGCTCCGGAAGATACCACGATGACGCAGATGACGATCCTCGACGACGGCACCCAGCCGGACGACGTGGTGGTCAACTACGACATCGCCGGCTTGGTCGGCATCGATCTCTGCTTTCCGGAGCCTGCAACGATGGCGCTCCTGCTGGCGGGTTGCGGTGGAAGCCTGATGGCGCGACGGCGGCGCTAGGCCGTCTCGCCGGTGCGAAACCGGCATGCGGGCGGTGATTCAGGCGGGCGAGGTCTTGAGAGGTCACACCTTGGGCGGTGCCCTCGGGAGGTGGGCAACATCGTCGATAGCACAGCAGCGGGGGACGCAACACATCCCGCCCCTGTGGGACGGAATGGGAACAGAGGAGGACAACCAATGTTCAGACACGTGCTGTATGGGTTGGCCGTGGCGGGAATGATGGGCTCCGTTGCCTTCGGCGCCCCGATCCTCACTGTGACTGACAACGTCATCATCCGCGACAGTGGCGTTCCGTACTCGGAGATCACGTACGAACCGGGCGCCGTTGGCGGGCCCTACAATCCGGATGACACAGTGACTCTGTACTTCTTCATCGAGAAGCTCGACGAGGCGTTCACGCCGGTCGGCCCCGGCGTGAACGCGGTGGTCGCTTCGCTGGGCTATCATATGGAGGAGTCCGGCGATGGCTTGGCGTTCAGTGATCCGGTGGTTCGCTACGGATGGCGCCACATCAGCGGCGTCGGCTGGCTCGACCCTTGTGCGGCGCACGGCTGGTGCTACACCTTCGCGGACGAGGACCTCACGCCGCGTCCCAACGGCGACGAGGACTGGGGCTGGGCCGCTTTCACCAGCTCTTCAGGCGACATCGGCTCGGACCAGAAGTTCGTCGGCACGATCGAAGTGGAGATCCTCGCCCACGCCGACCTCTCGAACTCCGACGTGCAGATCGAGCCGGCTCGGGCTCCCGCTCCGGGAGATACCACGATGACGCAGTTGACCCTTCTCGACGACGGCACTCTGCCGGACGACGTCGTGATCAACTACGAGATCGTCGGCCTGGTCGGCGTCCCGCTGGGCGTCCCGGAACCCGCGACGATGGCCCTTCTGCTCGCCGGTTGCAGCGGAGTGATCGCCCGGCGCCGTAGCTGGATCGCAACGCCATCCGCGAGGGGAACTTGATTGGAGCCTTGGGCGACGGGAAGGATCGAGGACCTGTTGCGAATGTGATCCAGTCATGCGGGCAAGGTCGTGAGAGGGGCGCCCCGACCGCGGCGCCGTCGGGAGGTACGCAACGCGGGCGAAGGCATCGTATCGGGGGACCGAACGGGAACCGAGGAGGACAGCCAATGTTCAGATGCATGTTGTGTGGACTCGCCGTGGCGGGAATGACGGGGTCCGTCGCCTTCGGTGCCCCGCTGCTTACCGTAACGGATAGTGTCGTCGTCACCGACAGCGGCGTGCCGTACTCGGAGATCGCATACGAACCGGGCGTCATGCTCGCCGGCGGGCCTTACGGTCCGGGCGACACCCTCACCCTGTACCTCTTCATCGAGAAGCTCGACGAGGCATTGACGCCGGTCGGCGACGGGGTCAATGCGGTCGTCGCTTCGCTTGGCTTCCACATGGAAGAGTCCGGCGTTGGCGTGGCGTTCAGCGACCCGGTGGTCCGTTTCGGGAAAACGCACTTGAACACCCTCGGCTGGATCGACGCACCCGGTTTCGGCGAGAACTTCGTGGACGAAGACATCACCCCGGATGTCGACGGCGATGAGGACTGGGGCTGGAGCCGGTTCACCGGCAGCTCGGCCGACATCGGCTCCGACCAGTGGTTCGTCGGCACCATTGAGGTGCAGATCCTCGGCGATGCGAACTGCACGAATATCGACATACAGATCGAGCCGGCCCGGGGACCGAATCCGGCCGACACCACGCTGACGCAGACCACCATCCTCGACGACGGAACGCAGCCGGATGACGTGGTGACGAACTACGATATGCGTGTGGTCCAACTCTGTCGGCCCCCGGAGCCTGCAACGATCGCCCTCCTGCTGGCGGGTTGCGGCGGAGGCCTGATCGCCAGGCGACGGCAATAGACGGCTACGCCACCCGCGAGGGCAACTCGGTGGAGGCGTGTTGGGGCGGCATGCGAAGGGGTAGCGGGTGTCGCAGGCGGGCCTGCGACGACTCCGGCCCCCATTCTCGGTCTCCTGGCCGGTTACGGTCGTGGGGGTCGCTTTCTTCTCTTCTCTCTTGTATGCCATCTGGGGGCGTGCTACGCTTTGGTATCGGACGGAAAGAAACGCCCGACGGCCGGTTGCGAGGGTGAAGCCGGCATGACGACGGGAATGCAGGCAATCCCAGCGGAGAGAGAGCGGTCGGTGGGTGTGTGCCCCGGAAAGCACGCGCGGAGGTCGAAGGCCCTTCGTGGGGTCTTGTGAAGCATTCTGCCTCCGCGAAACGGAGTGGAAGCTGCGGGGGATGGAATCAGAACTAGGGAGGTTGGAGCATGTCCAGATTTGTGTTGTGTGCATTGGCCGTTGTGGGACTGATGGGATCCGCCGCCTTCGGTGCCCCGATCCTTACCGTGACGGATCACGTCATCATCACCGATAGTGGCGTCCCGTACTCGGAGATCACGTACGAACCTGGCCCTGCGTCGCCGTGGGGAAGCTACAATCCGGGCGACATGCTCACGCTGTACTTCTTCATCGAGAAGCTCGACGAGGCGTTCACGCCGGTCGGCCCCGGCGTGAATGCCGTCGTCGGCGCGCTCGGCCTTCATATGGAGGAGTCCGGTGACGGCCTCGCATTCAGCGCCCCGCGTGTTCGCTATGGGCAGACGCACCTGAACACCCTCGGTTGGGTCGACGCGACCGGCTTCGGCAACAACTTCGTGGACGAGGATATCGCCCCGGACGTCGATGGCGACGAGGATTGGGGCTGGAGCCGGTTTGTCGGCAGCTCGCCTGACATCGGTGCCAGCCAGAGGTTCGTGGGCACCATCGAGGTGGAAATCCTCGGCCACGCCAACGAATTGAACTCCGACGTGCAGATCCTGCCCGCCCGGGCTCCTTCTCCCGAAGACACTACCATGACGCAGACAACGATCCTCGATGATGGCACCCAGCCGGACGACGTGGTGATCAACCACGAGATCCAGGGCATCGTCGGTGCGGTCAATGCGCTGGTTCCGGAACCCACGACGATGGTCCTCTTGCTCGCCGGATGTGGCGGAGGCCTCATCGCCCGGCGACGACGCTAGACCGCCGCGCCGCCGGAGTGTAGTAACGAAGACAAACGGGACGGGAGTCTTTCCGGTTGCTACGATCCAGAGAAGACTCCCGTCCCTTCTCCTGCGCCGCCGGTCAAGCGCAGAGGCTCCCGCGCGCCCTTCACACAACCGTCAGCACCGATGATGCAGCGGCCTGCGCCTCGCAGGCCGAGCTTCCGGCACGTCTCGACACGAACGGCCGACGGGGGCGCCGGCCGCTACGGATGGCACCCAACGCAATCCGAACCGCGCTCGTCAGGAAGCGGCCGACAGCGTCGCCCGGCAACCTGCCCGTGCAGCAACTCCTGCGCGCAGACCGCAACCGTGGTTCTGAACCGGCCGATGGCGCAGGTAACAATGGACTGTCGGGCAGGAACCCGACGGGCAAGGTAATCGGACGTCCGCAACGCTGGTGAAACCGTGAGACCCTTCGCACCGCAACACGCAACTCGATCCGGCAGGCCGCGGGCGTTCCGCCGGCGTGCCCTGGCGGTCGCTGCCCTTGCGGTGACGCTCGCCGTCGGCTCCGGGACGGCCGAGGCCACCAGCCACGGCGCCGTCACCGAGCTGACGGTCATGAGCTACAACATCTTCATGGGCGGCTCGGGGTCGGGCCAGCCGCTGTCGATGACGGCCCAGGTGATCGAAGCGGGCGGGGCCGATATCGTAGGCATCCAAGAGAGCGAGGGCACCGCAGCCGCTCTCGCGTCCATGCTGCGATTCCACCATGCCGATCTGCCCGCCAGCCCCGGCACCGGCGGCCGCCTCTCGGCCGCGATCCTGAGCCGATACCCGATCACCCGCGCGTTCACCCACGGCGTACAAATCAAGATCCCTCCGGGTACGGACGTGTACGTGTTCGACGTGCATCTGACCGGCTTCCCGTACCAGCCGTACGACATCCGCGACGGGCTTATCACCACCGAGTCCCAGGCCATCGCCGAAGCCGCGACCGTTCGCGGCGGTGAGATCCGCGACGCATTGTCGGAGCTCGGCTCGCAGGTCCCGTATGGGGCCCCGGTGTTCCTGGTCGGCGATTTCAACGAACCCTCGCACCTCGACTGGACATCAGCCGCGGCCGACGCCGGCCTGCACTTCAAGATGAAGGTCGACTGGCCCGCGTCGAACGCGGTGACGGGCAGAGGCCTGATCGACGCCTACCGCACGATGCACCGCGACGAGGTGTCGACCCACGGCAACACCTGGACGCCGGCCCCCGGCGCGTTCGGCCCGCCCGAACAAGAGGTGCACGACCGCATCGACTTCGTCTACTTCGGCGGCAACGGCATCGCCCTGCGCGACGTGAACGTCGTCGGCGAAAGCGGCGACCAGGCCGACGTCGTCGTCGCCCCCTATCCATCCGACCACCGAGCCGTAGCCGCGACGTTCACGCTCGCGCCACGACGATGACCGAGTACAGCCGCGCAACGGGTGCCATGGCCAAGCCCGCCACAGGCGGGCGCCGCCATGCTTGACGGTCGACCGTGTGTCACGGTCAGATGTACGAGCGAAGGGCTTGCCGGCGACCGGCCACCCCCAAGCCCCGTTCTGGCAGGCCTTCCGATAGCGCAGACAGGAGTGATACATGCGGACCACTTTCGCCAACGCAATCTCGCTTCGAACCAGACCGACGTTCGCCATCACTCTCGCGTGTCTGCTGGTCGGCCACGCCGCCCTTGCGGAATCGACCGGCCAGAGAACCGACAAACCGGTCCGCTTCGGGATCACCGCCGACGCGCATCTACTCGGTCGACGGGCACCGCAGAACGAGCAGTTCCTGCAGGGCTATGTCCGCGAGATGAAGTCGTGGGGGCCGGACTTTGTCGTCGATCTGGGCGACTTCGCCTGCCAGTGCGGTGGCGGCGAGACGACGGCCGAGCAGCACGACTGTCAGTTGGACGGGCTCAAGCACCACCACGGTGTGCTGCGCGGAAGCGGGCGTCCCTGCCACCACGTGATGGGCAACCACGACGTGGGCTGGCTCAAGGGCGGCGATGAGGCCATCAAGCCGTCCGACCTGCGCTCGCGCAACCACGGCGGGGAAGACATCACGAAGGACGAGTTCGTCACCGCCACCGGCATCCCGCACCGCTACTACTCGTTCGATGTGAAGGGCCATCACTTCATCGTCCTGGACGGCAACAACCGGCGCGGCGAGACGGCCGTGCCGGCCGGGCGCGACGGGGTCGAGGGGGCGTACTGCATCGACCCCGCTCAGAAGGCGTGGCTGGCCCGTGACCTGGCTGCTAACCGCGGCAAGACCAAGATCGTGTTCTCGCACCAGGAGCTGCATCACACGCCGGCGGCGGGCTCACCGGAAGGCGGCGATGTACCGTTCCCGCCCGTGGGCAAGGAGGGTTCGTACATCGACAACGGGTGGGAGATGCGGCGGATGCTCCAGCGGGACGGGCGCGTGCTGGCCTGCTTCGCCGGACACAAGCACCGCAACCGGTGGACGGTCCGCGACGGCGTGCACTACATCACGCTGGCCGCCCTGCATTGGGGCGGCAGTTTCGCGAAGGTCACGCTGTCGGACGGGCTGCACATCGAGGGCGCGGGCGAGCAGCGCAGCTACCGGCTCACATTTCCGGGCGGCAAGTCGGCACGTCCGCCGCTGTACGTGTCGTTCACGATGGACTGCGAGCGCATTCGGGGCGAGTGCTTCTGCGGCGGGCCGGATAAGTGGGAGCTGAGCGAGAAGGCGATTCGCGGGTTCTGCGACACGCTGCTCGCCGGCGGGTTTCCGCCTACGCTGTTCATCGTCCCCGAAACGGCCGAGCGGCACGCCCCGCTGTTCAAGGCCCTTGCCGCGCGCGGAGTCGAACTGGGCATGCACCTGCACCCGCAGTGCTTCCAGGACCACCGCTACGACCGGTACCTGGGCGCGTACGACGCGGCGACGCAGAAGCAGATCCTTTCCGAAGGCATCGAGGCGTGGACACGGGCGCTGGGCGGGCGTCCGCGGGCGTTCCGGCCCGGCAACTTCTCAGCGAGCGATGCCACGTTCGGAGTGCTCTACGATTTGGGCTTCCGCCACGGGTCCCTCTCCGATCCTGGTCGGCACGTACCGAAGTTCCATGCCGAATGGAACGATGCAACGCCGCACGCCCACTGGGCCAACGCCAAGAACCGACTGATCCCCGGCGAGCTGGGCTTCTTCGAGGCCCCGCTCACCACCGACCCGAGCCGACGACGCCCCAACGGCTTCCCCTACGAGCTGCGCATCGAGAGCGGCCCGTTCGACAAGTGGCACAAGCCCATCATCGAGAAGGCCCTCGCCCACATCGAAGCCGACAACGTGACCTTCCGCGTGCTGTCCGTCTTCACGCACAACTACCTGGACTACACGGACCCGGCCAACCCCCGCACCCAGGTGCTTCACGACTACGTCGCCTACCTCAAGAGACTGAACGCGCGCTACGAGGTCATCGGGGCAACGCTCGCCACCATCCGGCAGCGGTTCGCGAAACACACGGGCAAGCCGTGACTACGCGACGCAGCCAATCCCGGTGGCGGTCAAGGTGCGGTATGCTGGTGAGATGCGGGGGTGACTTCATGGCGGGAGTGTAATCGTGGCAGACACGGGCAATGGTGATGGTCGTCGTGAGCTCGAGCTGTTCGGCCGGTTGATGGTCGGTTTCGTCCGCGACGCGACGTTCCGTTCGTTCGAGGACATCCTCTCCGGTCATGCCAAGGCACCCGACTTGCGCAAATACCACGAGGCGATGCGGACGTGGTCACCCGAAGCACAAGCACTCGCGCGCGAGATCGTTTTCCGAATGGTGGATGAAGCGATACACAACTTCTTGTGGATGATCGAGACGCACGAGGACGACCTCGAACTGGCCTGGGTCTCCGAGGGGCGGCGAGTGAATCTCGCAAAGGCGAGCGACGGGCTTTGTGGGGAGTCGTACACAGAGGACGGCTGGTACTTCCGCTTCAGCGACTATGGGGGATACCACTGTTGATCCTGCGTCACGGGCAGCTCGCCCACGGCAGCGAGCGTCGTCACGCGAGATGGGATCACACGTCGTCTGCCGTAAGATCCAGCACGCGCCGCGCGACCTCCAGAAGCTCTGTGAAGTATCGCTGCCCCTCGCGGGGGAGGCTTGGCAGGACGGCCTCGATGCCCTCAACGCAGGCCCGCAGGCGGGCGCGGGTCGTGGCTTTGAGGTGTCGCCGTTTCAGGTAGCGGTCGATGATGAGGAACGCCTCCGCCTCAGCGAGGCCGAGGCATCCGCAGCCGGCGGGCGACGGTTGATCCAGCCATTGTCGGCACCGAATCAGCAGGTCCTCGTACGCCGCCTGGTGATCCGGATACGGGAACAGAACATCATCAAGGTGCCTCGACATCAAGCGGTCGAGCCGCGGCAGCCGTTGCTTTGACCGTCGGTTGCGAGATGCTTGGGTTGATCCTCCGGCGTACGCCCGGGAGCACGACGACGGCGCTCGGCCGTTGCGCATCGAGAGCGGCTTGCTACGACTTTCCCACGAAGCGGAACTCCATTCGGGTCTCACCGCACGCAGGACACGGAAACGGCCCCCGCCGCCCTGCATCATCGAGTGCGACCAGGCGCTGTCGGTCAAACGGGTCGCAGCACTGCGCATCCCTGATTGCCCGGCCATGACGGGCCGCGGCGCGGACAGCGACTCGGTCGAACACGCGCCCCAGCAGTACCACGGCCCCGAGAAGCGCCACGTACCCCGCGACGCCGGCGGCCGGCTTCGACGCTGTCGCCAGCCACACCGCGACGCCAACGACGAGCCCGACGCCGAGGCCGGTCAGGCATCCGGCGCCGGCGGGGAAGGTAATCCGTCGACGCTCGTGGAAGCCGCCACATTGCCGGCACACGTAGACGTGGATGGACACGTATCGCCCTTCCCGGCCCGCCTGGTTGAGCGTGAGACCCATTGCCTCAAGCGTCCGGGCCTCTCCGCGTGCCGGCGCTTCGGCCGAGCACTGCGTCCCGGCGGCAAGCCTCGCGACTCCGGAAAAAAAACAGAGCGGCGTGACGTAGCGTCGCGCCGCTCTGCGAATATCAAGAAAACAGTGTGTTGCCGGGCGGGCCGTTGCCGGCTCCGCCGATTCGCCCGAGGGCGATTCCGAGACTGCGCTGACTTTCACCGCGGCGCCTTGCGGCCTCCGCGGGTCTAGATAGTCCTCTAGAAAGGAGGTGATCCAGCCGCAGGTT
>CAYMME010000294.1:0-11745 GCA_964391465.1 uncultured Planctomycetales bacterium
AAGCCCTCAATTACCGTGATCCGAGGCCCCTCAGAATGCGCGAGCACTCACAGTCCCTCCCAGGTTGACCGTTCCGTCGGCAGTGTCCTCGTTGCCAAGGTACACCCGGTTCGTTGTATTCCAGATCCCGGCAGCGGCCACATCTACCACGCCCGTGCCGGCATCCCCAACCCACACCTCTCCGGACGCGTTCCATGTCCCGCTATCGAGTCTGACCGCCCCCGTGCGCCCGCTCGAGGCTCCGAGGCGCACGGAGTCGTTCGTCGTCAAGATCCTGCTGTTGGTAACGGCCAAGTTGCCGTCGCCGCCACTTCCGATCCCGAGCTCATCCTCAACAGTCCAGTCCCCCGTCCCGAAATGCCTGGGGCCACCGATGCTGCCCCAGGTCCAGATGTCGGACTCGTGGATCTCGAGGAAGGCGGAGTCCAGGTAGGCGTCGTCATTGTCCAGCGCTCCCCCGTTACGCCTCGTCTCGAAGGCATACGTCACCCGCGTCGTACTCGGCTTGATTTGCACAGCTCCCTCGAACAGCGTCCAGACAGTCGGAAGCTGCCAGCCCAACCCCGTCGAGCCGTTGTCGGAGTAGTCGCTTTTCTGCTGAACCAAGGAGATCTGCCCCTCGTCGTCGACGGCGGTCCACCACTTGGGATACGAGGCCTGGTAGCCGCCGAACTCGGCCCAGTATCCCCCGGTGGCCAGGCGATCCGCATCGTACCCCAATCCCGCCAAGTCGAACTGCTGGAATATGGTCGACGAGGCAACGTAGCCGGGGAAGTAGTACAGCAATTCCTCCTGAAGGCCCGGCGGGGTCCAGTTGCCACGGCCACCGCCGTCCCCGAGCCAGTTGCCGGTGCCGAACTCGAAGCCGGGATCCGCCAGCATGTTCGCCCCGGCCGCGGACGCAACGACGGCCAACGTCGACAGCACCGATACGACGTACAGAGACGGACGTTTCATTACCCTCTCTCCCAATAGATGAGTGTCACACGAGTATTTGCAGCCTGGACAAAGCACTCCACAGATTCTGTGCGGGCACGCTCCCTGTCATCGGTTGCGGCGGCGCCTTCGCAGTGCGGCGGCGCCTGCACACAGCAACGCGACCGTAGCCGGTTCGGGGACGGCCAGGATGCCGGTGTTCGGATTCACGAACCATCCATCGGGCGTGTTGATCGCAACCCCGTCGAGCGTGGCAAATAGGTCAGCGCCTCCGGTCGCGGAGAACAACTGGAACTCATCGCTTTCGTCCGGCTGGAACCCGTCGATGAAGACCACGTCGATGATGGACGAGCCGAAGTCCACGCCCTCGCCGAGAATCAACCGATCGAACTCGTCGAGGCCCGCGCCGGCAATCTCCATAAGCAGCGGCAACGTGCTGCCGAAGGAAACGTGCTCCAGCGTCATCAGGCCGGGGCTGCTGCCCACGTCCACGTTGCCGAATACGGTCGTGTGCGTCAGGCTGCCCGAGCCGGACACGTCGCCGTAGATCACGAGTCGTTCGGTCTCGCCGGTACCGAGAAGGGTGCCGGGACTGCCCGCCGGGCCCAGATTGAGTCCGGCCGAGCCCACGAAGATCTCACCGCTTCCGGCAATCTGATTGCCGTCGAGCATCAGCGGCTGCATCGGATGCACCAACTGGGCGTCGGTCAGATTCACCGTGCCGCCCGCGTCGCCAAACGCCAACTGGCCGAAGATGCCGGCGTAGCCACCCGTGGCCAAGTTGAGCGACGCCCCGTCCAGACGAATCGATGCGCCAGACCGGACGGTCAGATCGCTGAAGATGGGCGACGTGCCGGGCCCCAAGAACTCCAGGTGGCAGCCACTGTTGTAGTGGTCGAGCAGCCCGACCGTCGTGCCGCTCACCGACAGGGTCCCACCGACAAAGTCCAGGTTGCCCTGGTTGACGAACCCGGCAAGTGCGTTCACCGATCCGCCGTCGATGCGAAGTGTGCTCGCGGAATTCCTGACCCGCAGTTCTCCGGTACTGACCGTCATTTCACCGCCATTGGTGACGTTCACCTCGCCCGCGCCGGAGACGCCCACGTCCACGCTTGATGCGTTCCATGTTCCGCCATTGAGGTTGATCGTCCCCACCGCGCCGGCATTCACACCAATGACTGTGTGACCGGAGTTCCAGACCCCGCCCTCGGCTACGTTGACTCCGCCCGCACCCTTGTTCGCAACCGTCACTGCGGGTGTCGTCCAGGTCCCGCCGCCGGACACGTTGACTCCGCCCACGCCCCAATCCCCTACGGTCACACCGGCGGATGCCGTCCAGGTTCCGCCGTTGTTGACGTTAACCGTGCCCGCGCCGTCGGAACTCCCGACGCGCACCGCACCGGACGTCGTCCAGGTGGCGTCATTCACGTTGACGATGCCCGTGCCGTCACGTCCGACCGTCACGCCGGACGCGTTCCAGGGCCCACTGAGGTTGACCGTTCCGTGACTGTCATCGTCGTACCCGACGGAGACGACGACGTGTGTGTTCCAGACCCCATCAGCGGCCACGTTGACATAGCCCCGGCCTTCATCCCCGACACGCACGCTGTCCGAAGCGGTCCACGTTCCGTTGTTGATGTTGATCGTCCCCCAGAGCCCACGCCGGTACCCGGCCCATACACGGTCGTTCGTCGTCAAGGTTCTGCCGTTTGTAATCGTCAGGAGACCCTCCCCGTCAGATCCGAGCAAGAGCAGATCCGACACAGTCCAATCCCCCCTCCCGAAATGCGTGCGAGAGGTACCATGCGGAGAGGTCCAGATGTCGGACTCGTCGAGCTTCAGGGAAGCAGAGTCCAGGTAGGCGTCGTCATTGTCGAGCGCTCCCCCGTTGCGCCTGGTCTGGAAGGCGTAGGTCACCCGCGTCGTACCCGGATTGAGTTGCGCAGTTCCATCGAACAGTGTCCAGGCGGTCGGAAGCTGCCAGCCCAACTCCGTCAAACCGTTGTCGGACCAAGTGCCCGTGTGTTGGGTCAAGGAGATCTGCCCCTCATCATCATAGGTGGTCCACCACTTGGGATAAGAGGCTTGGTAGCCGCTGAACTCGGCCCAGTAACCCCCGGTGGCCAGGCGATTCGCATCGTAGCCCAACGTTGCCAGATCGAACTGCTGGAAGATGGTCGACGAGTCAACGAAGCCGGGGAAGTAGTACTGCGAACCGTGCTGAAGCGGGGCCCAAGTGCCGCGGTTGCCGTCGTCACCGGTCCAGGCGCCGGGCGCTTCCTGGAAGCTGGGGTCCGCCAACAGATTCACGCCGAGGTCGGGATCGGCGACTGCCGACCCTGACCCCACACTCAGCACGACCAGCGCGCAAACCGTACCCAGACAACGCTTCTGCATGACTCACTCTCCCTTTCGGCAAACCCCCGCAACGGTGGGGATCCGACCCCACCGTCAGCGGTCGCGCTCTCGAAGCCCGCGTTCTACAACCGGCTCGCCCCGGTTGAGGGCGCAGCGATCACCAACGCAAGCGGCACCGCCACGACGCACAGAGAGTCACGTCCCGAATTCCCTCTCTCCCGTGAGGCGAATATCGTGATGGTGAACCCCCCAGGCTCCCACCCTGTCGAGGACGACAGGTTACGATTCTACGCAGTCCCACCTGCGCATGTCCAGAATCGAAGCGCCTCTGACCGAGTATCGGGCGTCTGATGCAGGTCGCACGACCATACCTTTCTTGCCGCCGGGTAGGAGTAGGGTTCGCCGTGCGGACCATGCTCGCTCAGCCCTCCCTCAATGGTCCGCACGGCGGATCCCACGACGTCGTACGCGCTCACCTGCCTCTCAGGAACTCGCACCGGCTGGTTCGGAGATCGGGTTGTCCCTACCGCTGGCAAATGCTGAGCGGGGGTGGTATGCATAGCGGCGGGAGGTGCAAACTTGAATCACGAGACTTCACAACGGAACGTTCGTATGACTCTGTCCTGGCCCGTGCTGCTGGTGGGTTTGGTCGGCATCATCCAGCCCGTCTCGGGCGTCGAGCCGAACGCGAAGCTCGACGGCTATCGCGGGATCTGGTTCTCGATCGGGCAGGTCGATCCGGTCTGGGGGCCCAAGTACTCCGGCGGGCTGGGCACCTACACGGCCAAGCATCGCCCCATCGCTTCCTACTCGGAGAAGGTCGACAAGACGTTCTTCGTCTACGGCGGCGTCGACAAGGCGAGCGGCGATCTGCTCATCATGGCGTCGTGCTACGACCATGCGAAGGACACGGTGCCCCGCCCGACGGTCGTCCACCACAAGAAGAAGGTCAACGACCCGCACGACGACGCGTCAATCTTGATCGACCCTGCGGGGACGGTGTGGGTATTCATCAGTGGTCGGGGCCGGGGCCGGCCCGGGCTGCTCTACCGCAGCACCGCGCCGTATTCGGTCGACGAGTTCGAGCACATCCGCACGGCCGAGTTCACCTACCCGCAGCCGTGGTACCTAGCCGCCGACGGCAACGGGCGCGGGCCGGTGATCTTCCACATGTTCACCAAGTACACGGCCGGTCGAGAGCTGTACTGGGGCACGAGCCCCGACGGCGTGAAGTGGAGCGAAGACCGCAAGCTGGCCGGCTTTGGCGGGCACTATCAGGCCAGCGCCGAGTGGCGCGGCAAGATCGTCACCGCGTTCAACTATCACATCAAGGGACCGGACACGCGAACCAACCTGTACTACCTCCAGACCACCGACCGCGGGAAGACCTGGACCACCGCGGACGGAACACCGGTCGCGGTGCCGCTGAAGAGTCCGGAAAACCCGGCCCTGCTGCACAACTATCGTGACGAGGGACGATTGGTCTACGTCAAGGACATGAACTTCGACGCCCGCGGCAACCCGCTCATGCTCTACGTCACCGGCGGCGGCTGGCGGGCCGGCCCGGACAACGACCCGCGCCTGTGGCACCTGGCCCGGTGGACCGGCAGCGAGTGGGTCTACACGCTGGTCAGTCGTTCGGACCACAACTACGACATGGGCAGCCTGTACGTCGAAGGTGACACGCTACGCGTGATCGCCCCGACCGAGACGGGGCCGCAGCCCTACCACACCGGCGGCGAGGTCGCGGTCTGGACCAGCCGGGACCTCGGCCGAACCTGGAAGAAACAACGGCAAGTGACGAGCGACAGTCCGCGCAATCACACCTACGTCCGGCGGCCGACGAACGCACACGATCCGTTCTACGCCTTCTGGGCCGATGGCGACCCGAGCAAACGCGGTCGGTCGGACTTGTACTTCTGCAACGCCGCGGGCGACCGGGTCCGGCGCTTGCCGGTCAAGATGACGACTGATGCTGCGCAGCCCGAAACCATGAAGTGAGTGGCGAGTACGTGGGTGCCACGGGCAGCTTGCCTGCCCGTGCCCGCACAGACCGTTGCCGAACCGAGGCACTGGCGGACAAGCCGCCAGTGGCACCCGGCGCGCCGGGATCAGGGATGGGGCACCCACAAGTGTGCGGCATGCGGAATGGGGAGTGGACTATGAAGGGAACCATGGTGCTTTCTTCACGACGTGGTCCGAGCATGCGTGCTAGTACTCTTCTCGGGATGGTGCTTCTGGTCGCACTGGCCGGTTGCGCGATTGCCCAGACCCGGCACGACGTGGCCATGCGCGACGGCACCAAGCTCGCCACCGACGTCTACCTGCCGGAGGGTGAGGGCAAGTGGCCGGCGATCCTGATGCGCACGCCCTACGGACGCGGCGGCGGCAAAGGCGTTGGGATGGCCGCGGCGAAGAAGGGGTACGCCCTCGTCGCGCAGGACATCCGCGGCCGAGGCGACAGCAAGGGGCATCACGCGATCATCTTCTCGCATGGCGGGTGGGCCAAGAACCGCGACGGCTACGACACGGTCGAGTGGATTGCCAAGCAGCCGTGGTGCGACGGCAACGTGGTGACCCGGGGCGGATCGGCCCTGGGTATCACGCAGAACATGATGGCCCCGTCGCGTCCGCCGCACCTGCGGGCCCAGCACGTGCAGGTGGCTTTCTCGGACATGTACAGCCAGGGCGCGTATCAGGGCGGCGTGTGGCGCAAGGCGCTACTCGAAGGCTGGCTCAAGGGCACCAAGATGGTCGACGTCAACCTCGAGACCTTCGTCGCCCACCCCAACTACGACGCGTTCTGGGAGGACCTTCACCCCGGCGCTCAGGCTGACAAGGTCAACGTGCCCGTTCTGTTCTACGGCGGGTGGTACGACATCTTCTCGAAAGGCACGATCGACAGTTTCGTCACCATCCAGGCGCGCGGCGACACCGGCGCCCGCGGCAAGTGCCGGCTGGTGATGGGGCCATGGGCGCACGGCAAGTTCGAGGAACTCGAGTACCCGAATGCAGCGCCCCCCAAAGTCGCCAATGCCATGCGCTGGTTCGACTACTGGGTCAAGGGCGAGAAGAACGGCGTGGGGACCGAGAAGCCCGTGCACTACTACGTGATGGGCGATCTCGAAGACAAGGACGCCCCCGGCAACGTCTGGCGCACCGACGACCACTGGCCGCCGGCCGCGACGGACACGCCCTTCTACCTGCACACCGACGGGACGTTGTCGAAGAACAAGCCCGCGAAGGGTGCGGCCCCCCGCTCCTACCGCTACGACCCGAAGGACCCGGTGCCCACGGTTGGCGGAGCCAATCTTCTGATGCCAAAGGGGCCGATGGATCAGCGGTCGGTCGAGAACCGACCCGACGTGCTGCTGTTCACTTCCGCGCCGCTCGAGAAACCCGTGGAAGTCACGGGCGGTATCACCGCCCGGCTCTGGGTTACGTCAACGGCCCGCGACACCGACTTCGCAGTCAAGCTCTGCGATGTCTACCCCGACGGGCGCTCCACGCTCGTCACCGACGGCATCCTGCGGGCCCGTCACCGTCTTTCGATGCGGTCGGAGGACTTCCTCGTGCTGGGCAGGATCTACAAACTCGACGTCGATTTGTGGTCCACGAGCCTGATCTTCAACCGTGGGCACCGCATCCGCGTAGCCGTCTCGTCGAGCAACAGCCCCCGCTTCGAGCCAAATCCCAATACGGGCGACCCGTTCCGAGCCAACGGCAGAACGATCGTCGCCACGAACACGATCCACGCCGACGCCGACCATCCGTCACACATCCTGCTGCCGGTGCCGAAAGGTGCAGGTCAGAATCCGTAGACCTCGTCGATCACGATGATGGCGCAGGTGATGCAGGCGTCGGTCGCGTCCGCGTCGCCGCCCCGGGCGATGCAGTCTCAGGAACGCACGCAAGAAGCAGCACCATCAACAAGGACGGCCACCGCCACCAGTCCGATCTCTTGGTCATCGCATCACTCCCTGCCGGCCAGTCCAATGGGTGTCCCTTCCCTGATCCCGGCGCGCCGGGATTTGTCAGGGGTGGGGGACGGATGGTAAACGTCGGCCTCGGACGCATCACACCGTCTCGATCAGTCCTCCACCCTTCGCATACTACCGCGAAGGATGGGGCACCCGGAAGAGAAGCAGGTGATGAAGGACCGCCGAGGCGCTTCGGCCGCCATCCCTCATCGCTCATCCGTCATCACTCATCCGCGCTGCACTCCGCAAATGCGGCGAGTATGATACCATACGCATCCGGTCAAGGTCGCATGGTCCGACGGGCGCGGAGGCTTCGCTGACGCATGCCGGTTCGATTCGTGGTTTCGCGGGCGGGCGGGGGAAAAACGGCACACTGCCTGGACGCAGTGCGTGACGCGCTGCGCGCCTCGGCCACGGAGGGGCCGCGCCTCGTGCTCCTCGTGCCCGAGCAAGCGGCGCTCCAGACCGAGCGAGCGATCATCGAAACGCCGGACATCGGCGGCTACTCCCGCTGCGAGGTGCTGAGCTTCCGCCGACTGGCGTTTCGCGTGCTCTCCGAGACCGGATCCGGCGGACGACAGGAAGTCTCGACCCTGTCCCGGCTGATGGTGCTTCGCTATCTGCTCGGTCGCCGACGCGCTGCGCGCGGGGGGCTGCCGGTGTTCGGAAGCGTCTGCGATCGCGGCGGCTTCGTACGGCAACTCGCCGATCAACTCGGGGAGCTGTTCTATCAGGGCGTCACGCCGGAAGACCTGGAGGCCATGATTGCCGAGCGCGGCGAGGAGGATCGCACGTTCGCCGCCAAGCTGTCCGAGGTCTGCCGCCTCTATCGCGACTACCTGGACTACCTGGCGGACGGCCGCATCGATGCGGATCAATACCTCGACCTGGCCGCCGAGAAGCTCGACGACACCGGCTGGCTGCGGGGCGCACACGTTTGGGTGGACGGGTTTGCCATCTTCTCCCGGCAGGAGGAGCGACTCCTGGTGCAGTTGGCGACGCTGGCGGCGCAGGTCGAGATCACGCTGCTGGCCGATCCGGGTTCCGCGTGGCTGACGGGTCAGGCCGCGGCCGGCGAACCGACCGGACTGTTCGCACAGATCGAGCAGACGTTCTCGCGGCTACGTCAGGCACTGGCCGGAGCCGCAGTGCCGTTGGAGGCGCCGCTCGAGCTCACGCCCAAAGTACCGCCGCGATTCGCACGTGCTCCCGCCCTGACGCAACTCGAACAACGACTGTTTCGCGAGCCGCCGGCGGACCGACGGGTCGACACGGCCGACTCGGACGCGCCGGTGCGAATCATCGAAGCCGCCACGCGCCGCGTCGAGGTCAATACCGCCGTGGCGGAGATCCAGCGACTCGTGCAACGGCCGAGCGACCCGCTGCGCTACCGTGACATCGCCATCATCGTCCGGGAGATGGATGCGTATCATGACCTCCTGTCGGCGACGCTCGAGGCGCATGAGATCCCGTACTTCATCGACCGTCGCCGGCCGGTGGCGCATCACCCGCTGGTCGAGCTCGTGCGTACGGTTCCGCAGCTCTGCGCCGACAACCTGGCCGTCGCGCCCGTGCGGATCTTGCTCAAGACGGGGCTGACCGGCCTGGATCATGACGAGGCGGACAGGCTCGAGAACTATGTCCTCGCCCATGGGGTGCGGTCGCGCAAGGTCTGGTTGGGCGAGTCGTGGACGTTTCGGCGCCGACTGTCCGGGCGCCGGACCGACGACGAACCCAGCGAAGCCGAGCACGTTGCCCTGGATGAAGTGAACCGGGGCCGCGAGCGTTTCATCACTCCGTTGCGGCCACTGCTGGAGATGTCCGCCGGCGGGGCGAGGGAATCCGGCCGCGCCTGGGCCACAGCGATCTTCGATTACTTCGAGGCCCTGAGCATCCCCGACCGGCTCGAGACTTGGGCCCGGCAGGCCGAGGCGGACGGGCGACTCGACGAGGCCGAGGAGCACCGGCAGGTGTGGCGCGACACCGCCGCCCTCGCCGACGCGTTCGTTGCCGCTCTGGGCGACGAGGCAATGTCCATTCGCCAGTTCGGCGAGGTGCTCGACATCGGACTCGGGCAGTTCACGCTCGGTCTCGCTCCCCCATCGCTGGATCAGGTGCTGGTCGGGTCCATCGAGCGCTCGCGACATCCGGACATCCGCGCGGCACTCGTGCTGGGCTTCAACGAGGGCATGTTCCCGTCGATCTCGAACGAACGCGGCGTCTTCAGCGAGCGCGAGAACGAGATGCTCCGGGCCCACGGGCTGCGGCTGGGGCGCGGTAAGGCGATGGCGCTCGACACCGAGCGGCTGCTTGCTTACATCTCAGTCACGCGGCCTCGCGACTTGCTCCGTCTCAGCTACGCCGCCGCGGATGAAGAGAGCAAGGCGCTCGCGCCGTCGCCCTACTTGCCCTTTGTCCTCGGCGCGCTGGACGACGTGGTCGTCGAGACACTGAACGATCCGGCCGATTCGCGCAGCACGTGGAGCGTCGGCACGGCCGGCGAGCTGTCGGGCCTGCTGACGCTGGAGCTCGCGCGACGCGATCCGCTTGCCGTCGAGCATGATCCGGACGCGCGCGGGCGCTGGAACGCACTGTACGAATGGGCACGCGGCGCGTCGGGCTGCCCCGGTGCGCTGCGGCGGGCGACCTCGTCGTTCCTGCGCGCCGACGAAACGACGCTGGACTCCCCGGCCGTCCATTCGCTCCACGGAGGTGACCGCCCCTGGAGCGTATCGCAACTCGAGGCCGCCGCGGCCTGCCCGTTCCGACACTTCGCCCGCTACGGGCTTCGGCTGTCCGAGCGCGAGGAGTTCAAGCTCGAGGCCGTGGATCTCGGACGGCTCCATCACGCGATCCTCGAAGAGCTGCTCAACGGGCTGATCGCCGACGGCAAGCGCCTGGCCGACGTCGACGACGAGGAGTTGTCGAAACGAGTGGCCGCCGCTGCCGAGACCCAGAGCAGCAAGCTTGCCGACGAGCTGGCCATCGAGCACGCTCGCCAGGAATACCTGCACGGCCGCTCGGCGCGCGACTTGCGGCGGGCCGCGGCCGCTCAGGCCCGCGCCGGCGCCGCGGGTCGATTTCGCCCGGCCGCAACCGAGGTGCCGTTCGGCTTCCCCGACCGGACGGGCAGCCTCCCCGCCCTGGAGATCGACACGCCGGGCGGAAGACACGCGAGGCTCCGCGGTTTCGTGGACCGGATCGACGTGGCCGAGGACGCCGCCGGGGTGCTCGGCATGATCGTCGACTACAAGCGGTCGGGAAACCGGCCGCTGAATCTGAGCCGCGTGCTGGCCGGGCTCGAGCTTCAGTTGCTCAGCTACTTACTCGTGCTTCGCGAGCACGGGGCCCGCTTGCCCGGCGGCCCGACGACCCCGGCCGGCGCGTTCTACTTCAACATCAAGCCCCAGTACGAAAGCGTGGCGCATCCGAGCGAGGCACGCGAGACGAAGGGTGGGGTCGCACAATCATACCGGCCACGGGGCGTGCTCACGACGGAGCACGTCGAAGCGCTCGACACCGCGTTGGCCAAGAGCGGCCGCTCTGCAATCTACAACGTGGGGATCCGAAAGGACGGAGGTCTGAGCAACGCGGGGCGCAGCGATGCGGTCGAGCCCGAGCAGTTCGACGCCCTCCTCGCCCTCGCCCGCAACCAACTCGGCACGTTCGTCGACCAGATACTCGACGGCCAGATCGCTGCGAAACCCTATCACCTCGGAAACGACTCGCTGCCGTGCAACTGGTGCCCGTATCTCAACGCATGCCGGTTCGAGCCGATCACGGGCCCGAAGCGGATCATCGAGAAGCTGTCGCGAGCCGATGCCCTCGAATCACTGCACCGGCGTCTGTAGGGTCCGTCGATCGCGAGAGTGCGTCCCACGAACGCCCAGCGCCCATGTGGCGGAACGACGGATTGTTCGTCGAGACGAAGGGCGAACAGCCAACATGTGCGTTCTGCACCTTGTCGCAAAAGGCCTAATGGGTGATTCGAATCTCCTTCCGAGCGGCGGCATTCATGCCGCGCCGCGTTCGCGAGGGCAACTCATGCTGTGACCAGCCGACGGCGACGGATCGCGGCCGCGGCCACGAGCAACAGCGCCATAACAAACACGCCGCCTCCGGTCAGCGCGGGGACGGCCGACTGCGGGGTGAGGTTCTCGTACCACGCGATCTTGTCCTCGCCTTGCGACGCGGAGAGCACGTCGGTGTCCCCGTCACCGTCCACGTCCGCCGCGAAAACAGACCGGGCCAAGATGGCCGTGGGCGAGATGACCCGCTGGGTGAAGCCCGGGGGCGAAGCGCCGTCGTTCTCGTACCACGCGATCTTGTGGTCAAAGAACGACGCGGAGAGCACGTCGGTGTCCCCGTCGCCGTCCACGTCCGCCGTGAAGACAGATCGGGGGTTGTCGACGGCGGTCGAGATGACGCGCTCGGTCCAACTCGGGTTCTCGTACCACGCGATCTTGTCGTC
>CAYMME010000295.1:0-11736 GCA_964391465.1 uncultured Planctomycetales bacterium
CCGGCTCTCCGATCGCGATGCGGTAGAGCAGGTACGGGTAGTCGACGTTGGCCGCAATCGACTGATGCAGCCCGCCGAAGAACCGTGGATTGACCTCGATGAGATACGCCGTTCCGTCCTCGGTGATCCGGAAGTCGACCTGGGCGATACCGTGCCATTCGAGCGGTTCGAGCAGCTTGACCGCGGCGGCCTCGGCCTCCGGCCTGTGTACGGTCTCACGCAGCGCACCCGCGCCAGTGCCGCGCGGGAAGGCGCGGATGTTGCGATAGGTCATGCCGGCCGCACAGCGGCCGTGATCGAAGAGCGCTGTCACGCAGTAGTCATCGCCGGCCACGAACTCCTGCACGAGCGGATACGCATCGGGCCCGAGCCCGAATCCTTCCACGAACTCTCGGAACGTCGCCACCAACTCTTCGGGTGTGTTCACCTTCCGCAGCCCGATCCCGGCTGCGGCCTTGCGCACCTTGACGAACAGCGGCATGGGCAGGTCCGGCACGCTTCGGTACAACTCGTCGACGCTCTCGAACTGCCAGGTTCGGGGGATGCGAATCCCCGTCCGCTCGGCGAGGGCGGGCAGTTGCCCTTTGTCGTCGACGAGGCGGATGTTTTCGATCGTCGTGACCGGAAGCTTGATGTGGGGCTCGAGTCGCGCCCGGTGCTCGGCGAGCAGGAACGTTTCCTTGTGCACCGGCATCAGGACGTACGGTTCGTCGGGGCCGGGAGCGAGCGTCTTGACCTGCTCGACGATGCAGTCGAGGAACGCCTCCGGCTCTGCGCTCGGCGATGGGTACTGGAAGTGCCCTTTGCAGTACTTCGAGAAGAAGCAAGGTGCGAAGGGCGCCTCCTCGCCGCAATACACCTCGATGCCTCGCCGGCCGAGGCTGCGCACGATGGCCAACGCGTTCCATCCTCGTCCGTAGGTGACAATGACGCGCGGCATAAGTTACTTGCGCTCATACGGCCAGGGCACCTGCGTCCACAAGCCGCCGTCCACATACAGCGTCTGCCCCGTGATGAAATCAGCCTCTTCGCTCGCAATGAAAGCGACGGCGTTGGCCACGTCCTCCACCTGGCCGACCCGGCCGGCGGGTGTGATCGGGCTCCAGGTGCCCGCATAGTCAGGCGACTCCTGTTGAGTTCGTTCGATCTCGATGCAGCCGGGGGCCACGCAGTTGACGCGTATGCTGTATTGCCCCAACTCGACCGCCGCGACCGCGGTGAGGTTCTCGATGCCGCCTTTCGAGGCGCAGTAATCGACGAGGTTCGGGAACGGTCCCTTGTTCGCCCCCGATCCGATATTGATGATGCAGCCGCCGCCATCCCGCATGCGCCGGGCCGCCTCCTGCGTGCAGAGAAACGTGCCCTTGAGATTGGTCCGAATCGTCCGGTCCCAATCCGATTCCGCGAGGTCGAGAAGTGACGACCAAGTGAGCACGCCCGCGTTGTTCACGAGAAGATCGAGCTTGCCGGCCTGCTCGCGAAGCGCCTGGAACATGGTCCGCACTTGCTCCGCGTCCCCGACGTCGGCATGGAGGACCCAGGCCTGCTGACCGCTTTCAAGAACACTCGATGCAGTTGCCTCGGCACCGTCGCGGTCCTGGTTGTAGTTGACGCCGACGTCCCAGCCGCGTTGGGCCAAACCGATGGCGATACCGCGCCCGACACCCTTGCTCGCGCCGGTGACCAGGGCGACTCTTGAACCTGTGCTCATGATCTGATTCCCGCGGTCGCTTGCGACATGGAAGCCGTTCTCATCGCGGAGTCCAAACATACGTCGAGACCCACATCAACGCAACCGCCCATGCTGTGAGGCGGGGCCGCGAACGAGGCTGGGCCGTCGAACACCATGCACTTGCACCGTCCGCTGGCGGACCATACGTTGTGCAACCTGGGTTTACGGGGGAGAGCAAGCGAGTATCGGTCCGCCGTCTCCCGCGCATCGAAGGAGTGTGCTCGTGCATCGTCGCCTGCCGTGTGTCGGGCTGTTGACGCCGGCTCTGTTTGCGTTGGGTGTGGTCGGTCCGACCGCTCTGGCCGCAGAGCAGGTCGTGAGGCAGTTCGATCGCTGTCCGGTCAACCCGGCGGACGAGGCGTACATCTTCACGCCCGACGGGTTCGACAAGGAGGGTAATCCGGCGGTTGCCGAAGGCGATCGTGTCGGGCACCTGAAGGTTACGGTACGCGACCGAGCGACGGGGAAGCCCACCTTCTGCCGGGTCAACGTCGTGGGCGCCGACGGCAACTACTACGAACCGGCCGAGAACGCGCTGAAACCATATGGCCTCAGAGGCGCTTGGCCGAAGACGGGTAAGGGGAATCGTTCCTCGAAAGGGCCGATCCGGTACTTCGGGCGGTTCTTCTACACGTCAGGTGCGTTTGCCGTTGCGGTTCCCGTCGGTGCGGTCCGCGTCGAGGTTTGGAAGGGGTTCGAGTATGACCCGCAGGTGCTGACCACGCAGATCGCCGTCGGGCAAACGCAGTCCGTGGAACTGACGTTGGAGCGGACGGTTCCAATGGCGACGATCGGTTACTACTCGGGCGAGCCGCACGTTCACATGACGCGCAAGACCGACGAGGACGATGAGCGCATCTTCGACCTGATGGAAGCCGAAGACCTCCGTTACGCCGTGCTGCTGTGTTACAACCCGGACCTCAAGCACTACGCCGGTCGCATGGATGCGATGCACACGCCCCAGTTCCGCGGCTTGGGGGCCGCATCGATTCGTACGCGCGGAGCGTACAGCATCATGTCCGGCCAGGAGTATCGCAGCACGCACTACGGCCACGTCAACCTCTATTTACGCGATCGTCCGGCCATGGAGGGCGCCGACTTCGACCCGAGCACGTGGCCGGTGTTCGGACGCGTAGGCCGGGAGACGCAGGAGCAGGGCGGGCATGCGTTCTACGCCCACGGCGGCTACGCCCAGGAAATCTACGCCGACTTCGTCCAGGGAACGGTTACGGGTGTCGAGCTGCTTCAGTTCGGGATCTATCGCGGGATCGGCCTCGATGGCTGGTACCGCATCCTCAACATCGGCTACCGTTTCCCGGCCTTCGGAGGCAGTGACTACCCGGCGTGCCGCAAGCTGGCCGACTGCCGCACGTACGTCCACCACGCAACTGCGCCGGACTTCAACGGCTGGTTCCGGAGTTTGGCCGAGGGACGCAGCTTCATGACCACGGGCCCGCTGCTGCTCCTCGAAGTGGATGGAAACAAACCCGGGGCGATGATTCATCGATCGGGACAGGGACCGCACCGGGTCGCGGCGCGCGTTTGGATGCGGTGCGAAGTCGCATCGGTCACGAACCTTCAACTGGTTGTGAACGGGCAAACGGTGAAGGAGCGGGTGGTACCGAAAGGCCAAGGGAAGGGAAGCTGGTTCGAACTCGAGCAGGTGATCGAGTTGACCGAATCCTCGTGGATTGCGGCCCGCGCGTTCGCCCGCGCCCCGAGCGGCAGCCCGGACGTCGAAGCCCACACCAACCCCGTGTACGTGTATCTCGACGGGAAGGCTCCCTACAACGAGGCCGACCTCGACTGGCTCGTCGGGCAACTCGACAAGCAGATCGGCGCGCTCCGGAGGCGCGTCTTTGACCGGCAGGGCGATGCCCTGGCTTACTTCAACCGGTCACGCGACATTCTTATGGGCATCCGCAAGGCGGGCGGGCGACCGGCCGAAGCGCAGTTGCCACATACCGAAGCAACGCACAAGGAGAATTCGATGAGTGCGTCAGGTTCCCTTTTCGAGTCAGATATTGACAAGGACGCCGGCACCGGCTGGGACGTGGTCATCCTGCGCTGCCGTGGGCAGGGCAGGACGCTGGAGGCTCGCGTGGTTCCGGCCGTCGGCATGAACGTCTGCTCGCTCACGGTTGACGGCGTGGAACTGCTGCGCCAGCCGAAGGCGCTCGAGGATCTGCCGGGCACCGCGTACGGTGTGCCCGTGCTCTACCCGACGCCGAACCGCATCCGTGACAGTCGCTTCACCTTCGGCGGCCGGACGTTCTCGTACCCGGCGAACGAGCGGACGCACTTCCTCCACGGGTTGGCCCACTCTGCTGCGTGGGAAGCCGATTCGCCGACCGTCACGGCGAAAGGCGCGTGGGTCACCGGCCGACTGCGCTTCGAGCCCGGATCCGACTTGCACAGGCAGTTTCCCATCGCGCACACGATCACACTGACCGTCACGCTTCAGGAAGACGGCTTGCGCATCGCGTACACAGTCGAGAACAGCGACGAAAGGGAACTGCCGTTCGGGTTCGGCATCCACCCGTGGTTCAACTACCTCTCGGAGCGCCGCAACATGCAGGTTTGGGTGCCGGCCACGGCTCGTATGGCCACCGAGACCGACAAGGCCTACGCATTGCTCCCGACCGGCACCCTCGAGCCGCTTGACGGACATGCCGCCGACCTGCGCACTCCGCGATCGATCGAGAACGTGTTCCTCGACGACGTGTTCTTCGGTATGACGCCGGACAAGCCGGCGGGCTACGAAGACCGCACGACCGGTCATCGCGTCACGCTATCGGCCTCAGCGGACTTCACGCATATGGTGGTGTTCACGCCCAAGGGTGTCGATTCGTTCTGTCTCGAGAACCAGACCTGCTCGACCGACGCCCACAATCTTCACGCCAAGGGGCTCAGCAAGGAATCGCATCTGCAAATCGTCGCGCCCGGGAAGTCGGCCGGCGGATGGGTGAAGTTCGACATCAGACGCTGAACATCTCCGTCGCCTCGGACCGTGAGGCGACGGCGAGAGGAAACTCCTCGCCCAGGATGCGCCGGTGCGTGGCCACCGCTACTTCGGGATCGTTGTTCTGCTCCGAGAGGTGGGCGAGCACCAAGAGCCGCAGCCGCTCTCCGGCGGATTCGCGCACGAGTTCGGCTGCCTCGGTGTTCGAGATGTGTCCGCGAGGGCCGCGGATGCGCCGCTTCAGATCCTCGGGATAGGGTCCGGCGTCCAGCATCTGCTCGTCGTAGTTGGATTCGAGGTAGCAGGCATCAAGCGTGCCGATCAACTCGCCCAGCCCGCGGAAAGGGTGACCCAGGTCCGTGAAGATACCAACGCGGATCGAGCCGTCATCCACCACGAATGCCACACCTTCGTAGGCATCATGCGGCGTCCGGATCGTCTCAACCGCCACGTTACCGAACTGCACGCTCTCACCCGACCGGAAGCGGCGGAAGTCCTTGACCTTGCCGATTATGCCACGCGCCCGGTCGAATGTGGCTTGGTTGGCGTGGATGGGCAAGGCGAACAACCGCTGGAAGACGCCGGCGCCGCGCGTGTGATCGATGTGGTCGTGCGAGAGGAGCAGGGCGTCGACGTCGCGGATTCGCCGGCCTCTCTGCTCCAGCCGCAAGGCCGCCTGCCGGCCGCTGATCCCCGCGTCGAACAGCAGCTTCACACCGTCGGCCTCGACGTAGATGCAGTTGCCGTTCGACCCGCTCTGGAGAGCGCACGTTTGCATCACGACGACTTCACCTGCCAACCGGGCTCGCTGACGGGGACCTGCCCCTCCGGGGGCGGCTCGACGAGCTTGCCGTACAGCTCAGGCCGGCGGGCACGAATGTATCGTCGTCCGGACGATTGGTCGATCTTGTCGGGCGTGCACAGCGCCACGACCACATCGTCCTCGAGCGCGTGCGACTCGACGAGCACCTCGCCGTAGGGGTCGAGGATCATTGCGTTGCCCGTCTTGATCGTGTCGTGATCCACGCCAATGGGGTTGGTGAACACCGCGTAGACGCCGTTCTCGTACGCCCGAGCCGGAAGCCACCGCATGAGCCAGCCACGACCCTTGGGCCCGTTGAACTCTTGCCGGCAACGGACCGGGTCGCGGTGGCGGTTCTCCCAGATCTCGCGATCGATCGTCCCTCGTCCGGGCATGACCGACGGCAGCCCGCACGTCACGTGCGGCATGAAGATGATCTCGGCCCCCAGCATCGTCGTGATGCGCACGTTTTCGGGCAAGTTGTTGTCGTAGCAGATCAGGATTCCGCAGCGGCACCCGCACAGATCGAACACCTTGTAGCCGGTTCCGGGCGTCAGGTGCTTCGACACGAAGGTATGTAGCTTGCTGTACTTCTCGACGAAACCGTCGGGGGTGACGGCGACGTAGGTGTTGAAGATGTGATCGTCGGCGACCTCGAGTAGCCCGGCCAACACTGCCACCGAGTGCTTGCGGGCGATCTCGATGAGGGCTGCGGTACTGGGACCGTCGGGCACCGGCTCGGCAAGGGTGAGCAAGTCATTGCGGGATAGCGCTTGAACGAACGTGTAGCCGGGGATGCAGCACTCATGGAAGCTGACCACCTCGGCTCCGTCCGCCGCCGCGCGAGCGGTCAGCGCCTCGATGCGCGACAGGTTGTAGTCCTTGTCCCGATCTCGGCCTTCGAACTGCGCAGCACCAATACGTAAGTCTCTCATGCTTCATGGTGATTGTAGGACCTGGGAGGCACTCGTCCAAGGCCGGAGCGTAAGGAGGGGGCCGGGTTGGTCTCGCCGGATCCTCTCGCGTCCTGACGGGCGCGGCTCGGGTCACTTCTTCGCCTTCGCCGGCTTGGTCGGCTTGGTCGGCTTTGCGAGCGGCTTGGTCTCCGCGACGATCGGCACGGGCTCGGACTTGGACTTGGAGTCGGTCGATCCGTGGCCGTGCCTTTCGAGCACCGCCTTGCGGATCTCCTCGAACAGGTCGGGATTGTCGCGCAGAAACTGCTTGGCGTTCTCGCGACCCTGACCGATGCGGGCTTCGCCGTAGCTGAACCAGGACCCGGATTTGTCGATGATGTCTTCTTCGACGGCGAGGTCGATCAGGTCGCCCTCGGCGCTGATGCCGCCGTCAAACATGATATCGAACTCGGCCGTTCGGTAGGGAGCAGCCACCTTGTTTTTGACCACCTTGGCCCGCACGCGGTTGCCGATGAAGCGATCCCCCTCACGGATGCTCGTTGCCCGTCGCACGTCGATCCGCACGGAACTGTAGAACTTCAGTGCCCGGCCGCCCGGCGTGGTCTCCGGATTCCCGAACATGACGCCGATCTTCTCGCGAATCTGGTTGATGAAGATTACCACCGTGCTGGTCTTCGAGATGATGGCGGTAAGCTTGCGCATGGCCTTGGACATCAACCGGGCCTGCAAGCCGACCTGGGTATCGCCCATCTCGCCCTCGATCTCGGCTCGCGGGATCAGGGCGGCAACCGAGTCGACGACGATTGCATCGACCGCATTCGATCGGACCAGCATCTCGACAATCTCGAGGGCTTGCTCGCCGCTGTCGGGCTGGGAGACGAGCAGTGCTTCGAGATGGACCCCGCATCGCCGGGCCCACGTTGGGTCGAGGGCGTGCTCGGCGTCAACGAATGCCGCCACCCCACCGGCCCGCTGGGCCGCAGCCACCGTGTGCAGGGCCAGCGTGGTCTTGCCCGACGACTCCGGCCCGTAGACCTCCGCGACTCGCCCTCGCGGCAACCCCCTTCCGCCGAGGGCCAGATCGAGCGACAGAGCCCCGGTCGAGATCCCGCGGACCCCGGCTCCGGCCGCCTCGTCGACCTGCATGATGCTGCCCTTGCCGAAGGCCTTCTCGATCTGCTGGATTGCCCGATCCAGGGCCTGCGTCCGTTTCACTTCGCCGTCGTCGCTCATGTCCGTGGCTCCTTCTCGTGTCGTGTCCCTGCCGTGGCCCAAGTGACTCAGCCTGGCCACACCCATTCCGAACCGTAGCCGCGAGGAGGCGGCCGATCCTCCGTGAATCCGCCGCAATCCTGCCCGTTCGGGGCCCTTGGCTACTACCCCAACCTTTCCCTAACAACCACTGTATACTCGGCTCCGGTCTTCCGCAAGCGTGATTCAAAAAGAATGACCGAATCCACTGCCTGCACCCCGCTATCGAAGCTGTCGAACCCGGCGACGTGCTCGCGGAGGGGTGTGGCCTGACGGGGTGACTTGGCCCGTCCGAGCGTCAGATGCGGCGAGAAGGGCCGCCTTTCGGGCGGGAAGCCGAGATCGGTCATTGTGGCCTCCAGAAGCGTGTACAGACGCTCCATTCGGCCGGTCTCGTCGCTCAACCCGGCCCAGACGACACGCACGTCCCGGCCCCGAGGCGGGAAACACCCCGTTCCCCGTACATGCAGGTCAAACGGCTCGCCCTGCCGGGCCACCTCGGCCACAGCCTCGCAGATCAGCGGAACGACCTGGTCATCAACTTCGCCGAGGAACTTCAGCGTGATGTGCATCTGCTCGGGCCGGACCCAGCGCACCGCCACCCCCGGAAGCGATAGCTTGCCCTGAAGCCTCCCCACCGCCTCCCGAATGGCTGGATCAAGCTCGACCGCTATGAAGCACCGCACCGCCGCAACCTTTCCATCTGTCCGTGCTCGGCCTCCCGGCGCCGTAGCGGCCTGCGCCTCGCAGGCCGTCGGCTGGCGGGTGGCCCACCTCTTCAGACGTGGGGAACACGATTCGCCTTCAGGATTCGCGTCCCCCACGGCTGAAGCCATGGGCCACGCGACCCGCGAGCGCAATGGTGACAGACTATTCGGTTGGGGCGAACGCTTCATCCGGTTCGATCTTCTTGAACAAGATCTCCGGTTTCCCCAACGCATGACCCGGCTCCGGCGGCACGAGCGCCTGATCCCACTGCAACGTCGTCTCTGGCACATCAAGCTGCGCGAGAATGCTATCCGCCGTGAACGGCAGAAACGGGGCCGCCACCGTCGCCAGCGTCTTGACTGTGTGTAGGCACTGGTAGATGGTCGTCCCGCAGGCGGCCAGGTCTTCTTTGCGTTGCTTCCACGGCTGCTTCCGGTCGAAGTAGGTGTTCGCTTCCCGCGCGATCTCCATTACCGAACCCAACGCCGCCTTGAACCGGCACTGCTCGAGGAAGCTCTCGGTATTGGCCACGCACTTGGCGACGGCGTCACGGTGTTCACCGTCGGCCGCCGTCTGCTCTCCCGCTTCGGGCACCTTGCCTTCGAAGTACTTGTGCGCGAACGTCAGTGACCGGTTTACGAAGTTGCCCAGCGCGTTCGACAGCTCACTGTTGTTGCGCCCCACGAAGTCGTCGATCTCGAAGGCCGCCTTGGCGTGCTCGGGCGCCACGGCCGTCAGGTAGTAGCGCAGCGGGTCCGGGTCGAAGCGTTTGAGATACTCCTCGATCCAGATCGCCGTCCCACGGGATTTGGAGATCTTCGTCTCCTCCTGGCCGGGGAACTTGATGTTGAGAAAGGCGTTGGCCACCACGTTGTGCGGGAGCTGATACGATCCTTCGGCCATCAGCATTGCCGGCCAGGTCAAGGCGTGGAAGATCGTGTTGTCCTCACCGATGAAGTGCACGATCTTGCAGTCCGGATCCTTCCACCAGCGTTCGTACGCCTGCCAGTCGCCGTGATCGTCCTGGCAGTGGCGAGCAGTGAAGGTGACGTAGCCGATCGGGGCGTCGAACCAGACGTACAGCACCTTGCCCGCCGCGTCGGGGTCGTCGAGTGGCACCGGCACGCCCCAGTCGAGGTCACGCGTCATGGCTCGCTCGGGCAACCCCTGCTGGATCTGCCCGAGGGCGAAGTTCAGCACCGTGTTTCGCCAGTGTGCGCCCGCTGCCTGTGCATCTTTCTTCGACTCGAGCCACTCCTTCAATCTGGCCTCGAACGCATCAAGCCGCAGGTACCAATGCGTCGTTTCGCGGACTTCAGGGGTCGTGCCCGTGATCGTGGAGACCGGATTGACGAGCAACAGCGGGTCGGTCGCCTGCCCGCACTGCTCGCACTGGTCGCCGAAGGCCTCCTCGTACCCGCAGAGATGACACGCTCCCTGCACGTACCGGTCGGGGAGGAACTTCTCCGCCTGGGCGTCGTAAAGCTGCTTGGTGCGTTTCTTGGTGAAGTAGCCCTTCTCGTGGATGCTCTTGAAGAACGCGCCCGAGAGCCGCTCGTGCAGTTCGACGAATCCCGGCTGATGGGTGCCGCCGTAGATGTCGAATCGGATGCCCAAACCCACGAAGGCCGCAGCCTGCCGCGCGTAGTAGTGCGACGATACCTCCTGCGGCGTCGAGCCCTCTTTCATCGCGGTGATGGGGATGGCCACACCGTTGTCGTCCGATCCGCACACGAAGCGGACTTCGTCGCCCCGGGCGCGCAGATACCGCACGTAGATGTCCGCGGGAAGGTAGGCCCCGGCAATGTGGCCCACGTGAAGCCGGCCGTTCGAGTACGGAAGGGCCGCCGTGATGAGGAATCGTCTTTTCGCCATGGTGCTCCTGATCGACGAGGAGTTTGCGGACGCGGTGCCTTGCCCGGCAGGATACCAGCCGAGCTCGATGTGGGCTAGAACTTCATCACCTCCACCCGCTCGCCGCCGCGATAAGGGCCCGTCCCGGGCGGCAGCACCGCCAGTCCCGTGCTTCGGGCGAGGGCCTGCAAGTCAGCCGGACCGTGCGTCGGCACCTTGCGTGCTTGGCGGCCATTGTCGGTCTCGAGCAACTCCACGCCCACGAGCCGCATTCGCTCGTCGGTTCGCTTGAACGTGCCCTCGAATGCCGCCGGAAACAGGGGGGGCAAGGGATGCTCGTACCCCATCACGGTTCGAATCAGCGGCTCAACCAGCACCTTGTAGCAGACCACCGCCGCCACCGGGTTGCCCGGGAGTCCGAAGAAATGCCCGTTCTCACTACGGCCGTACAGCACGGGGCGCCCGGGCTGGATCGCGATGTGATGAAAGACTTCTTCCACGCCGCAGGCCCCGGCCGCTTCCGGAACCAGATCCAGCGTGCCTGCGCTCACACCGCCCGAGGCGAGCAGCACGTCGGCCTCGAGGCCCCGAGCGATTGCTGCCCGCAACGCCTCCGGCTCATCCGGGGCGATGCCGAGATCGATGACCCGGCCGTGCCCCTCTCGGATGAGTGCTCCGAGGGCCGTGTTGTTCGCGTTCCGTATCTGCCCCGGAGCCGGAGTTGCCTCCGGACCGACCACCTCGTCGCCTGTCGCAAGTATGGCGACGGTGGGGCGGCGATGGCAGCGCAGGGTCGTGCACCCTTGCCCCGCCAGCAGCCCCGCGTGCTGCGGAACCACGACCGTACCGGCGGACAGGAGTGGCTGTCCGGCCTGCATGTCTTCGCCGCGCCGGCAGATGTTTCTCCCGGGCGGCGTGTCACGCGTGACCTCGATGCGGCCCGCGACGGATCGGGTAGACTCCAGCATGATGACCGTGTCGGCCGACGCCGGCACCGGTGCGCCGGTCATGATCTTCACCGCACGTCCCGGCGTGACCTTCGTCGACGGCGTACTCCCCGCCATCACCTCCTCGCCGACCGCAAATGAGCGTCCGGCAGCGGCATCGCACGCCTTGACCGCATAGCCGTCCACCGCCGCCTTGTCGAACGGGGGCATGTCGACGCTCGCGACGGGCGGCTCGGCCACCACGAGGCCCGAAGCCTCATCAACGGCGTAGGTCGCCGCTTCGTTGGGTTTGACGTTGGCGAGAATGCGTTCCTGGGCGGAGGCAACCGAAAGCATGGCGCGAATGGTAGACAAGGGCGGCGGGCACGTCCATCGTCGGCGTGCTGATCGGCCGTGCGATTCTGCATCGCCAAGAAAAGGGCCCGGAGCACCCTGCAGTTGGGACTCCGGGCCCGGGTTCTCATGTACTACCTACACTGGGTCACAACACGGTTACGGGCACGTGCAGCCCGGCTTGGGAGCAAGACCCTGGCCCTGCCACTGGATCGAGCCACTCGTACCGT
>CAYMME010000296.1:0-11721 GCA_964391465.1 uncultured Planctomycetales bacterium
GGCGGCGAGGTCCCGTTCCGCCGCCGCTGCCGCGTCATCGTGCCGGGCGACGACAGGCTCCACGTCTACCACCGCACGACGGGGCGCGGCGGCTACCGGATCGTGCACACGGCCTCGGCCACACCCGAGATACCGTCGTCCTGGAGCCCGGCCGCGGATGTAACCGTCCGACCCGACGGCGTGCGCGCACAGGAACTGACCGGCGCCGTATACGTGAAGGGCTCAATGCACTTGTTCGTGATCGAACAAGGACCGAAGGTCAAAGGCATCCAAATCGCCCACCTCGCGGCGCACGATCCCGGCGCGATGTTTCAAGAGGTCGACCCCACGCGCCGCTACCTCCGAGATCAACCCCGCGGACTGGCGGTCGGTGGTCACTTCACGCCCGTCACCCGGAGCGGCGAGCTCGAGGCCGCATTCTGGACCGCCCGGCAGTCAGGACACCGTTACGGCCTCGTCGGGCATCCGGCCCACCTCGGCACCGCCCACCGCACGAATCTACAGTGATGGAGGCAATGGGACGCCGAGAATGCGGCAGATAACGCGGGCGGTCCCCCGCTTCAGCGTTGTGTGCCTCGGTACCGGAGCTTGGGCGAACGTGCGGGGGTTGAGCCACACGTCGTGCTTTGCGCCGTGATGGTGCGCCACACAACCATGCCGGCGGAGGTGCCTTTCAAGGTCTCGGCGTTTCAAGCCGCACCCCGCTCACTCGGCCACAGAGGAGAGCTTGTCGAAGAGCTTGGCGCGGGCACGCCGCAAGCTCTTGATCGCATCCCGTGCATTGGCGAAGGCCTCGGAAATCGTTTCCGCCTCCGTGATCAACTCCGGATCCAACGGCGAAGTGACGACGTAACCGCCTTCGGCGGCTTCTTCGAGGGACAGCACCAGCTTTCCATCGCTCACCGTATAGGACTTCGCCATAGCGTGTGACTCCTGACTACCCTACGCATTATCCGCCGCTGCCCGCCAGCAATCAAGGAGATTCGAGCAGGCAAGACTTTTCCGGCCCGATCCGCTACTCATCGTTCCACCACTCAGCGTGGGCTTCCCGTTCGGCAATGAAGTCGTGGTACCGACCGAGCCAGTACGCGGTCAGGAAGCCGATCCCGCCGATCTCGCTGCGGATCGCCCCACCGCCCTGCAGAATCAGCGGCGTGTCCCGCCAGGTCTCGCCCCGGTCGTTGCTCACGTACATGCCGGCCGGCGTGCCCGCGACGATCTGCTTCCCGTGTCGCGGCGTCCAGATGGCCTCCACGCGCGGGATGTCCATCCCTTTCGCGCTGACATGCCAGTTCTCGCCCGCGTCGTGCGTGATCGCCACGCTGTCAGCCAGCCGTCCGTACCAGGTTTGCGGATCGTGCCGGTCAACGCGGAAGTCGAGCATGTTCAGCTCGCGGTGCACGGCGAAGAGACGCATCAGTTCCTCGCGCGGCATGGCCTCGGTCTTCCATGTGCCCGCCGCCCAGTCGGCCAGCGGCTTGAGGGCCCGGATCACCGGCGACCACGTCGCCCCACCGTCGTCTGAGACACTGATCAGAAGCCCGGAGAAACGCCATTCCCGCGTGCGCACGGCACGGAAGACGCGGCCCTGGACGCGCGGGTCCACCCGTAGCCACATGGGCTCACCACCAATCGGGTCGACCTCGCTGAAGCCCTGCTTCCGGACGGCCTTCGACAGTGGCGACCACTCCGGGGCGCCGGCATCCTTCGCATAGAACCCCTGTCGCGCAAGCATGTAGAGCCGTGCCGGCTGCGGGCGGGGATCCACGGCAAAGACCGCACTCGTACCCGGCGGCACCGCCCCGCCGATCGGCCGCCACGACCGGCCCATGCCTTGCTCGCCAAGGTCCGGGCTCCGGAACACGCCGCCCGGCCCCGTGCCGTAGAGCACGCGGGCGTTCCACGGATCCACCTGTAGCGTCTCGGTAGCCTGGTCGAACACCCGGCTCCAACTCTCGCCCCCATTGCGGGTGGCGTGGATGCCGTCCGTCGTGGCCGCAAACGCCAGCCACGGATAGTCCGGTGCGAACAGGTAGTCCTGCACACGACCCGGCACCTCCATGTCGTGCCACACCTCGCCCTTCGTGTTGCTCCAGTAGGCGCCGCCCGAAGCATCGGCCGCGAACTGCACGTACGGGTCGTGCGGTGAGATATCGAGCACCGTCACGATCCGGCTCAGCCAGCGGTCCAGTTCGTACGGGCTGCCCTTCCACTCGTACTCGTTGTCCGAGGGCCGCTCGTACCCCGGCAGCGGATGGAGCGCCTCCTTACCGCGCGGGCCGCCGTGAAACTCGATGTCGGTGCGAATGCTGTTCATCTGCGGCTGGAACACGCGGCACGTCGGGTGCGTGCGCAGGTTCCACAGCGAGCCCTCCGCGTCGCCATACTCATCGCCGAGCACCGCCCGGTACACGTAGTTGAACCACGCCATCTTGTCCGGCTTGTGCGCCTCCCACGAGTCCTTGACGCACTTTTTGTAGTACGCGTGCAGGTCCGGATCGTCCTCGATGAGGTTGAGCAGATACAGATCGGCCAGCAAGTGATCCGTGTCGTCGTAGTTCGTGCGCGGACCACCCATGATGCTGGCCTTGCGCCTCTCGGGGTCACGGAAGCCCAGCCTCTCGACCCACTCCCGGTAGAGCCGCCCGACCTTCTCGTTCCCGGTGATCTTGTGGGCGATCTTCAGTCCGGTCAGGGCCATCAGCGACCCGCCCGACGGTCGGTCGTCGCCGCCGAGGCCGCGCCATCCGCCAATCAGCACCGTACTCTCGCGCTTGCCGTCGACATGCATGACCACCATGTTGTGGGCCAGGTGGGCCCAGTTCGACATGTCCGCGACGATCTGTCGTATCTTCTCTTTCTGCCGGTCGTCGGCGGCCACGAAGTAGTAGATCCCCAGCCCGCGAAAGACCTGGTCGTAGTTGTGGTGGCTCGGCCCACCGCGGTAGCGCAGGTGCGAGAACTCGCCCGCCCCCTGAGCCCACAGATCGCGCGTGTCCGAGTTCCCGCGCTCCTCGTACGAGATCCCGTGACCGAGCGCAACGCCCCGGGCCAGGTATCCCGGCTGACCGCTCACGAGGGTGAGAATCCGCAGCGACCCGATGACCTCGTCCGCCCGGGCATACGCCTCCTTGTACTGCGGGCTGTCGACCCCGTACCGCTTGCGCACGAACGCCACGCGAAACGCCTCTGCCGTCAGCAGGCACCCGGTCCACGAACTCGTGTGGGCAACGTTGGATATGCCGGTCGTGCCATGATTGACCACCCATCCCGGCGGAAGCTCGCCCGTCTCGACGATCCGTTTCCACGCCCCTTCCTGCGACCCCGCGTAATGCTTCGGAGGAAGCAGCCGTACCGACGATGGATACGAGCCCACGATGTTGTGCCGCTCCTTCGCGTGCTTCTCGAAGAAAGCGGCCTTGTCGTGCAGTGTCCGCTTCCAGCTCCCACGGTCACGTTGGGCACGGGCGTTCGGGATCCAGATCAGACACACCATCAGCAGCGACAGGCCTCGCAAACGCATCTCGTTTCCTCTCAACTCTCGCCAATGCGGGCCGGCACACGATGGCCCGGATACGGTTAGCCAACGTCAAGCGCAAAGCATGACAGCAAGCGACACCGGTCGTTTGGTGCAAAGCTCCGCACACGGTACACTCCGCGTACCGAACCGCAAGGTCGCCGGACGCGGCCGCCCCGCGACTCCCGCATTACGAGGTGGAATGATGTCGACCCGGTTCGCAGCCGCAACACTGGTTTCGATGAGCCTGATCCCGACGACCAATCCGGCACCCGGCGCGGACGCGCCCGAACCCACGATCAATGCCGCCGACCGCCGCATCCAGTACTGGGGGCGGTGGAACATGCGCGACGCCGCCAAGATGGGGGCAGTAACGGTCAACACCGGCAGCACGATCATCGCCGCGTTCGACGGTACCGGGGCAACGATGCACTTTGGCACCGACCACTACCCCGCCGAGTGGCCCAGCTTGTGGCTGCGGATCGACGAGCGGGCGTGGCGCGTCGTCCGGCCCGCAGCGGCGTTGCCCGTTGCCCGCGAGCCGCTCCCGAACGGTAGGCACGTCGTGCGCATCGTCGTCAAGGGGCTCCGGGAATGGGACCGACGATGGACCCCACCGCTCGAATCCTCCGTCGTCTTCCGGGGAATGACGCTGCCCGGCGGCACGCGGCTCACCGAACCGCCCCGTCGCCCGAAGCATATGATCGAGTATCTCGGCGACAGCATCACCGAGGGTGTCCTGACGCACTACGACAAGAGTCAGGACAAGGACCGGGATCCGGCCCGGTGGCCCGAGTACAGCGACGGCCGCCTGGGCTGGGCATACCAATCCGCGTTGCGGGTCGGCGCCGAGCCGCGCGTCGTCGGGTTCGGACGCCTCGGCCTGACCGTCGGCGGCAATGGAGGCGTCCCGCCGGCGAACGAGTCTCTGAGCCACGCCCACGCGGGCGCCCCGCTCGACACTCGGCGTCAACCCAGCATGGTCGTAGTCAACCTCGGCACAAACGACGGCGGAGCCAAGGCGAAGGTCTTCGGGCCCCTCTACGCCGCCTACCTGAAGCGCGTCCGGGACACCTACCCGAATGCACTGATTCTCACGCTGCGCCCGTTCAACGGCGCTCATGGCGATGTCATCCGGCAGCTCACGACCGACCGTATCCAGGCCGGCGACACGAACGTCCGGTTCGTCGACACCACCGGCTGGATCGATCCGGAGCGACACACGTCCGACTCCGTCCATCCCAACCTGGCCGGACACCAACGCGCCACCGAGAAGGTCGTCCCGATCCTCGAACGTATCCGAGTCGACGGTGAGTAGATCCTCGGAGTCGACGTAGCCACCGCTGACGAGTTCGATCGCGTGCTTCGGCCCGGTGCCGCCCTGCTCACTCGCGTACTCGACGATCCCGCTGGCGAGGAGTTGGGGTTCGTTCATCGAAGGAGCGAACCCGGCCGCACCCGCCGCACCGACCTTGATGCTGTACACGATCAACGCGGCGTAGAGCCCGATGATAGTGAGCACGGCCAAGCCCGGCGGCGTGATCACGGCGAACGCCGCGGCCCCCCCACGCACTCGCTGACGTTCCTTGACCATGAGCACAGCGCTGACGACCCACCAGATCCAGCCGAAGTACAGGCCGACGCACGGTGTGGCAGACACGACGTTTGCGCCGGAGCTGTAGCAGAGTGCCTCGTATGTCCGACCTATCGTCCCGGCCGGTTGGTCCGCGAGTCGCAACAGCCCGTGCGAGACGAGCCCCCACAGCGCGATCCCCACGACGACGACGAGGACAACGCCGGCAAGGACGCCGACGAATCCTCCGAAAACGCCAAGAACAACGAACCCGGCGCCCGGCCCCCCGGGCCCCGCAACTGGCGGGAGTACCATCGGCAGCACGAAGAACGGGAGGAACAGGGCTGCGATGCCAAGACCCAGAAGGATGCTGGTGACGATCGCGAACCACCACGCTTGACCGATGCGACTGGTGCCGGTGTGCCCCTGCATCAATCGCACCGGCGCGACCAGCGCCATGCCGACGGTCGAGAACCAAGCTCTGATTCGACCGCGCCGGTTGCGTTCCAGCCAGGGCACACGCTCGGCCTCGGTCTCATCGTCGTCGACCCCCTCGGCCGGCCGAAGCACCATCTCATCCATGTGGATGTGCCGGCCGCAGGAGACGCAATCGAACTCCTGCGGGTTGACGTGACCCTTCGGGCCCGTGCCGTAGTACGCCTGATCGCAGTGCGGGCAGCAGAAAGCAACGCTGTTGGCAACGAACTCGTACTCGCTCGGCAGGCACGGCGTGCCGCACTCGGGGCAACGACGCTCCCGCGAGTTCCACAACAGGTAGTCGCACGTCCTGCAACGCATCCTACGTCCACTCGGCAACTTCGGCCTTGATCTTGCTCCGTGAGAACCAGATCAGCAGGAAGATGGGGAACGCCCAGCCGAACAACAGACCCCCGCAGCTTCCGACCACGTTGCCGATCATCATACCGCTTGCATAGGCGGCGTCCTGGGTTGTGGGTACGTCAGGCTGGTACGTCCAGCCAATGACCAACGCGACGACCGTCCACGGAATACTGACCACCGCCCAGATCTTGCACGTCTGCACTCCGGACGCGCGTCGACGCAGCACGCGAATCGAACCGGTCAACAGAAACGCCGCCAGACCCACTGCAACCACAGAGCTTACGATCATCCATGCCGACGGTTCATCGATCGTACCCATCGCTTCCGCCTGTTCCGCGGGCAGGAAGTCCTCGATCCATTCGATCAGGTCCGGCATGAAGTACATCGCGCCGATCCCGCAACAACCGCCGAGCACGCCCAAGGAGCTGTACACGATGCCGATGATGCCGATCACTGTGGGCCATGAGGACGGTCTCAGCGGTGCACCCATCGGACCGGCGCCCGTCGGCGGCGCCGGCGGGCCCGCAGGTTCGTGCTGTGCATTCTCACTATTCATGGGATCGGTCTCCCTTGAGACAATCCGGAAAACACCAGACGCCTCGTGCGGCCGCTTCGATTCACACCGCGTTCACGCTGCCCCGCATGCCCAGATTCAACACCACACAGTGATGCTACGAATCACCGCCGTGGACACCTGGACAGATTCCATCGGCCTCATGATCCGCCACTATAGCAAACGAGAAGCTTGAACCACCAGTATAGCATCTGCCCCATGCGAGCAACACCGGCTCTGCGGGGAACGCAGCGAAGCTCACGGTGCTGCGTCTCCATCAACCGGGACCCGCACGGCCGAAAGGATCGGACGATCCGCCGGCCGACTGCGGATCGGCGACGTGCGGCACACCGTAGGTGTCGAAGTCGTACGCCCGACCGGCAATGTGAACGGTCGTTTCCGCGAAGTGGCCGAGAAGCCCCAGCGCGACGGGGAGGAGAATGGCGAAGCAGCCGACTACAACCGCCCACTTCCGATCGCGCGGGCGACGGGCCGGGCTGCGCTCGACGAACGGCCACACCAACAGGAGAAGAAACGGGACGGCGGCAACGACGATCCCCAGTAACTCACCGGCCGAGCCCGGGAAGTACTTGAGAACCTGGTACGTGGGCAAGAAGTACCATTCCGGTTTGATCCCCTTCGGTGTCTCCAGGGGGTTCGCCGGCTCGCCGATCCCCAGAGGCGCGAGCACCGCCAGCGTGAACAGCAGGGCAAGACACGCAATCGCCGCCGTCCACTCGCGCGCTACATGCACCGGCCAAAACGGCACCCCCTCGCCCGGACCGTAGGTACGCTCCTTGCCGACCTCATCGAGCGTCGCCACACCGTGAACGCGTACCAGAACCAGGTGCACGACGAGCAAGGCAACGAGCAACCAGGGCAGCAGGATCACGTGAAGAAGGAAGAAGCGGGAGAGCGTCTCCTGACCGACCGCCGTTCCCCCGAGCAGGAGTTGTCGCAGTGATTCACCCAGCAGCGGCAACGTGGCCAGGACTTCGGCGCCGACGGTCGTGGCCCAGTACGAGCGTTGGTTCCACGGCAGGAGGTATCCGGTGAGTCCGGTCAGCAGGGTAGCGTACAGGATAAACACCCCGAGGAACCACGTGAGTTCGCGCGGCCTCTTGAACGCACCGGAGAAGAACGTTCGTACCATGTGCAGCACGACGGCCAGCAACATGAGCGTACCGCCCCACGCGTGGGCCTGACGGATCAGCCAGCCGAAAGGCACGTCGCCGGTGATGTATCGGATGGATTGATGGGCATCATCGAGGGTCGGTCGGTAGTGCAGGAGCAGAAGAACGCCGGTGACGAACTGCCCGACGAAAGCCATCAAGGCCAGGCTGCCTACAACGTGCATCCAGCCCGTCCGCGGCGGGAGTGGTTTCTGGAGGTGCCGACGTACGAAATCGCGCAGCGCCGAGTAGCGAATTCGCTCGTCGAGCAATCGCTCCCGCCGCTTCGGTTCGACACGCACGATTCGACACTCCCGATCAGATCTACGGGCCCACAGTCACAATGACCTCCCCCTGAACGATGGCAACCTTGTACTCAGGGAGAGGGGTGGGCGGAGGGCCGGCGACGACCTTGCCCTCCGCGTCGAACTGGGCGGCATGACACGGGCACTGGTACTGCCGCCGCGTCGGGTCCCAGCGGACCAGACAGCCGAGGTGCGTGCAGCGCGCCGAGAACGCGCGAAAGCCTCGGTCGGTTCGGATCACGCTCACCGGGGTCTCGGCCACCACGATTCTGCGTTCGTTCCAGGGAAGCCAGCCCGACTCCTTGCCCGCGCCGGCACGTTGGACGCCCCGCGTGCGCTTGCGGGCGGGCCGCACGTAGGCCAGCGCCGGCCACGCCACGGCGACCACCCCGATGACCCCCATGATCCGCAAGGCAGCATCAAGGAACCCGCGCCGCGCGGGCACCTCGATGCCCCCCCCATCAGCACCGGCCGATGCGGTCACACGATACCGACGACGCAGCAACAGCCAACACACGACGAAGAAACACCACACCGGCAGGAGAGCCCAGCGCCGCTGAACGAGGCGACCCTCCCGACCATCGAGCGCGGCGTTCACTTCTTCGCAGGTTTGCAGGACCTTCTGCGCACGCGCCCGAACCTCGGCGAGATCGAGCGTGTGGAGAAACGCACTCAGGGCCGTCAGCTCCGTCCCGGCGTCCTCGGTCCGCACGGCCTCATCGCGCACGAGCAGCGCGCCGCGGGCCAGGCGATCGACGCGCTCGGTCGTGCGGGCATACTCGAACTGTGCTTCGCGAAAGGCCGTCGCCAGATCGCGACCGAGTGCCCGGGCCTCCTCGTCGGTCTCCTCGAAGAACGGTGCGTGACCCGACTCGCGGTCGGGCGCATGGCAGGGCTCGCACGCGTCCTCGATGCGCGGGAACGTACCGATCCGCTTAACCTGCTCGACGAATCGCCTGGTTGTCTCATCCCCCGCAATAGTGCCGGCCCGACCCGCTACCGCAACGTACGCTTCGCGCAACTGCGCGCCGTCCACGAAGGCGGCGGCGATCCGGTGGTTGCGCGGGTCTCCCGCCTCCACATGACAGCCGATGCAGCGCGGGAAGGTCGGCAGCGGGCCGTGCGCGCTCTGCAGGGAGTACTCCGCGATCTGCTCGTGGCACTGGGAGCAGACGTGACCGACCTCCGCGTGGCCCGGCGGCATCGCCCCGTGCGCGTCGTGGCAGGTCGAGCACGTCGGCGAGGCGGCGTCACTATGCTGAATGACGTTCTGACCGTGAACGCTGGTGTGGTACTGGTCGACGACCTTATCGGAAAGCGCGTACGCATGCATCAGGTCGGCGTCGGCGTGGCACCGGCCACACGTGTCGCTCACTTTGCGGAAGTGCGTCCGGCTACGGGGGTCCTCGGCCGATAGAATGTCGTGCGTGCCGTGGCAGTCGATGCACACGGCCACCTGCGTGTCGCTGCCCTGCATCAAGCGGCGTCCGTGACCACTGACCCAGTACCGCGCGAGCTGATCGGTCGGAAGCCCGAACGCGTTCATCAGCTCCACATCCGCGTGGCAGTCTCCGCACAACGTCGGGACGTCCGCGGGCGCGGGGCGACGAAACGACGGGCCGTGGTCGAAGGGTGCACGAGATTGCGGCGTCGTCGCGGGCGCCGATCCTGCAAGGCGCGGGATGTACTCCGCCACGTCGGCGGCCTCGTACGTATCCGCCCCACCGTGACACTGCTGACAGCGCAGGGCGTCGCGATGCACCGAGGCCTCGAACTGCCCGGCCTGATCGGCGTGGCAGTCGGCGCACTTCGCGAGCCGCTGTTCCGCGAAGGCAGGCACGCTCAGGATCAAGGCAAGCAGGAATGTCCCCCCAACGGCCGACGGCCCGTGCGAGCAGGCCTGAACTGCCGTTGCCGAGCAACGGGGCATGGCAATCACGGCGAACACAGCACTCCTGTAGCGTAGGCACATGACACGCGCGCCCGTCGGCCTACATGGGGGCGATGGTACGGACCCGACCCGCACAAGTAAACGGTCGATGCGCGTCGCGATTGAGCAATCGCCTCGACAAACCGGTCGGTCGCACGGATAATGAGGCGAAGGTTGCCGTGGGCGGATGGGATCCTTTCGTCTGTTGGCCGTGGCAAGGCCCCATCCCATCAACCGATAGTCCAAGCGAGACCGGCGGTCTCGTGATTCGTTCGCACGCGCGGCGTCGCTCGACGGATAAGTCGGCAGAAGCGGGTAGGAGACAAGACTCGATGATGCGAGAGGCAGTAGCCAGCAGCGGAGCGTGGGTTCTGGTGGTCGGCATGGTTCTGGGCATGCTCGGTTGCACACCCGGCGAGAACGGCAACGGACGCCCACAGCCCGACTTGAGCGCCGGCCAGGCAATCTACGACGACCAGTGCGCCACGTGTCACATACTCGGCACCTATGACCCGAAGGGCACGTCCACCGACCTGTCAGGCACCAGCGGCCTCCTGGTCAATGACCTGAGCACGATCGACGTCGGCATGCCCGCCCTCACGCTGACCGATGAGGAGATCTTCGACCTGGGCGGCTGGCTGGACGCGAACTAGTGTGGTGTCTCAGAGCTGGCGAGGCTTATCTGATCCGAACCGCGCCCGTTAGGAAGCGGCCGCGGTAAGGCGAAGCATTGCCGCTCCCTCACGGTCGCGGTTCGGAAAAAATGCAGTCTGCCCGAGACACTACACTAGCGCCACGAGCACGCGATTCCGAGATGTGTCGCCGACCCTACTCGGCAATCGGGAAGCGGGCGATCGAGTATGGCGCTATCTGCTCCGAGAAGCGGCCTTCCAGCGTTACTCGTGCGGTCTCACGGCGGTAGTTGATGGCCAGGAGATGGCCGTCCCGCTGCACACTGAAGAACACACCATGAGGATGCCGCACTTGCAAGGCGGCTTGGGTCCACGGATGCAGGCCGGGTGTGCGAGGCAGGATCGACGCCACGAAGTCGGCGTAGAGCCGGGGTGGCTCCATGTCGCCCCGGTAGCGATGGAACGAGCCGCCGCCCGTGTCACCACGTGCCCATTTCGCGAAAACCGTCCGGTCCCCCTCGACGGTTTGCTGGCTCCCCCTCGGAAATGACGGGTAGACGATCACGCCGCCCGCACGCAACCACGTGTCGACGGTCGCCTGCACGTCGGCCTCGATGACGTTCCCCCAGCAGAAGACGAGGACCTTGTAGCGATCAAGGAAGCCATCCCGGATCAGGGTCTCGTCGAGGTAGTCCACCTCGACGTGGCGCCGAATCTCGCGGGCACGAGGGTTGAAGCCCCACGCATACAAGTACCGAAACGTGCCCTGATCCAGTTGGTTCATCGTCTCCGGGTAGTACACGGCTACGTCGATGACCGGATCCTGCCGCGTGTCGAGGTACTTGAAGTGCTCCAGCCACTTGGCGACGGCCATCTGCCGATAGAAGGCGTTCCCGGAGTAGGTGAAGAAGTGGTCACCGTTGGTGGCCGTGGTGTTGAAGATACGGGCCACGGTACCGCGACCGGTGTGCGAACTGGCGGGCTCGTACCCGAGGTCGATGCCATAGAGGCGCGCCGCCGTGGCCGCGAGACGCGTCGCGTAGAAGTTCTGCTGGAAGCTGTCCGTTTCGTTGGTCAGCCGGATGCCGCCGTCGATGGAGGCCATGGATTTCGCCTGCCCCACGTAGTCCGTCCCTGCCTCGTGAAACCCCCACCCACCGGCGGACTGGTAGATCACGGTATTCGGCATGGCCTTGCGG
>CAYMME010000297.1:0-11676 GCA_964391465.1 uncultured Planctomycetales bacterium
GTCGTTGCAGTAAAAAGACTTACGGGCGTGCCTTGCTTGACTTAATGGCATTCGGTCCTCACGGACCTTCCCGTCGTGCAGCAGGCAGGGCTCAGCGAGCAGGTGGCGGATCTCCGTGGACTCCGGCACGTCCCAAGGGGGCTTGTGGCGCGCATCCGGTGTGCTATCCAGTTGTTTCCGTGCGACGTCTTGTTCGTTCACCGGGATGCCGAGCGCGAACCCCGTGTCCGCCGCGTCGCGGAGATCGACCGCGCGGCGCGGCAGGTTGGAATCGAGCAGCATGTTCCAGTCGTTCCCGTCCGGATGACGGAGGCCTGGCTCCTCATCGAAGAGGGGGCAATTCGATGTGCCGCCGGAAACCCCAATGGACGAGTGCACCTTGCCATGCCGAGTGGGCTTGAAGCGCTTCCGAGCCCGAAGAACGTCCTCAGACGGCTACTCGTGGAAGCCTCCGAACACACAGGACGACGGCGTGCTCGGTTCGAAGACGAGCTTGCCCGGCGCATCCCGCGCGTCGCCGACCTCATTGGCGACTGGGCTCCACTGCGCCGGTTGCCGGCATTCGCCGCGTTTGAGTCGGAAACAAGACGGGTGATGAGTGCGCTGCCGTCCGTGGACTCATGACGCCGGGGCGAAGACACGTATTGGAGCGATTCGGCAAACGACGTAGGCAGCGGAGGGCAAACACGATGATCTCGTTCGAGCTGACCGACGAACAGCGTGCGTTGCAGGACTCGGCCCGGCGGTTTGCCGCGCGCGAGATGGCTCCGGTCGCAGGCGAGTGTGACCGGGAGGGCCGGTTCCCGCACGAGGTGATGGAGAAGGCGTTCGCGGCGGGCTTCCTGAACGATCGCGTGCCCGCCGAGTACGGCGGCGGTGGAATCGGGTGCCTGGACTCGGCCATTCTCAACGAGGAGTTCGCGGCCGGCTGCGCGGGCATGACCTCGACCATGCAGGCGAACAACCTGGCCGCAATGCCGATCATGCTCGCCGGCACCGAAGAGCAGAAGCAGCGGTTCCTGACCCGGCTCACCGAGTCGTTGCGCTACGCGGCGTTCTGCCTGACCGAACCGGGGGCCGGCTCCGACGCGGCGGGCATGGCCACCGCCGCCGTGAAGAGCGACCGCGGCTATGTGCTCAACGGCACGAAGTGCTTCATCACCAACGGCGGCATCGCCGACTTCCACACCGTCTTCGCCACGCACGACCGGTCCGGACGGCACAAGACCATCTCCGCGTTCGTCGTACCCGCCGACACGCCCGGCGTCTCGGTGGGCAAGGAAGAGGACAAGATGGGCCAGCGAGCGTCGAACACGACGGAGGTCGTCTTCGAGGATGCCGAGATCGACGCGTCGTTGCGGCTGGGCGAAGAGAACACCGGGTTCAAGCTCGCGATGCGCACGCTGGACATGACGCGCACGAGCACGGCCGCCCTCGCCGTTGGGGTTGCCCGATCGGCGATGGAGCACTCTCTGGCATATGCCCAGGAACGCAAGTGCTTCGGCCAGGCGATTGCCGCGTTCGAGGGCATTCAGTTCATGCTGGCCGACATGGCCCGCGACGTTGAAGCGGCACGCCTGCTCACTTGGCGGGCCGCGTGGTCGGTCGATCAGGACAGCATCGACAGCACCACCTCGGCCTACGCCAAGCTGTTCGCCGCCGACATGGCCATGCGCGTCACTACCGACGCGGTTCAGATCTTCGGCGGCAACGGCTATATGAGGGAGTACCCCGTCGAGAAGCTCATGCGCGACGCGAAGCTGGCCCAGATCTACGAAGGCACCAGCCAGATTCAACGCCTGGTGATCGCCAGGAAGCTGCTCGACGCCTGACGTCGACCTCGCTACGCCAACTCTTCGACGTACGGCTGTCCCCGCGCCGACACCAGGCATCCGTAAACGGCGAGACCAGAGATCAGCACGGCCGCGAACAGCGAACTGCCGCCGTGCCATACCGTGGAATCCAGCGTGAGCGGAAAGCTCATGAGGACCTCGAGTGAGCCGAGCATCACCGTGAAGGCCAGCGGTCCGTAGAGGCCGACCATCAGTACGACCACGACCGTGCCAATAGCGGCATGGGACAGATCCACGCCGATGTGACCGCTTCGGGCGCTGGTCAACTGCATGAGAAAGAGCGCCACCGCGAACCCGAGAATCGCAAGCCAGGGCTTGCGCAGGACGATCTGAAACGCAACGTACAGGAACGTCAGGATCATCACCTGAACCGTCCAGTCCAGGGCCGCATCCACAATCTGGGCAATGACGCGCGTCGTCGAGATCGCCGGGGTCGGGTGCACGAAGGGCAACCAGCGCGATGGCGGGAGACCGAGCCACTCGACGACCAGCGCCGTCGTCTGCAGCACGACCAGCAAGGTCACCGCGCCCAGGACGCCGATGAGAACGTCCCGGCCCACGAGCGGGTCGCGGTACCTTCCGGCCAGCAGGCGCGTCGAGGCGATGATGCGTCGAGGAGCCACACGTCGGACGAACGACTCGAACGCCATGTACAGGATCCACACGAATACCGCTCGATACAGCGCGTCGCTGAGCGCCACGCGAAAGAGGCCAAACTCCCTGCCAATCGACCGTACGTGACCGGCTCCGAACAGCCAATAGAGCATATAGAGTGCGAACACGAGCAGAGCGAGCCGCGTGGCGCCCCGCCGGTCACCGTGTCCGAGTTGGTAGTTCCTCCGCGCATAGACGGCGCCGAGAACGAGCACGGCAAGATAGGACGCTGTCCACACGCCGGTGGAAATCGTCCTCGCCAGACTGGGCTCCGTCGGCGCGCGACGCAGTGTGCGCGGTGCGCCCCACGGGCCGAGGGTCACGAAGTGAACAACCTGGCCCCGGTATGAGGCCGCTTCCACGCGGTGTTCGATCCCTTCGAAGTCGGGGTGGGAGCTAATCCATGCGAATTGACGGTCCGAAGGCACCTGCGGCGTTCGGGTCGGGGCGGTGGGTGTAAACGCAGCGAGATTGAGGCCGGCTGCCCCGAACAGCCTTGTCCAGTCGACCTCCTGCGACGGCTCCACCGGACCGATCTCTTCCGGCGGCACGGCATGCAACGCCCGCAACCGGCCATCGCGACCGAGGATGATCCGGACCATGTCCGGTGACTCGTTTGGCGGATCGGAGAAGGTGGGCCGGAAAGAGGTCCGCAACGGAGACCGCGGGATGAGTTCCTCCGGGCTCTGCCGGTACCAGAAGCAGCCCGCAACGGCCGGATCGATTCGCTTGCGGTCTGACGCCGAAGCATCACCTGGCCATATCGACCGAAGGCAGGTCTCATCCCAGCCAATGCCGGCCGCAGCATCGGCGGGTTCGCCCGCGTATCCGGCCAGCGCCGCGATCCTGGCGGCACGATCTTCGAGAACGGCGGGCTTCAGTTCCAGGGGCACAGCCATCGGGAGGGCGACCTGCTCATGAAGGTGGGCAGCCACGGCCAGCCCGGCGAAGAACAGAACCACCAGGCGCACGGCGCGGCCGATCTGAAGCGATCCCGTTTCTCCCGCCGCGGCCACAATCTCCGGGGAGGGCGTTTCGCCCGCCGCGAGGGCCGCGGCCAGCGGGTCGCCCCCGGGCAACGCAATCGCAACCGCCATCGCCGACGCGGGGCGCCGGCTCGGATCCGACTGCAAGCAACGCAGAATCGCCCGCTCCGCGGCCGGGTCCAATGCTCCGCCGGGTCCCAGCGAGAACGTCGTCGCTCCGTCCGTCGGCGTCGACGACTGCTCCGCGATCTCGCGCGCCTCCGCCGCCGGCCTGCCGGTGAAAAGCTCGTAGAGCACGAGACCCAGGGCGTACACGTCGCTTCGGGCTGTGGCCTCGTGCCCTGCCAACTGCTCGGGCGCCATGTACGCCGGTGTGCCCGCCCGGGCCTCCTGGCCCTGTACCACCTCGGCCATGCCCGCCACACCGAAGTCCGTGATCCGCACGTGGCCGCGTCCGTCGATCATGATGTTGCGCGGCTTCAAGTCGCGATGCAGGACACCACGATCGTGAATCGCGGCCAGTCCGGCACAGAGCTGCCGAGCGATCTGCAACGCCTTGTCTTTCGGCAGTCGTCCGATGCGGCGCTCGAGCGAACGCAGATCCTCCCCGTCCACGTATTCCATGGAGAGGAAGTGCTTGTCGGCAACCTCGGAGACGTCGTAGACCCGGCAGACATTGGGGTGCGCGACCTGCCGGGCAGAGCGGACTTCGTTGTGGAACCGCTCGAGTGCGGCCGCGTCGCCCTCGACCACGGACGGCAGGAACTTCAGCGCTACCTGTTGCCCGAGCCTCAAGTCGTCGGCCCGGCAGACTTCGCCCATGCCGCCGCGCCCGAGCAGGCTCACAATCCGATACCGGTCGCCCAAGACGGTGCCGGGCAGAAACTGCCCGTGCTCGATGGCCCGTGAGGAAGGTGTGCGGCTCGGAGCCGATCGGTGGGCCGAGGCCGTCGACGCGGTGGGCGACGCATCGACCGGTGCGCCGCAGGCCGAGCAATAGCGACCGCCTTCGACAACCTCTTGGAAACAAGCCGGGCACCGGATCATGGGCCAGCAGGTACTCCTTCTTCGCGGCAGGCAGCGGCTCCGTCGATCCTGAGCCCCGATCACTTCTCCCATCGCCGTTCAGCCATGAGCCACTGGCCGAATGCGACAAGATCTGCTACAGGAACGACTGCTTGGCCCACGCGGGACCATGGCTGGGATATTGTAGCAGGAATCAGGACGGATGTCGGGCCAGGTTGCGGCCCAAGGCTGGGTTATGAAGATTCTGACCACAATCAAGCGGACGCCGGAACGAAACACTCGGATGAAGATCGGCTCGGACGGGTCGCTCGTTCCGGCTGAGAAGTACGAGGTCAACCCGTTCGACGAGCTGGCCGTCGAGGAGGCACTGCGGATCCGCGAGGCCCGCGGCACGGCCGAGGTGATCGCCGCCACCGTCGGGACGGAAACGTCGCGTGAACAGTTGCTCGCCGCGTTGGCCATGGGAGCCGACCGGGCGATTCTGGTCAAGACCGACGTCGAACTGGACGCCCTCCAGGCCGCGACGCTCCTGGCGGCGGTCGTGGGCCGCGAGTCGCCCGACCTGGTGCTCATGGGCAAGTTGGCCGTCGACGACGAGAACGGGCAGGTCTGCGGGATGCTGGCGGGGATGCTCGACTGGCCCCAGGCCAATTTCGCCTCGAAGATCGAGCTGTCCGAGGATGCCGGAAGCGCCACCGTCACCCGCGAGGTCGACGGCGGGCTCGAGCAGGTTTCCGTCGATCTGCCCGCCGTCATCACCACCGACCTGCGCCTCAACGAGCCGCGGTACGCCTCGTTGCCCGGCATCATGAAAGCCAAGAAGAAACCGATGGACATCATCGACGCCGGCGAGTTGGGTGCCCTGCCCGCCGAGCGTTCGCGAATCGTCGCCTATCGCCCCCTGCCGCCACGGGAGCCGGGCGTGATCTGCAAGACCCCGGAGGAGCTGGTCCAGAAGCTCGTCGAGGCCAAGCTCGTATAGAATGACCGTCGACTGTGACAATCCGAACCCCAAGCGCAAGCGCGGGGCGCGACGCTCAATCACCTCGGGTGCCACTGGCGGCTTGCCCGCCAGTGTCCGGGCACGGGCAGGCAAGCTGCCCGTGGCACCCGATACCCTGATACTCAGAGGGCGCCACGTAGTTGAGAGGAACCCATGAGCAGTGATGTACTGGCCGTGATCGCCCCGGCAACCGAATCGATCCGCAAGGCCGACCTTGCCGCGATCACGTTCTCGAAGCAGGTGGCCGACCAGGCCGGCGGCGTCTGTGACCTTCTGCTGGTCGGCCCCGAGGCGTCCCAGGCCGCGGCGACTGCCGCCAAGTTGCCGGTCCGCACGGTTCTGACCGTCGAGCACGACGCGCTGGGCAGCTACACGGCCGAGGCGTACGCGGCGGCAGTCGCGGCCGTCGCGAAGGACCGTCCGTATCGCCTCATCGCCGGAGCGGCCACCACGACTACCAAGGACTACTTCCCACGGCTAGCCGCCGCTCTCGACGCGGCCATGGCCAGCGACGTACTCGAAGTGCTCGAGGTCGCGGACGGCTCGGCCAAGTTCCTGCGAGCGGTGTTCGCCGGGAACCTGTTGGCCGAAACCGTCGTCGACGGAGCAACGATTCTCGCCACGTGCCGGGCGTCGTCGTTCGACCCGGTCCAGGCCGGCGACGGATCAGCCGCCGTCGAATCGGTGGCCGTACCCGATGACATCGCCTACTCGCGGAAACGCTTCATCAACCTCGAAGTGACGCCGCTCGACCGACCCGAACTGACCGAGGCTGAGGTCGTCGTCTCGGGCGGGCGCGGCACGAAGGGCGAGTCCGGGTTCGGGCTCATCAACGAGCTGGCCGACCTGCTCGGTGCGGCCGTCGGGGCCAGTCGGGCTGCCGTCGACTCGGGCTGGATGCCCAACGACTTCCAGGTCGGCCAGACCGGCAAGATCGTCGCACCGAAGTTGTACGTTGCGGTCGGCCTCTCCGGAGCGATTCAGCACCTGGCCGGCATGCGCAACAGCAAGACCATCATCGCGATCAACAAGGACGCCGAGGCTCCCATCTTCGAAGTGACCGACTTCGGACTGGTCGCGGATCTGTTCGAGGCCGTACCCGCGCTGACCGCCGGGATCAAGGCTGCACGCGACTCGTGACATGGAACCAACCCGCGAGATCCTCTGGAACGTCGGCATGCCCACGCGCGTGTCGATGTACGTCCTCGCCGCGGTCACGGCGGTCGTGTTCGCCTACGGCATGTACCGCCACTATCAGGTCTGGCGCACCGGACGCCCCGGCCCGGCCCTCGGTGATGTGGCCGCGCGGATCAAGCGGGTCGGCCTGAATGCGCTCGTGCAGGTCAAGACGGCCCGGTCGGCGGCCGGCTGGGTCGCCCACGCGGGGATTCTCTGGGGCTTCATCGCGCTGTTCATCGGCACGTGCCTCGTCGGCATCGAGCACTACGGCATCCTCACGTTCCTGCACGGGCAGTTCTACCTCGTCTTCTCGTTCGTGCTCGATCTGTTCGGGCTGCTCTTCATCATCGGCATCCTGGTCATGCTCGGCCGGCGCGTGCTGGGCAGGAAGTACTGTCCACCCACGCACGTCAGCGACATCGTCGTGCTGCTGCTGGCCCTGGCCGTCGCGGTGACGGGGTTCGGCGTCGAGGCCTATCGCATCGTCGCCCAGCGCGAAACGTCTTCCTTCGAGACGGCGTCTTTCGTCGGCTGGGCGATGGCCGGCATGGTCGAAGGCAAAGGAATCTCGGTGGAAGCGGCCACCGGGCGTCACTTCGTCGTCTGGTGGGTGCACATGATTCTCGTGTACGTGCTGCTCGGCGCGATTCCGTACACGAAGCTGCTGCACATGTTCGTTGCGCCGGTCTCGATGCTCCTCATAGAGGAATCGAAACCCGGCCGGCTCGCGCCCCTCTCGATGGAGGAGGTCGAAGAGACGGGCAAGTTCGGCGTCGAGGCCGCAAGCGACTTCACGCGACGCCAACTCCTGAGCTTCGACGCCTGCATCCGCTGCGGCCGGTGCTACTCCGCCTGCCCGGCCTACGCGACGGGTAAGCCGTTGTCACCGATGAAGGTCGTGCTCTCCATCCGTGACGGCGCGACCTCGCCCGACTCGCTACATGGCCGTAGCGTCGAGGCCGAAACGCTGTGGTCGTGCACCACGTGCCGGGCGTGTGTCGAGGAGTGCCCGGTCCTGATCGACCACCTGACCGCCATCGTCGACATGCGGCGCCATCTCGTCGGCGAGGGGCAGATCCGCGGCAGCGAGCAGACCGCACTGCGGAACATCAGCGCAACCGGGAACCCGTGGGGCCTGCCCAACGACGAGCGCATGGACTGGGCCAAGGACCTCGATGTTCCCACCGTCGAAGACAACCCCTCGCCGGACGTGTTGTTCTGGGTCGGTTGCGCGGGTGCGTTCGACCGGCGCAACCAGAAGGTCACGCAGGCGATGGTCAAGATCCTGCACGCGGCCGGCGTGAACTTCGCCGTGCTGGGCAAGCGCGAACGCTGCACCGGCGACGCGGCCCGGCGCCTGGGCGACGAGTTCACGTTCCAGGAAGTGGCCATGCAGAACGTCGAGACGCTCAACGGCGTGCAGTTCAAGCAGATCGTGACCGCCTGCGCCCACTGTTTCAGCACGCTCAAGAACGAGTACCCGGACTTCGACGGCCACTACGACGTGCAACACCACACGCAGTTCCTGCGGCGGCTCGTCGACGAAGGACGCATCCCCACGACCGACGGCAAGCTCGACGGCATCGTCTTGCACGACCCGTGCTACGTCGGACGGCACAACGGCGAGTACGACGCACCGCGCGAGACGTTACGCGAAGGCTTGCAGCTCTCATTGCCGCTGCTGGAGACCGATCGCTCGCGCGAAGAGAGCTTCTGCTGCGGCGCCGGTGGCGGGCGCATGTGGGCCGAGGAGGCCGCCGACCAGCGGGTCAACCTCAGTCGTTGGGAGCAGCTCAAGGCTACCGGGGCGGGGACGATCGCAACGGCCTGCCCCTTCTGCATGACCATGCTCGACGACGCGGCCAAGGAAGACGAGGCTGCCGGCATGCAAGTCAAGGATGTGGCCGAGTTGATCGCGGAGGCGATCGACCCGAAGGGCAACTGAATCGCCGACCCGAAAGTTGTATCATAGAGGTCGGGCCGCGTAGGGTGGGTCGAGAGACCCACCTGCTGTCCGGCGCGGGTGCCCCATCCCTGACGGCCGTTTGTCAGGGGTGGGGGACCGATCCGGCGCCGTTCACATGCCGGGTCCGTGCAACGGGCTTCCGTCCCCCACCCTTCGCGAAACAGCCGCGAAGGATGGGGCACCCATCGGAAGGTAATACCGTAGGGGTCGAGGGCATGAACAAATCGAGACTGCTGGCGACTTGGCTGCTCGCGAGCGCGATCGCCGGGCCGACCTGCACGATTCTGGCTCCCGCGGACACCGAGATCTCGAGGGACACGACCCGCGTGCCCACACGCACAACCGCCGGCCTGTTCGCCGCCGCGGCAGTGGTCGAACCTCGTGCCGCATCCATTGAAGTCGCGAGCGAGTATCTCAGCGTCGACGGCAGCGTGATTGATGCAGACGACGACGGATCCGCATCGGTTCAGTTCACGACAACGGACATCGATACGGACTACCTCGCGGGGGACGGGTTGATCTGGTTGGAGGACGAAACGCTTCTTGGCGAAGGCGACACCGTCACGATCGACGTGCCCGTGGGCGTGACGGAGTACGCACTGGCCGTCCGTCGTACGGACGAGGACGAGGTGCTCGACAGCGTCAGTGTTACCGTCATCGGACCACGAACGCCGACGGCCCGGTTCGGGCTCGCCCTCGTCTCGTTCCTCACCGGATGTGGCGATGAACTGGCAGAGGTCGTGCGAACCGGCGACTTGTTCGGCGGGACGGTGACCGTCCACCTCGACGGCACACCGAGCAGCGGCGGGCTGCTGTCAACGATTGACGAGTACACATGGGGCGTCGACGGGCAGGTCGCGGCCACCGGCCCGACGGTGGAGCTGTCCCTCGACGTGGGCAGCCACTCGATTCAGCTTCTGGTCGAGAACACGGACGGCGAATCCCACCTGTTCGAACGAACGGGCATCGTCGTCGAGCCCGGACTGTGTCCGGACACGGGGGGTTGGGGTTTCTTCACGTCGACGGCAAGGGGGACGGAACGCCCACGCTGACGTGGAAGCCGCATCATAGGGGTCGAGGACATGAACAAATGGAAGCTGCTGATCGCCGTGTTGCTGACGGTCTCGATCGCCGGCACCTACTGCACGCCCGTGCCGCCTGAGGGCACTCCGGTCTCGAGGGACACGACGCGCCCCCCCACACGCACCATCGCCGGGATGTTTGCCCCGGCCGCCGCACCATCCATGTGCGTGTGGTTTGAGATCGAAAGCGAGCACCGTAACGTCGATGGAAGCGTGATTGACGCCGACGACAATGGGACCGAAGCCGTTCAGCTCACCGCCACCCTCGAGCCTCTCGAATGCCCGGAAGGCGGCGAACTCATCTGGCTGGACGGTGAAACGGTCCTCGCCGTCGGCGAAATGCTCACGGTCGACGCCCCGCTCGGCACTTCGAGATACACCGTCGGCGTGCGCGGACCGGAAGGCGATGTCCCGCTCCGGACGCTCACGATCACCGTCATCGGACCCAGGACGCCCACGGCAAGGTTCAGTATCACCGAGGACTCGTTCCTCACCGGATGTGCCGACTATTGGGACGACGTGATGCGAACCAACAACCCGCTCGGAGGAACGGCCACCGTGCGCCTCGACGGGACGAAGAGCAGCGGAGGCCTGCTCTCATCCATCGCCCAGTACACGTGGGGCGTGGACGGGTTCGTAGCGGCCACCGGCCCGATGGCGGACGTGCCCCTCGGCGTGGGTACGCACGCAATCCAGCTCCTGATCGAAAACATCGACGGCGAATCTCACCTCCTCGAGAGAGCCGGAATCACCATCGAATCCGGCACGTGTCCGTGAGTGACGCCGCGCGGGTTGGGGCTGTTGATGGGTGGCATGGCCAAGCCCGGTCCGCGCCCGCGGGCCGAGCGCCGCCATGAACAAAGCAACCGTCCGCACCCGTTCGCAGCGTTGTGCATGCCGGCGCTTCGCTTGGGCATGCCACCCAACGCACCTCGCTTGGCTGCGGCCGGGTGGCCGGGCTATGAGGTTCTTGCCCCTGCTCGTCGCCGGATGAGGATTGCGCCCAGACCCCCGAGTAGCAGCGTCATGATCGCCGGATCCCGACCGGTCAGGACGGGGATGGGCTCGGGGCCGCCGGAGCCGATCTGGATGACGTTGGCCCGGTCGTCGACGGTGCCGTCCTGGGTCAGCTCGTTGTAGTAGACGCGGCACGTGTTCGTGTTGAGCGTGGCCCCGGTCTCGATGATCAGCTTGTCGACGTACAGGGCCTCACAGGATACCTGGCCGAGGCCGTCGTTGTCGTGGTTGTCGACGAGGTTGACCGTGGTGGCCGCGGGGCCCACGCGCAGCGTGCCGATGGGGAAGTGCCCCGGCTGCGTGCGGTCGAGCCCGGCCGGGTCGGGCCCGATGTCGGTGCTCATGACCTCCAGGTCCTGCGTCGCTCCGTCCATCTGCAGTTCCGCCAACGCCATGTCATACCGAACGTTCGAATCAATCGCCACGTCGTAGTCACCCTCCACGCGCACCGTCGCATCGGCGGAGGCCACGACGGCCCGGGCGGACGCGCTCGCCGCGTAGTCGCCCTCGACAGAGAGTCCGCCGCCGCCGGAGAAGTCCCCGTCGATGTCGCCGTTGTTGGTCAGCGTTCCCGTGATCGAGAGCAGGCCGGACTGGATCGTCGTGGTGCCGTCGTTCGTGTAGTCGCCCGACACCTGCGAACCGCTGATCACGTCGACGCTCCCGGCGTTGGTGAAGTTCGCGACGAAGACGCTCGACTCGGCCGTGATGCGGGACCTGTTCGTCAGCGGTCCGGCCGCGCCGACCCCTACGCTGATCGTCGAGTCGAACATTGTCAGGGGAACCGAGTTGACCAGCGCACCGTCCACCGAGAGATGCGAGCCCGCGTCGAGGGTTGCCGAGCCGTTCAGGCTCTCGTACCACGCGATCTTGTCGTCATAGGCCGAGGCGGAGAGCACGTCGGTGTCCC
>CAYMME010000298.1:0-11652 GCA_964391465.1 uncultured Planctomycetales bacterium
AGTGGAAGTCTCCGTGCGCGGCGCGGACGGCGCCGCGCGCGGTCCCGATCCAGTAGTCGCCGTCGAAACCCGGAGCCAAGCACGTCGTGTCCTCGTAGCACAGGCCGTCTTCGCCTCGCAGCGTCGTCCAGGTCATCCCGCGGAGCACCGCGAGCCCACGATCAGTCGCCACGAGTAGACGGTTGCCAACGACCATCATGTCGCGCGTCCGAGCGCCGAGCGGCAGGTGTCCGAAGTCTCTAACGTCGTCGTATTCGATCCGGCCGTCCTGGAGCAGTCCCACGCGATTGGCGTGACACACGTAGAGCGTTTCGCAGTACGAGGCGATCGCGCGAATCGGCGGGGTCCGTCGCCTCCTGTCGAGTTGCTCGAGACGATCCCCGTCGATGCGGTAGACGTGTGACGCGGACGCCGCCACAATCTCGCCGCGGTGAGAAGTGAGATCGACGTACTTGCCGGCATCCACGCGGGTCCACGCGCCGGCGGCGTGGCGCCATAGACCGTCGTCGGCCAGGGCCCACAGCGCGCCGTTCAACGTCTTCAGCCGGCGAACTGCGCCGCCCGGACCGCCTGCGTCGACCAGTTTCCCGTCCTCCAGACGCTGAACGCCACGCTTGATGCCCACATACGCGCTACCCTCAAAGACGGCCAGGGCGTGGACCGGCTCGTTCGTTTTGACCGTGCGACCGACTTCCTGAAGGTACACGTTGTCTGCGACCGGCTTCCACTGAGGGTGCTCGGGAATCGGAATGCCGGCCCCGGCAATCGAGGGACTGATCAGCATGACCAAATACGGCAGGACGTAGCGCCGCGGCCGACTGATCCGGGTGATTGTGGGTTCTTGCCGAACGGAACGTCCTGGGGTTGTGCTCATCAAAGCCCTTCTCCTGTGCGTGACAGTAGCGTTACAGGAGGGCGATCCTATGCGTCCGGCTCGGGACGGGCAACTTGCTGCGGAGGACGGGCTGTGTTCGGTCCGCGTCACGAGGGCTGACGGCGTGGTGCCGTCGTCGTATGATGTCCCGGTCCTTGCGGAATGAACCAGTCGAACGCGAGAAAGATGAGGTGTCGTGATGCGCGGTTCTACTACGAGGTGGACGTTTCTGGGGCTCCTCCTGGCGGGTGTGATTGCGGGTGCGGACGGGGCTCGCGCGGCCGACCGGGTGTTGCGGATCATTGCGTTCGGGGCGCACCCGGACGACTGCGAGATCGAGGCCGGCGGGACGGCAGTGATGTGGGCTGCGGCCGGGCATAAGGTCAAGTTCGTTTCCGTCACCAACGGGGACATCGGGCACTACAAGATGGCGGGTGGTCCGCTGGCGCAGCGACGGACGGGCGAGGTGAAGGAGTGCGCGAGGATCCTGGGGATCGAAACCGAGGTGCTGGACAACCACGACGGCGAGTTGATGCCCACGCTGGAGAACCGCAAGGCGATCGCTCGGCTGATCCGCGAGTGGCAGGCCGACATCGTGCTGACCCATCGGCCGAACGACTACCATCCGGACCATCGGTACACTTCCATTCTCGTGCAGGACGCGGCCTTCATGGTCACTGTTCCCTTCTTCACACCGGACACGCCGCGGCTCGAGAAGAACCCGGTCTTCCTCTACTTCGCGGACGGGTTCCAGAAGCCCAACCCGTTCAAGCCGGACATCGTCGTCGGGATCGATGCGGTGGCCGAGAAGAAGTGGGACTGCATGAACGCAATACCCTCGCAGTTCACGGAGTGGGGACCGTGGCTCGGCGGCAGGCTCGACGAGGTGCCGAAGGACGCACAGGCGCGCCGGGTATGGGTGACCAAGCAGTTCCAGTCGTACAGCGCCGCTTACGCGGACAAGTACCGGGACATGCTGCGCACGCTGTACGGCGAGGCCAAGGGCAACGCGATTCGGTACGCGGAGGCATTCGAGCTGTGTGAGTACGGCAGTCAGCCGTCGCCGGCGCAACTCAAGCGTCTGTTCCCGTTCATGGACTGAACGAGCGGGCGCTGAAGCCAGCGATGCGCAGGCGGTCAGCTGACGTTCCGTGTGGAAGCGGTGTCGTCAGTTGGTATATTGCACAGAAGAGCTGGAGGTCTGCAGAATGGCGCGTTACCGGGTGCTGATCGAAATGGACGAAGACGGCAGGTCTGTCGCCGAATGCCCTACGTTGCCGGGCTGTGTCAGCCAGGGTGGCACGCGCGAAGAGGCGGTCGCGAATATCAGGGATGCGATCGGCGGCTACCTGGAAAGCCTCCGCAAGCACAACGAACCGATTTCGCCGTCGATTTGGGAGGAGACGGTGGAGGTTCCCACGTGAGCAAGCTGCCGGTTGGATCGGGCCGGGACGTGGTGCGGGCGTTGGAGAGAACCGGCTACGTCGTCGATCACCAGACCGCAGTCATATTATTCTGCGCCATCGCGATCCGCCGCACCGCCGGCTTACCGTTCCGGATCACCGCGAGGTGGCGAAGGGAACCTTACGTAGCCTCATCCGCCAAGCCGGGCTCAGTGGGGACGAGTTCCGGTCGTTGCTTTGATGCGTCCAAGGCGAAGCTTGGTCTTGGCGGGAGCATCTACACGGAAGCAGGCGTCACTCGGACGCGCGAACCTTCGATACGCAGGCGGCCTTTGGCGAAGAGCCGAATGGCCTCAGGGTAAGCGATCTCCTCCTGCTCGAATACCCGGGCGGCGAGCGTGTCGTCGGTGTCGTCGTCGAGGACCGGGACTGTGCGTTGGAGGATGATGGGGCCGTGGTCGTACTCGTTGTCGGCGAAGTGCACCGTGCAGCCGGAGACCTTGCAGCCGGCGGCGAGCACGGCGTGGTGAACGTGGTGCCCGTAGTAGCCCTTGCCGCAGAAGCCCGGCAGTAGGGCGGGGTGGATGTTCAAGACGCGGCCCTCGAATTCGGGCGGGATGATCCACAGCGAGAGGAAGCCGGCCAGGCAGACCAGGTCGACGCGAGCTTCCGTCAGCAACTGCGTGATCTTGTGATTGAATTCGTCCGCGGGCGTGCTGCGCGCGTCGACCACGTGCGTAGGCAGGCCCGCGGCCTCCGCCCGTTTCAGGCCGTAGACGTCGGCTCGGGAGGAGATGACGACCTCGATCGTGATCGGCAACTCGCCGGACGCGGCGAGGTCGATGAAATTCTGCAACGTCCGGCCGGAGCCGGACAGGAGCACGCCAACGCGGAGGGTTCTACCGGTTCGGAGGGCGGGCGCTGTGTTTCTCGACTCCATGGCGCGTTCTCTCGGCGCATCTATCGAAGTACGTTTCGCGAGTTGTGCTGCGCGCTGTTCACCGTACGACTAGGGGAGCCATCGACCGGCGAGAATGCCTTCGATGGTGAGGTCTTCGTCCAGCTCCTCCCAGCGCAACGCCCTCCCGCGGGCTTCGATGCGCACTTTCGAGAGGAGTTCGTCGCTGGCAGACCGCAGGCGTCTGTACTTCTCGGGCGGAAAACCGATCTCGCGCCCGTCTTCCAACTCGATCCAAACCTTGCCCTGATCAAACCAGGCTCGGACGGCGCGGGCTGCGTGCGTGGAGACCGCATTAGTGCCCGAAGTACTCATGCCACCTACTCTCAAACTCGTCACGATGCTCGCGAATCACCTGCTCCAATTCGCGAAGCTCAGATGTCCGCATGCCGTCATTATACGCCAATGCCACCGGTGCAAGCCAGTACTTGCATGAATCTTCAGCTCTGCGAACGTGGATGTGCGGGGGCTCGTGGCCTTCGTCGCTGTAGAAGTGAAAGCGAAAACCCTTGTATCGAAAGACTGTTGGCATGCGAACTCATGCGCCGCCGAGGGTGCCCCATCCCTCGCGGTAGCCTGTCCGGCATGGGGCAACCTGACCGTTCCCCTGCGCTTCGGCATCTCCGTCCTACGTGCGGTTGCGGATGACCGCCGCGCAGCGGTCGCACAGGTCGTCGTGTTCGGCGTCGGTGCCTACGCTGGGCAGCAGACGCCAGCAGCGGGCACACTTGCTGCGATCGCTCTTCGCTGCGCTGATCTTGAGCCCAGTGAGGGTCTCGCCGGTTGTGCCCGTGTTGTCGTCGGTATCGAGCAGCTCCGCTTCCGAAACGATGAGCACCGTGGCCAGGTCGCCGGCATAGCGGCTGAGCACGTCGCGCAGCCTCTCGTCGTCGGTGAAGACGCTCACCCTGGCCGCGAGCGACTGACGTATGGCGCCGTCCTGGCGGAGTGACTCCAATCGGCGGAGCACTTCGTCGCGCACCTGACTCAGGACGGCCCAGTCCTCGCGCAGTGAGTCGTCCGTCCAGGCGTCGTTGGCCTCGGGCATGCGAGCAAGATGGACCGACGGCTCGCGCTCGCCGCCGGGCAGGTACTCCCACGCCTGCTCGGCCGTATGCACGAGGATGGGGGCGACGAGCCGGACGAGCGTGTCGACGACGGTGGCCATCACCCACTGACTCTGCCGGCGTCGCGGATCATCGACCGCGTCGCAGTACATGCGATCCTTGCGCACGTCGAGGTAGAACGAGCTCATATCCACCGCGCAGAAGTTGTGCAGCGCGCGGAACACGGCGTGGAACTCGTGCCGTTCGTACGCTTCGCGCGTCTGCCGCACGATGTCGTTGAGGCGTAGCAGCACCCACCGCTCGATCGGTTCGAGGTCGGCGAAGGCAGGCGGTTCGCCCGGGAGTGTGTAGCCGTCCAGGTTGCCGAGCAGGAACCGCATCGTGTTGCGAATGCGCCGGTACTCGTCACCGACGCCCTGCATCAGCTCGGGGCTGCAGCGGATGTCGTCCTGGTAGTTGATGCTCGCGATCCACAGGCGGAGCATTTCGGCACCGACGTCCTTGATTGCCTCGCCGGCGGAGATGAATGAGCCGCCGCTCTTGGACATCTTCTGACCGTGCTCGTCCACCACGAACCCGTGGGTGATGACCTGCCGGAACGGCGGCGCTTCGTAGGCGGCCAGGGCGGTGATGTAGCTGACCTGGAACCAGCCGCGGTGCTGGTCGGTGCCTTCGAGGTAGACATCGGCCGGCCAGGTGAGGTGCTCGCGGTTCTTGAGCACGCTGCGGTGTGACGCGCCGCTCTCGAACCATACGTCGAAGGTGTCGTTCTCCTTCTCGAAGTCAGCGCCACCGCACGACGGGCACTTCGTGCCCGGCGGCAGCAACTCGCCGGCGGAGTGCTCGAACCAGTAGCCCGCGCCGTGCCGAATGAACAGATCGCGCACGTGGCGGACGGCCGCTGCGTCGATCAACGTCTTGTCGCACGTTCTACAGTGAAAGCCGGGGATGGGCACGCCCCAGCTCCGCTGGCGGCTGATGCACCAGTCGGGGCGATTCTCGATCATGCCGCGAATGCGGGTCTCGCCCCAGGCCGGGAACCAGTCGACCTCCGGAAGATGTTCGAGCATCCGGCGGCGTAGGTCGGCGTGGTCCACCTTCACGAACCACTGCTCGGTGGCGCGGAAGATTACCGGGTTGTGGCAGCGCCAGCAGTGCGGGTAGCTGTGCGGAAACGGCTCGTGATGGAAGAGGGCGCCGAGTTCGCGCAGCTTGTCGACGATCTTCGGATCGGCGTCGAAGACGCGCTGCCCGACGAAGTCCGCGACCTCGCCGGTGAAGCGCCCCTCATCGTCGACGGGGCTGTACGGCTCGAGCCCGTTCTGCAGGCCGGCGTAGAAGTCCTCCGCTCCGTGACCAGGCGCGGTGTGCACGCAGCCGGTGCCGTCGGTGAGCGTGACGTAGTCGGCCAGAATGATGGGCGACACGCGATCGACGAACGGGTGGCGATACTTGCGGCCGGTCAAAGCGTCGCCCTTGACCGTGCCGAGCTTCTCGTGGGCGGTGATGCCCTGCTTGCCCAGCACAGTGTCGACGAGTTCGTCGGCCATCAGAAACGCGCGGGCCTGGCCCTCGCGTTCCAGACGCACGATCACGTAGTCGTGTTTCGGATGCACCGCGACCGCAAGGTTGGCGGGCAACGTCCAGGGGGTCGTCGTCCAGATCAGCAGGTCCACCGGGACGTCGCCGACAGCGGGGTAGAGGTCACTCAGCGGGTCGACCATGGGAAACCGCACGTACACCGACGGGCTCGTGGCGTCGGCATACTCCAGTTCCGCCTCGGCCAGGGCCGTACGGCAGTCGATGCACCAGTGGATCGGCCGGCGGGCGCGGTAGACGTAGCCCCGGTCAACCATCTCGGCGAACACGTCGACCACGCCGGCTTCATAACGCGGTTCGACGGTCAGATACGGGTCCGACCACTCGCCCAGAATGCCCAGGCGCTTGAAGTCGATCCGGTTGCGGTCCATGAACTTCATTGCGTAGTCGTGGCAACGCCGTCGCACTTCGCTGATCGGCATTTCGCGGAACTTGTTGCCGAGTTCGGTCGCGACGCGATGCTCGATGGGCAGGCCGTGGCAGTCCCACCCCGGGAGATAGGGTGAGTCGAGGCCGCACATGTTCTTGTACCGTACGACGAGGTCCTTGAGCACCTTGTTGAGGGCGGTACCGACGTGCAGGTCGCCGGTGGCGTAGGGCGGTCCGTCGTGGAGCACACTTTTGGGTGCGCCCGCGCGGGCCGCGCGAATCTGTCCGTAGAGATCCTGCTCCTCCCAGCGAGCCTGCATCTCGGGCTCGAGCTTCTCGATGAGGCTCGCTCGCATCGGGAAGCCCGTTCTGGGGGTCAACACGGTGTCGGCGTACTTGCCCTTGTTACGCTTGCCTGCCATGAGCCAACTCTCCTGCCGAATCCGTCTCTTCGGATGATTTCTCTTCGCTGCCGTGTCCGTCCTGGAAAATGTCGATGCTTCGCCATCGCTCGCTGTACCATCGCCACCGGAGCAGCAGCCCCAACACGATGATATAGGCGGCTCCGCCGATCCACGGACCCAGTGAGCCCCATTGCGGCGCGAGTGTGGCGAGCGTGTAGCCCCTGCCGAGCCCGATCACCCAGAACGTGATGGCCAGCGTGGCGGCGGGCCAGAGGGTGTCACCAGCGCCGCGTAGCGCATTGTTGTAGGTGATACACATTCCGTCGAACGCTTGGAAGAGCGCTGCGCAGATCATCAACTCGGCCCCAACGGCCACGATCCCTTGGTCGTCGCTGAACAATCGCACCAATGGCGTGCGCAGGAGGAAGAACGCGAGCCCCATCAGCCCCATGTAGCTGATGTTCACTTTGGCGCCGACACGGACGTGGCGCCGCGCGGCAGCGAAGTCTCCGGTCCCGAGAGCCCGCCCCACGAGGCTGTTGAGAGCTATGCCTACGCCTACCGCCGGCATGAACGACACGTGCAGGTACTGGAACACGATGTTCGTCGCCGCTAGGTGGGTTGTGCCGAACTGGGCCACCAGCCAGGTGATGAAGAGCGTCCAGCCCATCATATCGATCGAGAACTGTACCGACGCGGGTAGCCCGATTCGCAGGAGGTTCCGCACCTTGGCCGCCTGCGGCTTCGCCGTCTGGCGGGGCGCGAACTCGCGGGCGTATGGCGCCGACGTCATGACGAGGGCGAGCCAGACGGTTCGGAACGTTGTGGCCAGTACCGTGCCCCAGGCCGCCCCGGCGATGCCCATGGGCTCGACGAGCCCGAAGCCGCCGAAGATCAGGACGTAGTTGGCTGCGATGTTGAACAGGTTCGCGCCGACCGCGGTGTAGACGGCCGCTGCCGGACGGTGGACGCCGATAAAGAAGTTGGCCAGACCGACGGCGGCGGTGGACGGGGCGATCGACAGCAGACAAACCGTGAAGTACTCGACTTCGAGTTGCTGCACGGCGGGCGCGTGCCCGAACCATGCGAACAGCCTCGGGGCCACGGGCCATGACATGAGGCCAATGAGACCCAGTCCGAGCGACAGATACACGGCCTGCCAGGCGTACGCGCTCGCGTCGGCGTGGGTCTTGCGCCCGAGGGCCTGCGAGGCGAACGTGGTGACACAGGCCATGGTCCCGATGCCGAAGCTGATGAAGCAAAAGACCATCATCGACGCCGGCGTGAGGGCGGCCTGGGCGTCAGTGCCCAGCAGCGAGACCATCCCGAAGTCGACGAAACCCATGACGGTTCGCGAGACCGTGGTGACGATGACCGGAAGCGCGAGCGCGAGAACGGCCGCGAGGTCGCTGCGCCGTGCCGCCGGTTCGGTCGGCGTAGACTCGGGTGTCTCGCGGGTCTGACTCATGGCGTTCGCTGTCGTCGTCTGCCGGCTGCGGCCCGTTGCGTTCCGAGCCGGCAGCCGCTCACAAAAAAACCCGGAAGCGTCTGCTCCCGGGCGGCTCGTGGTTCAACATTCAGTTGCCGGCGCTAGGAGCTGACGCATCCTCCCTGCGAAGGGGCGATGGTAATTATCATCGCGAGAAGCATGCAAGCAGGTTGGACGGTAACACGCATCCAAGGATCCCTCGTGCCGGTCACCCCCAATATATCGGCTGCGGGCTGTGTTGGCAACAGCAATCTGCCGCGTTCCCGCGGGTGATCTCCACGGCGGTTTCCACGCACTTCGCTGCGTCAACGCCCAACTTCGTCATCCTCGAGTACCGCATCGACAGCCGCGGACCGATGCGCGAGCTGCTGGTCGAGCCGCTGACGTACGCCGGCGCACGGTTGCCCTGCCCTTGACGGCTGCATGTCAAGAGTGGAGGACCGGCGGGGGCGGCGACCACGAGGTTCTCGTGCCCCATGCTTGGTGAATCCCGGCGCGCCGGGACGAAGGACGGGGCATCCGCCGAAGCTTGTGGTGAACGCGCTGTTCTATTTGCGCTTCCGCATCGACGCGATCTTCATGTTGCGGAACGACAGGTCCGTGGTTGGGTCGTGGCCTTGGAGGCTGATGATGCCCTTGCCCAGCTTGCACGACTCGCGGGCGTTCGTGCCCACCTTCCGTTTGTCGGTGAAGTCCGTTACCTGGTAGCCGTTGATCCACACCGCGATGTGGTTGCCGGTGGCCACGAGGGTCTTGGTGAACCATTCATTGTCTGTGGACACGACCTTCCGCGCCGGTTGGCGGTTGTAGATGCCGCCGGTGCCGTAGTCGACGGGCTTGGTGCGGTCGTCACCCTTCCATTGGTTGCGGATCTGCGACTCGTAGCCCTGCCAGAACTCGCCGGCCTCGCCGCGGAAGAACACCCCGCTGTTGAGGTGCTTGCCGTTCGAGATGATGTCGAGTTGGAGGACGAAGTCGCCCCACTCCCCTACGGTCTGGATATCCCCGTTCCCGTTCTTGATGTTCAACCATCCTTCCGGGGTCACGGAGAAGACGCTCTTGCGCTCCGGGATGGCCTTCCAACCGTCCAGATCTTTGCCGTTGAAGATGGGCTTCGTGTTCATCGGCTTCAGCTTGATGTTACGGAACTCGACCTTCATCCCCTCGTAGTGGTACTGCAGACCGATCACGCCTCGATGGTGCTTGAAGTCGTCGACGTGGATGACCTGGGTGCCGTTGAGCACGACGTGGATGTGCCTCCCCTCGGCGGAGATCATGACGTCCTGCCACTCCTCCACCTTGGTCACGAGCTTGCCGCCGGGGTGCTCCGCGGTGGCCACGTTGTAGAGGCTGCCGGTCGGGTTGTCTTTGTCCTTGTCCCAGATCTGCATCTCGTAGCCATCCTTGCCGAGGTCTTTCGCGTCGGGGTGCATGCGGAAGAAGATGCCGCTGTTGCCGTTGCCTGAGATGCGGTACTGGAGCTTGAGGATGAAGTCGCTGAACTCGGTCCGGGTGCCGATCCAGCCGTCGGTGCCGGACTCGGCCATGAGCGTGCCGTCTTCCGACTTCCACTTCCCACCGCCGTGCTTGGCCCAGCCGTAGAGGGTCTCGCCGTCGTAGAGCAGGATCCAGCCGTCGGCGATCTCCTGCTTGGTGAGCGTGTTGTGGGCTGCGTCGGCCGTGTCGATTGCCGGACTTGCCAGCACGGCCAGGAGGATCGCCAATCCCATGCTTGTCGCGATGCGCATCGTCTTACCCTTTCAACTCTGTGCGGTGACTCGAAACCAATCGGGGGGATTCCCTTCCGGGGCGTACGCTCCCTCCGGCGTCCTTGCTCAGTGGGAGCATCATCATCTCACGAACCGCGCGCGCTGGCAAGCCGTCAACCTGACCGGCATTCGACAATCAACGGAACGTAACACTACGGACAACTCGACATCACGTTCAACGACGCCGCTCCATCCGGCTCCACCGGCCGAGTCTGCAACTCGACCATTCGCCGATAGGGGCCGCTTCGGGCCATCAGATCTTCGTGCGTTCCCTCTTCGATAATGCGCCCGGCTTCGATGACCACAATTCGGTGTGCCGACGCGACGGTGCTCAACCGGTGCGCGATGACGAAGCTCGTTCGACCCGCCATCAGGGTGCGAAGGCTCGCCTGGATGATCCGCTCGCTTTCGGTATCGAGATTACTCGTCGCTTCGTCGAGGATCAGGATCTTCGGGTCGGCGAGGACCGCCCGAGCAATCGTCAACCGCTGACGCTGCCCGCCGCTGAGCCGCACGCCTCGCTCGCCGATGAGCGTGTCGTACGCGTGCTCCAGATCGACAATGAATCCGTGGGCGTTCGCCTTGCGTGCGGCCGCGACGATCTCTTCTCGTGTCGCGTCACGCTTGCCGTAACCGATGTTTTCCGTGATCGTGCCGTCAAAGAGGAAGGTATCCTGCTCGACGATGCCGAGGAGCCGTCGATAGCTCTCTGCGTCGATATCGTGCAGGTCCGTGCCGTCGAGTTCGATGCGTCCGTTCTGCGGGTCGTAGAAGCGTGCGATCAGGTTGCAGAGCGTCGTCTTGCCGGCCCCGCTTGGTCCGACGAGGGCGATGGTCTCGCCCGGCGCGGCATCGACACTGACATTTCCGATGACCGGCACATCGGAGCCGGGGTAGGTGAATTCGACGTTCCTCAGCGTGATGCGGCCTTCGACACCGCGTCGGTCAAGAATGATCGCGTCACCGGGGCTTGGCATGTCGATCGGTTCGGCCAGGAGATCGAGCGTGCGATCAAGCCCCGCGAGACCGTTCTGAAGGGTCGTGGCGCTCTGCGCGAGCGTTGCGATGGGCCCGAGCAAGGCCGTCAAGTATGCGAGGAACACGACGAGATCGCCGACGGTCAGCGCCGCGCTCGCGGCCATTGCGCCCTGTTCGACGAGCGCGGCATCCGCCAGCACCCGTGAGCCGCCGTACCACAGTAGAACTGCCGTCGCCATTGGAATCAGCACTCCCCACGCCGCATCGACACCACGCATCCACCACCACGCGAACAACTCCTGCCGCGCCATGAAATGATTGGCGGTGGTGAAGCGGGCCGTCTCGGTCCGGCCACGGGCGAAGCCCCGGATGATGCGAATGCCGCCGAACGACTCGGCCGCCTGGCCGTCGATCGCCTGGCGTGTCGTGCGGATGTCACGCCAGAAAGGCCGAATGCGTGCGACCCACGTGCGGTGCGTGTACCAGACCGTCGGGATCAGCACCAGCGAACCGAGGAGCATCCGCCAATCAACGAAAATGAGCACGAGCAGGCTGCCGAGCAGTTGAATGATCGCCCGCCAGGGATTGTAGACCATCGAGAAGACCAGATCGCCGATGCCGCCGGCGTCTTCGCGGAGCACGCTGGCCACGCCGCCGCTCTTGATCTGGTAGATACGGTGTAGCGGCAGACGCACGACGTGGTCGAACAGCTTCCGCCGGGCGAGGACTGCGACGCGCTTGG
>CAYMME010000299.1:0-11642 GCA_964391465.1 uncultured Planctomycetales bacterium
TCATCGATGGCATCGTTGACATGGGTGCCTACGAGGCTATCGGAGACAGAGACCTGGACGGCGTCCCCAATGCCGCCGACAACTGCCCCGACGACCCGAATCCAGATCAGGCCGACGCTGACGGCGACAGCGTGGGTGACGCATGTGATAGGTGCCCCGGCGTCGACGACACGATCGACGCGGATGGAGACAGAGTGCCGGATGATTGCGACGTCTGCCCCGGCTTCGACGACAACGCGAACGCTGACGGGGACGACTTGCCCGACGCCTGTGACAACTGTCCCCCCGTTGCGAATCCCGACCAGACCGATCTGAACGGCAATGGCATCGGGGATGTCTGTGAGGACTTGGTCTTTCACGTTGATGCTGCCGCCCCGTCCGGTGGTGCCGGACTCAGTTGGGCGACGGCGTTCAACGACCTGCAGGACGGTCTCGATGCCGCAGCAGTAGCCGGCGACTTGGGAATGCCGGTGGATGTGTGGATTGCGGCCGGGACGTACCGACCCGACCCGACAGGCCTGCCCGATGCCCGGGAGGCCACATTTCAACTGGTCGATCGTGTTGCGGTCTATGGTGGCTTTCCGCCCGGCGGTGGAGATGGAACGTTCGAGGCTCGCGATCCGGACACCTACATCACCATACTGAGCGGCGACCTGAATGACGATGACGGCCCGATGCGGGTCGAGGATTTCGCGGCGTGCTACAGCGGCGACGACGTACCCCATGCCGACGGATGCGACGATGCGGACTTGGACGGGAACGGTGACGTCGATGGGGACGACATCGAACCCTTCCTGGCCGCCAACCACGGGGGCGATAACTGCTACCACGTCGTCACGGCTACTGTCACGGACGACCACGCGTTGATCGACGGGGTCGCCATCGTCGCCGGCAACGCACGCGGCGCCGCCCTGTACCGGGGAGGGGGCGTGCTTGTCGAATCCGGAACGATTGCCGTGCGCCACTGCACGTTCGTCGGAAATGTGGGCTCCGGCGGCGGCGGTATGAGTCTGGGTGACCCGGAGAGCGTTCCGGTCCTCGCCGTCCCACCGTTGGTCACGGACTGCACGTTCCGCGGCAACGTCGGACGCGGTCTGTACGTCAGCGGGCTCGGGGCAAGCGTGGATGACTGCACATTCTCCGGCAACGCAGGTGGAGGCGCGTTCCTGTATCAGGCGACCGGGGATACGATCCTGACGGGCTGCTTGTTCGACAACAACAACGGCGCGGCCCATGGAGGAGGTGTGTACGTCAGTGACCCGGACGGCAGCACGACGCTGACGGGCTGTGTATTTCGCAACAACACGTCGCGCCGCGGCGGTGGGTTCGAGGTCTTCTATGCGCCTGTCGAGTTGACGGACTGCACGTTCATCGACAACACGGCCAGCGACGAGGGGGGCGGCATCCACAACGAGTTCGGCGGGCCGAGGCTCGTCCGCTGCGTGTTCCGCGGCAACACGGCGTACTGGGGCGGCGGGATCAGCAACGACATCTCGGATTACGCGGTCGAGCTCACAGACTGCACGTTCGAAGATAACAATGCTACCTATTGGGGTGGAGCCGTCTACGCTGACGGAGACGAACCGCGCTACGATGCCCCGGAGTACGCGCTGACCCTGACGGGATGCACCATCACCGGGAATCAGGCGGAGGAGGGCGGAGGAGGAGTCTTCGATTTCGCCTGGCGCTCGGCGTACACCGGCTGCACGTTCACCGCGAACAGCACGCGCTATGAGGGCGGGGCGATGTACCTGTTCCACCGCAAGGAACTCGTCAACTGTGCGTTCACACGCAACTCCTCCGACATCAACGGTGGCGCAATCGGCGGATGCTGTGGAGCCATCTTGGTGAACTCGACGTTCGTTGCGAACCGTGCGGGCCTTGCCGGCGGCGGGATCAGCAGAGGTGCGTCGGAGATCGCGAACTGCATCTTCTGGGGCAATCAGGATGCGGGCGGCACGGATGAGTCCGCACAGATCCATCATTCCTCCACGTTCACACCGCCGGTGAGCCATTCGTGCATCCAGGGTGGTTGGAGTCCGGCAAGCGGGACGGCCAACATCGGGGAGGATCCCGTCGCCCACCACCCGCACTTCGTGTGCACACCGAGCCTGGGACCCGATGGTCTGCTCGGGACCGACGACGACATCACCGGCGATCTCCGGCTGGTCGCAGGCTCACCCTGCGTCGACGCCGGGGATAGCGGCGCCGTTCCCCTCGGAATCACCACGGACATCGATGGAGGACCGCGCATCGTCAACGGCACCGTAGACATGGGGGTGCACGAGGGGCCCAATCAAGGCTTCCTTGTTGTTCCGGACCCCGTGGAGGTACCCGAAGGAACCACCGCCTCGTTCACGGTTGCGCTCGGTCTCCCGCCCGACGGGCCCGTTGAGGTCACGGTCCATGACGAAGGAGGAGACCCGGATCTTTCCATCGTTGACGGCGCCGTTCTGCACTTCGATTCGGGGAATTACCAGACACGCCAGCCGGTCACGCTGGCGGCCGCCGAGGATGACGACGGCATCGCCGGCAGAAAGATGATCCGCCTGAGCGCAGACAGTGTCCCCGACCGAACGTTCTTGGCCGCCGAACGCGACAACGACGTGTCGTCGGTGATCTACGTGGATCAGCACGCGACCGGCCTCAACAGCGGCGCGAGCTGGATCGACGCACTGACGGATCTGCAGGATGCTTTGAGGATCGCCCAGGAGTCGAGAGACCGCGTCTCCGAGATCTGGGTTGCGGCCGGCACCTATGCGCCGGCGGGTCATGGCGGTGACCGCAATGCCACCTTCACCCTCCTTGACGGGATCCGAGTCTATGGCGGCTTCCGCGGCGCGTATGCCGAGCCCGGCTTCACCGGCGAGACCGTCCGGAGCGAACGGAATGCGGCCGAACATGTGGCCATTCTCAGCGGTGATCTCGACGACAACGATGCGGACGTCTCCGATCCCTTCGACCTGCTGGGCGACCCGACCCGAGCCGACAACAGCTACCACGTTGTGACTGCCGGCTATGTCGGCGACACGACGGTTCTCGATGGCTTCACGATCACCGGCGGACAGGCGGACGGTGAGGACTGGCATGGGGAATCCGGCGCAGGCATGTGGAACATCAACGGCAGTCTGACCGTGGTCGATTGCAGGTTTGTCGCGAACGCGGCCATTGAGGGCGGTGCCGTGTGCGGCCAAGGCTATTCCCAGGAGCATACGCACCCCACGTTTCTCGACTGCGCGTTCGTCGGGAATGCGGCATCCGAGGCTGGCGCCGGGATGCATAGCACGAGATGCACCGTGAGTTTGACCGGCTGCGAGTTCGCCGGAAACGTCACGGGTGGCTCGGGTGGCGGGGTATTCAGCGAGGACACGCTGACGGCCACGGACTGCCGGTTCAGCGAGAACGTGGCGCATTCCTCGGGCGGAGGCATTCGCACGTCTTCCTCGTCCGTCCTTGTCAAGTGCGTCTTCGTGGCCAATAGGGCGGACTCGAGCGGCGGCGGCCTGGACGTCACCAACTCCACCACGACGGTCCCAAACTGCGCGTTTCTTCGAAACCTCGCCGCCTACGGAGGAGGCCTCTACACCAACCGTTCTTCGCCGGTCACCAATTGTGTGTTCGTGGGCAATATGGCGATCGGAGACCCGGGTCGCGGCGGCGGGCTCTACGCCAATGGAAGTAACCCGACGATTGTTAACTGCACGTTTGCCGACAACGTTGCGGACGTCGACGGTGGAGGCGTTTATGCGGCTTGGCTTGCCGACAGCCCGACGATCACCAACTCGATCTTCTGGGGCAACGCCGACGCGGGCGGAACACACACGGCGGCACAGGCCTACGGCGAATCGGGCACGCCGGTCGTCAACCACAGTTGCGTCCAGGGCGGCTGGGCCGTCGCGGGTGGCGTCGGAAACACCGGCGGCGATCCGGTGTTCGTCCGGAGCCCCGATCCCGGCCCGGACGGGACATGGGACGGCGTCGACGACGACTTCGGTGACCTGCGGCTGGCAGCCGGTTCGCCGTGTGTCGATACGGGCGACAACGCCGCCGTGCCCGTCGACATCACTACGGATTCTGCCGGAGACCCACGGATTCTCGCGGCTACTGTGGACATGGGCGCATATGAGGGCGCGCATCCCGGCTTTCTGGTCGCGCCCACTCTGACTCGTGTTCCCGAGGGTCTGACGGCCGAGATCACGGTTGCGCTAGGGACCGAACCGTCCGGCCCTGTCGACGTGGCGGTCACCGTACACGCGGGTGATCCAGACATCTCGATCGTGGAAGGTGCCGTGTTGCGCTTTGATTCCACGAACTACCTGATCCCACAGCCGGTCAGGCTGGCGGCAGCCGAGGACGATGATCTGTTGTCCGGGCAGGCGACCATTCGCGTCAGCGCCGATGGGCTTGCGTCCCGTGATGTCGTTGCCCAGGAACTCGACAACGACGTGTCGCCCGTCGTGTTCGTCGATCGGAAGGCGACGGGACTCGACAATGGAACGAGTTGGGAGAACGCCCTGACGGATCTCCAGGGCGCGTTGCGCGCGGCCGCGGAATCGGGCGGCGCGGTCTCGGAGATCTGGGTCGCGGCCGACACCTACACGCCGACGGAGCCCAGCGGCGATCGAACGATCAGCTTCAGACTCGTCGACGGTGTTGCCGTCTACGGTGGCTTCGTCGGGGCCTTTGCCGAGCCTGGCTATCCCGGGGAATCGGACCGCAGTGAGCGGGACCCGCACGAGAACGTGACCGTGCTGAGCGGCGACTTGAACCGCGACGACGATTCGGGGGGCGATCGCAGCGAAAACAGCTACCACGTGGTGGACGGCCACTACGCCGGTCGCTCGGCGGTGCTTGACGGCTTCACGATCCGCGGCGGCAATGCCGACGGTGCCGGCATCCACGACCGAGGCGGCGGCATGATAACCCTCCGCGGCGGCCCCACGGTTGTCGACTGCACGTTCACCGGGAACACTGCCGTCTCCGGCGGCGGCATGCACAACGGCGACGGGAGCAGCCCGGAGGTGTTCGGCTGTCTCTTCAACGCCAATACCGCCGAGTACGGTGGTGCCGCGTACAACAGCGGGCACGATGCGACCCTGGTCGACTGCACCTTCACTGAGAACAGCGCGTCGTCCGACGGAGGCGCGGTGTACAACCGACCGACGAACAGTACGCTGATCGTTCACTGCACCTTCTCTGCCAACACTGCGTCGCGGTGGGGTGGAGGACTCTACGGATACGACTCGTGGGGGGCGATCACGGATTGCACGTTCTCGGGCAACGCCGCAGGCGAATGGGGGGGCGGCATTTGTGGCGGCGCGCCCAGGATCGTCGGCTGCAGATTCACCGGAAACTCCGCGCAGCTTGGCGGTGGGATGTACGGCGGCTTCGCCCACGATGTCCCGCAAGCGGTGACCAACTGCGAGTTCAGCGGGAACGCGGCTGGGTCCGGCGGCGCCATGTACAACTACACACCCGCCAAGCTCACGCTCACCTGTTGCACATTCGCGGGGAACTTCGCCGTTACGCGAGGCGGTGGACTGAGCAACGACTTGTATGCGGATGGGCCCCGCTTGAGGAACTGCATTCTCTGGAACAACTCCATCGGTGGGGGCACGGGCTCGTTCGCGCAGATCTCCGGCGGGACGCCGCACGTGGAGTACTGTTGCATCGAGGGGGGCTGGCTCGGGGCAGGAGGGACGGGCAACATCGACGACGATCCGCAGTTCGTGCGGAACCCTGATCCCGGCCCGGACGGAACATGGGACGGCGCCGACGATGACTACGGCGACCTTCGCCTGCTGCCCGGGTCGCCGTGCATCGATGCCGGCGACAACTCGGACGTGCCGCACGACGTGACCGATCTCGACGGCGATGGCGACACGAGCGAGCGTCTCCCCGTCGACCTCGTCGGCGCGCCGCGGTTGCAGGATGATCCCCACGTCGCGGACACCGGCGACGGGCCTCCGCCGATCGTGGACATGGGGGCATACGAAGGGTCGGCGCTGCCGAAGCTACTGCGGATCATCGGCGCCACGAAAGCATCAGGTGGATTGGGGACGCTGATCTGGCCCAAGGCTGAGGACGTGGGTCTGGACACGTTCAAGATCGAGCTCGATCAGGCAGTCACTCTTGTCGGATCGAGTGTGGTCACTTCCGGGGGCGCATCGACGCCGGAGGTGGGTGCGTTCTCACATGTCCACGGAAGTATCTACCGCGTCGAGCTCACAGAACGGATCGCGCTGGGACATTGGACGATGATCACATTGACGCTGACCGGGACCCTGGGCGAGTCGTCACTCGATCTGTACCTAGGTCACCTGCCCGCGGACATCAACGGCGACGGCGAGGTCAACATGACTGATGTGACCGAGTTCGGGGTCCTCTTCGCCGCCGGCATGGCCGATCTCGTTCGCCTCGACCTCAACGGGGACGGTGAGACCAACCTCAACGACGCCACGCTCATGGGGCAGCTCTGGCGCGGCGCCTCCGGCCACGATGCGTGGCAGGGGCAGTCGCTGCCGCCGAAGCCGTAGGGCGGGCAACGCCCGCCCCGGGGATCAGGGGACCAAGGGATTGAGGAATGGTGCGCCGGGAGCGCCGGCTACCTCTTGTCTTTCATCCCTGATCTCTCAAATCTCATCGCTTCCGGCGGCCTCCCGACCGTGGGGCGGCAAGGGCAGGCGTCGCTCGCTCGCGCGCGAGGTTTGCCCGTGGGGTCGCGTGTCCCCCTGTAGACACGGGCAAAACCCAATCCTTGCGGATTGGGCCTTGCCCATGCCACCCGCCGAAAGCGTCACGGACCTACAGCCAGCAGGGCAATCGCATCTAAACTCGGAGCGTCGTTCCCCGCCCGCAAACGCGGTTCTGTCGGGGCAACGAGCAGCCCACCCGTTTTCGCGCCCGCGTTCCTGAACGCGCCAGGCGGGCTTGAGCGATTTAGATGCGATAGCCCTGCTACAGCCAGGGACCAGGCGCTGCCCTGGTTCCCAACCACAGCATTTGTGGCTATAATCACGGTTCCGCTCTCCAGCGAGGGGGCGACCGGCGGCGTACCGGATCGCGAGAGTCCGGAATGGTTTCCGCTCCGGTCGCTGACGCCATCGTACGAGCAAGCCTGAAGAAGAGGAGGCCAGTGATGAGCCGTCGATCCAACCGTCGTGACTTTCTCAAGCAGACCGGTGCCGTCGCCGGGGCCGGTTTCTGGATTCTCGGGAGCCGGACGAACCTCAAGGGTGCGGCCAAGCCGCAGTCGGCGAACGAGAAGCTCAACATCGCCTTCATCGGCAGCGGCGGTCGTGGCGGCTCGCACTTCAAGGCCGTCTCCAAAATGGACGAGAACATCGTCGCCCTCTGCGACGTGGACGACAGCAAGGCCGCCGAGACCTACCAGAAGTGCCCCAAGGCGAAGAAGTACAAAGACTTCCGCAAGATGCTGGACGAGATCCACAAGGAAATCGACGCGGTCTTCGTGGCCACGCCCGACCATACCCACGCCGTGGCCGCCGTCCGGGCGATGCGGCTGGGCAAGCACTGCTACTGCGAGAAGCCGCTCACGCGCCTGGTCCGGGAGGCCCGCTTGATGGCACAGACGGCGGCGGAGCACAAGGTCATCACGCAGATGGGCAACCAGGGCCATTCGAACCGCGGGGCGCGGCGCGGGGTCGAGATGGTCTGGTCCGGTGCCATCGGCAAGGTGCGTGAGGCCCACTGCTGGACGAACCGTCCGGTCTGGGACCAGCCGCTGCTCCGGCCGACGGACGCCCCGCCGGTTCCGAAGACGCTGGACTGGGACCTCTGGCTCGGCCCGTCGCCGCACCGCATGTACCACCCCACGTACTGCCCGTGGAGCTGGCGGGCGTGGTGGGATTTCGGAACCGGAGCCATCGGCGACATGGCCTGCCACGTCATGGACCTGACGTTCTGGGCGCTGAAGCTGAAGGACCCGCTGAACGCGGTGGCCGACGCCTCCGAGCCGCCCTCGGCGCATCCGGAGACCGGCCCGAAGTCGTCGCACATCACCTGGGAGTTCGCCGCCCGCGAGGATCTGCCGCCATGCAAGCTCACCTGGTACGACGGAGGCCGCAAGCCGAACCTCGAGTTGGAGAGCCTCAAGGGCTTCGGGCTCAAGCAGCTTCCCCACAGCGGTTCCATTCTGGTCGGCGACAAGGGCGTCATGTATGTCCCGGCCGAGTACTGCGAGAAGACCATTCTACTGCCGAAGGACAAGTACGCGGACTACAAGGCACCGGAACGAATGCTTCCGACCGGCGGCCGCGGCGAGTCGCACCACCGCAAGGAGTTCATCGACGCGTGCAAGGGCAAGGGCGAAACACTCTCGAACTTCGCCTACGCCGGCCCCGTGACGGAGACGGCTCTCGTCGGCGTCGCCGCCCTCCGATCCGGCAAGAAGGTCGAGTGGGACGCCAAGAACATGAAGGTGACCAACCACACCGAAGTCAACGAAATCGTCGACCCCGAGTACCGCAAGGGTTGGTCGCTCTAGGCCGGCGGCACGCTCGCGCCAACCCAATGGACTATGCGGGGCCGGGTCACCTACCGTGGCTCGGCCCCGTCATTTGCGCCGCGGTTCGCTAAGGGCGGCGGCCACGACCCCTTCACCGCCGTGTCTGAGCGGGCGGACGTGAGATTGGCGACGGATTCGTCCGCAGGAAGTTCACCGGACCGTCGTTTCAACCCGGGGGACCAGTGCGGCTCCGGGCCGGCGACCTGAAATCGGGCGCCCGGTGCGGCAAGCGAACAGCGAGGAAACCATGCCTTCGAGGAGATGGAACATGCAAGCATCCAACGTGTACCGCCTGTCGGCTCTGCTGATCGTCATCCTGTGTGTGTCCGGCGCTACGGTCCGCGCCGAGTTCACGCTAGTCGAGGATTTCGACGACCTGTCACTCGGCAACATCAGCGGCCAGGACGGATGGTCCGCCGCCGGCACCAGCAGCCAGGTGGTTACCGATCCCACGGATCCGGACAACCAGGTGCTGGCGGTCACGACCGAATCGACCACGCTGCACAAGGATCTGCTAATCCCCAACGGCACCACCCGGATGCTGTTCTTCCGGTTCCGCTACGCGAATCAGCTCAACTACTCATTCGGGATGTCGGACTCTTCCTCGCCCGACCAGTTCGGCCATTTCGAGTCGGAGCTCAGCATGAGCAACGCGACCAACGAACTCCGCATACGGGACGCCAACAACTACGACGTCCTGACGCCGGTCGCGGGTCACACCTGGTACAACACCTGGATGCTGATCAACAACCTCTCGGACGACACGCAGGTGTACCTCCATGCACGACCGGGTGAGTTGGCCGCACTCGATGATCGCCTCGACGCCGAAGGCCAGACCGTCTTCGACTTTCGCGGTTCCGGCGGCAACCTCGTCACGTACTTCATCAAGACGGGCGGCGGCAACAGCGAGAATTCCGGCCCCCTCTACATCGACGACATCTACGTCGAAGACACGAATGGGTCGAACCTGCGCAACCCGACGAACGACGCATCAAGTTCCGTTCCGTCGGTCTCGCACGCAGGTCTCCTGCTGACCGCATTCATGCTCGCCGGCGCCGGTGCGCTCGTCGTGCGGCGGCGGCGACTGGCCTGATCCGATTCACCGGGAAAACGGCGCGCACCGCTACAGCAATGCAGCCGGCGGGCGGTCGGTGGTGGCAACGGCTACCGTGAGTCGCCGGACACCGCCCTGGAGCCGGGTCTTGATCTCCGGCAGGACAGGCCGCTCGGAGTTGCAGTGGCCGAGGAGAATTGCGGTCTTGTTCGCTCGGGCGAACAGCAATCGGTCGTGGTGGCTCAGTTCGCCGGTGACGATCACGTCGGCGGTTTGGGCGCGGGGGCTTTCGAGTGGAAGTCGGCCGGCGGAGCCTGCGCAAACCGCGGCGATGGTGGCAGGTCGCTTCGGGTCTCCGATCACCTCGACGCCGCGCAGCTTCAGCTTGCGTTTCAGCCGTGATGTGAGCGTGCGGACGGTCGTTCTGGCCGGTAGTTTTCCGACGCGGCCCATGCCTGCGCCGGGCATCGGCGGGGCCGTCAGCGGGTAGATGTCGAACGCCGGTTCTTCGTAGGAATGAGCCGTCCGTATTGCCGCGACGACATCGCCGAGGCGGGCGTTGGGGCAGACCGTTTCCACACGCAGCTCCGGTGCCGACTCTCGACGGCCGCGCTGCCCTACGGTCGGGTTTGTGCTCTCCGTGCCGAAGAACGTGCCCGTGCCTGGAGCCGAGAAGCTGCACTGCTCGTAGTCGCCGATGCATCCCGCCCCGGCCGCGAACATCGCGTCGGACACGCGGGCGAGATCGCCTTCCGGAACGAAGACCACAACCTTGGACCGCCGCACCGGGGCCGGGGCATCGTCGAAAGGCTGCGTGTCCGATAACCCGCACAGCGCCGCCAGCACGTCGTTGGTGCCGCCCGGCGCGGCGTCCAGCGCCGTGTGCAGAGCATACACGGCGCGGCCCTGCGAGACGGCCTCGTACACAAGCGCGTCGGTCTCGCGGCTGTCGGCCCGTAGCGACTTGATCGGCCGAAAGAGCGGCGGATGGTACGCAACGATCAGATCGGCCCGAAAGCGCCGCGCCTCGGCCAGGACGGCCGGCGTCATGTCAATCGTCAGCAACGCGCGGCGACACGGCGCAGCGGGGTCTCCGGCGAGCAGGCCGACATTGTCCCAGTCGGCAGCGAGGTGCAATGGAGCGATCGATTCGAGTGCGTCAACCACACGGCGCAATACCAGCGGTGACCGTGACGACCTCGACCTGGACGGCATATCGGTGATCCTCAGAACACCCGACTCTAGCCGGCCCGCTCGAGCCGGCTGGCGGCGCGCTCAACCTTCTCGTACAGAGTTTCCGGAGCGATGTCTGCCCCGTTCGGCCAGGCGATAGTGCCGCCTTCAATGCGCGCCTGCCGGAAGAAGGCCAAGTCCCGCAGGGGCTCGAACACCGGCCCCTTGCCGATGTACTCAGAGAAGTCGACGTCGGCCTGCGCATTATCATCGAATACGATGTGGTAGACGTAGTCGTTCCGGTACTCGATGGAAGTCACCTCATTGAGGTCCCACATGATTCACCTTCAGTCCAACGGGGCGACCTTGTTGAGAACTCTGCCTGCTCTCGCCAAATCCCAATCAGCTTGAAGCTCCGCGCCGTGAAGGTCAATCCACTCCCGCACCAGGCGAAGAGCCGTCCTTGAGCGCAGGCTGCCCCGAAGTATGTTGCCTTGAAAGTCGAGCAGGGCCTTGTTTCCCTGATGCTCCGCATGGAGATGGGGAGGGTCGTGATCATCGTAGTACATGCGAATGATGATGCCGAAAAACCTTGAAATCTCAGGCACAGGCCATGCCCCTCGATGCACCGCCCGTCAGTCGTTTGACCGCGATGAGCCTCCCGAGGCCCGGGGCTCGCAGCGTAGCTTGCCGACGATCGCACCAAGACCCTGCCCGACAATCAGCTTCCGTGGCTTGCGTGCTGCCGCTCTCGGCGCGTGAACGCTGCTCCTAACGAGTATAAGACCCCGCCAAGCCCTCGTCCATGGTGCTCGACGGTCTTGGCGCCGGCAGGGTGCATCTCATGAATCGTGGCACCACCACACGTGATGGGTGCCACTGGCGGCT
>CAYMME010000300.1:0-11585 GCA_964391465.1 uncultured Planctomycetales bacterium
GTTGTTGCAGTAAAAAGACTTACGGGCGTGCCTTGCTTGACTTAATGGCATTCCATCCTGACACCTTTTCCCTGGTTGGAGTTGACGCGGTCCGGCAGGTCGTGCTATGTCCATGGCGCCGTCCACCAGACGATTCGGGCGGCCGTCGCGTGATTCTCTACCGTTCGTGCTTGCTGCTCGCGGGGTCCCCGAGGCGCCGCGCCGGTCGCGCGTCACGGCTTGCGAGGTGGGATGTACCGACTACAGCGACGTTCCGTGCCGTTGGCCGGCGCCGTGGGCGTTACCCTCGCTCTTGCCGGCTGCGTCGAGGTGCCCGAGTCGTCGGACGCGAATGCCGACACGGGCATTGCCGGCCGCCCTGCCGAGTACATGGGGACCCCAACGTGTCGCTCCTGCCACCCGGACGTGGGCCGGCTCCACCGCCGACATGCGCACAGCCAGGCCCTGATACGCACGGACGGCGCTGCGCCCGCCTACCCCCCCGAGGGAGAGTACGCCGGTGTGCCGAACCCGCCGACCGGCTTCGAGTGGCCTGATATCAGCTTCGTCGTCGGGGGCTACGCCAAGGCGGCGAACTTCATCGATGCGGACGGGTTCGTTCTGACCGACGGTACCGGCGGCTTGCCCGTGCAGTACAACCTGGGCCATCCGCCCTCGGGCGGCGAGGCCGGGTTCGCCCCACGGTCGGCGGATGCAGTCGCGACGGAGGAGCTCGTATACGCGTGCTTCCGCTGCCATACGACCGGGGCCAAGTCGCTGTCGAGCAGCGACGGACGGCGGCAGGACAATCTCCCCGGCGTGGGCGGAACGTGGGTGGCGGAGGGGGTTCAGTGCGAGGCCTGCCACGGACCGGGAAGCCTGCATCTGCCGCATCCCGAAGCCGACACCCTCGTCGTGGACGCATCGAGCACGCTGTGCGGTCAGTGCCACGTGCATCCCGACCGCCCGGGCGAGCTGGTCGCCGATGACGGATTCATCGTGGGGAACCAGCAGCTCCGCGAACTGGAGGCGGGGGCGCACGCCGGGTTCGCCTGCACGGTGTGTCACGACCCGCATGCTTCGGTCCTGTTCGACCGCGACAACGCGGTGCGCAACGCGTGCCGTGACTGTCACGTCGAGGACAACATGGCGCAGCATGACGGGCGCGTCTTCGTCCAGGGCGACTATGTCGAGGTTCTGTCGTGCGAGAGCTGCCACATGCCGCCGGCGTCCCGCAACGCCGTGTCGACCGTCGACGAACAAACGGGTGGACGCACAGGCGACACGCGGACCCACATCGTCTACATTGACACGCGCGAGCGCGACTTTGTGTCCCTTTTTGCGGCGGACGGCACGTCGGTCGTCACGGATGCGACCGGAAAAGCTGCGGTGACGTTGGACTTCGTATGCCTGCGCTGCCACAACGGTCTGGGCAGCGCGTTTGAGCTGGCGCTTCCGGCGGTCAGCGTGATCGCCGACGGCATACACGGTCAACCGTAGTCGTGACGTTGTTGCCTCGGCGCGGTCGGCAACAGCAGCATGCGTTTGGCAACGCGGATTGGCGTGGCTCTCGTGGTCGTGCAGTGGAGCCCGTGGCTTGTCTCCGCCGAAGACGCGGAGACGGCGCCGCGTGAGCCCGAGCCCCCGTCACGCATCAAGCCCGGTGTGTTCCACCTCGACTTCCGGGAAGCGTATCTCGGCCTCGAGGCGGACTACCAGGCGCGACGCGTGCGATCTTCGGCACCGGGCCGGGGCGACGCGACGCAGAAGAACCGCAATCTGCGACTGGCCGAGACGCTGGGGCTGGGGCTCAGCGGTGACATCGTCGACCCGAACCTGGTCGACTGGCGGGCGGGGGCGGAGTTCGGCCTGACCCAGGGCTGGTTCGACGAGGCGCTCGACGGGCGGAATGAGTCCGACCGCGACTCGGGGATTCTGCTCGAATACGATGTGGCCTTCGATGTTCTGAAGACGAAGCCGCTCTCGGTGCATGCCTACGCGCGTCGCGGCGACGACCGCATCCCGCGGCGGTTCCTGCCGTCGTTGCGCGAGACGCGGACCGAAGCCGGCGTGTCGGCCCTTGCCCTGACCGGCCCGGCGACCACGGAGGTCGGCTTCTCCTGGCGCGATACGGACCGTGCGGGCAACCTGCGGGACGAGGACGCCGAACGCCTGGAAGTGGGGCGCTTCTACGTCGACAACAAGTGGGAGTTCGGCGACACGCACTCGCTGCGCCTGACCTACGACCACGAGCGCGAGGAGAGCACCTATCAGGGCAGCGATTTCGACTTCACCACTGACCGCGACGAGCTGCGGGTCGAGCACGAGCTCGGCTTCGGCTCCGAATCCAAGCACCGGCTGGACACGTTCTTTCGCTACAACGAGGAGGACGGCACGCTGGCCCGGGACGAAGTCGAGTTCGTGCCGCGGCTGTCGCTGCAGCACACGGACAAGCTGCGGACGGTGTACCGCTACGGTTTTCACCGCTTCGAGCAGGGGGCGATCGAGATCGACCAACACAAGGTCGACGCCCAGGCCCTGTACCAGGCCACGGAGCACCTGCGGTTGAGCCTGGACGGCTACGGCTTGTACGAGGACGTGAAACAGGATGTGGAGACGCGCGAGTTCGGCGGAGGGTTCGACGCCTCGTACCGGCGACCGACCTCGCTGGGGGAGCTGTCGGCCAATGCCCGCGTCGCTTTCGACCGTGCACGGACTCACGGCGACACCGGCCGACGGATCGTCCGGGGCGAGGCCCACCAACTCGGCGGCTCGCGCCCGATCTATCTCAGGGAGATCGGCGTCGTCCTCGGGACCATTCTCGCCTACGACGTCGGGCGCACGCGCATCTACATCGCGGGGCTCGATTACACGGTCGTGGTCACGAGCGGGCGGGCCCGGATCCGCCGCGTGCTCACGGGGCGGATTACCGAGAACGAGACCGTTTACTTCGACTATGCCTATGAGGTTCCCACTCACGCCACCGAGGACACGTATCGCACCGACCTGCTGTTCGAGCATCGCTTCACGTTCGGACTCACGCCCTACTACTACTTTGAGGGGCGGTTCCAGGAGGTCGACCCGTCGCCGGCCACGCCGCGGGCTCGCGACAACATGAATCGTCACCGTTTCGGTTTGCGGTACGGACCGCAGCGCTGGACCGTCGGCGCCGAGTACGAGATCTTCGACGATTCGGTCGAGCCGTACGATGCGGTCCACCTGACCGGACAGGCGGCCGTGCTTCGATCGAGGGCGCACTCGCTCGACTTGTCCGCGGAGCTGTCGCACTACCGGTTCGAGGGTGGTGTCGACCGGCGCCGCGTGTGGTGGGCCGACCTCGATCTGCGGGATCGATATCACGTGAACCGCTACTGGGCCCTGTTGACCGGGGCGGCCTATCGTTGGGAAGACGACTCCATTGACGGCACCACGCACGGCGTGGACCTCGAGTGTGGCATGCAGTACACGCGGGGATATCTGAGTGTGGAGCTGACGGTGGAGTACGACCTGCTCGCGCTGGCCGAGAACCGTGACGACGGGTTCGGGTTCTTTCTGAACGTCCGACGGGACTTGTCCCATCTGTTCACGGCGAGGGAGACGCGATGAGCGGGCCGCGCGTTTTCGGGCTTCTGTTGTTGACCGGCGTGACGGGCTGCGCCGCGCCGGCGCTCGACGTGCTCGTGCCGCGTGACCCGTCGCTGGTCTGGCCGAAGGCGCCGGACGCACCGCGCGTCCGCTACCTGGGCGCGCTCACCGGCAGCGAAGACGTCCGGGGGCAACGGAGCCTGGGGCAGTGGCTGCACGAAATCGTGCACGGTCCGACCGAACCGGTGCGGCTGGTCACGCCGCATGCGGTTGCTGTTCACGCGGACGGCAATCGCGTGGCTGTCGCGGACACGAACGGTTCGTGCGTCCACGTGTTCGACCTTGCGAAGCGAGCGTTCGAGCGGATCTCCACGTGCGGCAAGGGTGGGCCGGCGCTGGAATCGCCGGTGGCGGTAGCGTGGGTGGGCGACGCGTTGTGGGTGGCTGATTCAGAGTTGCACGCGGTTGCGATCCTGGAGCCGAGTGGGGCGGGACGGATGATCGGGCGCGACCAGTTGCGCCGTCCGGCGGGCATGACCGTCTGCCCGGCCAACGAACTGTGCTACGTGTCGGACGCGGAGGCGCACGCAGTGCTCGCGTTCGACCGCACCGGGCAACTCGTGTTTCAGTTCGGCTCGCGAGGCGGCGGCGCAGGGCAGTTCAACTACCCGTCGCACATTTGCTGCGGCCCGGACGACACGCTGTTCGTCGTCGACTCCCTGAACTTCCGGGTCCAACGATTGGGGCTCGACGGCTCACCCGTGCGCACGATCGGGCACAAGGGCGATGCGGCCGGGGATTTCGCGTTGCCGAAGGGTGTGGCAACCGACCCCAACGGGAACGTCTGGGTCGTCGACGCCCGGTTCGAAAACGTGCAGGGCTTCACGCCCGACGGCAAACTGCTGCTGGCGTTCGGTCGCGAAGGCCAGAGCCCCGGTGAGTTCTGGCTGCCGGCCGGCGTGTGCATCGATGCCAACCGGCGCATGTGGGTCGCAGATACGTACAATCGGCGCGTGCAGGTATTCGAGCTTCTGCAATGAGTGCGAACGCCGCGATGTTCACAAGTCGACAAGCACCAACCGCGCATCCGAGCCCGCCCGATGTACATCGGGACAATCGCGGGGTCCAACCGCGCGACCCCGGAGGGGTCGAAGAACGTAGCCAGGGGTGGAGCGAAGCGCAACCCCTGGTTCGCGCGCGAGCATCTGATTCCGCCCCGGAGGGGCGGAGGACTTCGCAGGGGGTTGCTCCTCCGCCCCTCCGGGGCGGGGGACGCGCACGGCGGCACGTTTCCAGGGGTTCCGCTTCGCTCCCCCCCTGGCTACGGTCCGTAGCCCCTTCGGGGCCCATATGGCGTGGCGCCGATGCGCTCGGCAGCGACGGGATGACGGCGCCCGGACCCCGCGCTCGCGCTTGGGGCTCGGATGGGTGGCGCGCGCCCGCCCGCGCGCACATGGTGCTCGTGCTATTTGTCGCTGTTGCCAGTGACGTTGCGATCGGCCAACTGCGATTGGGCGACGCATTGCGTCAGAGCCAAGCGGCAGGGGCGCGGCAGAGCGTGGTGGGATCATTTCACGATCTCAGCGTCAGCGGTCCGGGGCCCGTTCATGCTCTGTACGAAGAGCAGGTGTGCGTCTTCTGCCACGCTCCGCACAACGCGACCGGGCAGCGGCCGCTGTGGAACCGGCACATGCCGCCGACGCACTACCGCATCTACGAGAGTTCGACGACCGACGCCCGGATCGACCAGCCGAGCGGACCGTCGAAGATGTGCCTGAGCTGTCACGACGGAGCGCTGGCGCTGGGTTTGCTGGCCAGCCGGCCCGTCGATGACCCCGTCATCATGAGCCGGCGGACCATCCCGCCAGGCCGCACCGACCTGACGCAGGATCTCTCGGACGATCACCCGATCGGCTTCCGTTACGATCGGGCTCTGGCCGCCCGCGATCCTCAGCTCAAGAATCCCGATCTGCTGTCGCGCGAGTTACCACTCGGCCGGCACAATGAACTGCATTGCACGACCTGTCACGACCCGCACAACAACAGCCTCGGCGACTTCCTGCGGATGCCGAAGGTGCGTTCGACGATCTGCCTGTCCTGCCACGACCTGCACGGGTGGAAGATGGGCAGCCACGCCCGCAGCATGGCCCGTGTCACCGGACGGAGCGTCGATCCGCGCGAACGGTTGCCCTACCACACGGTGGCCGACAACGGCTGCACGAACTGCCACAAGATCCACTCCGCGGGCGGCCGGGAGCGTCTGCTTCGGTTCCGGCGCGAGGAGCAGAACTGCCTGAGTTGCCACAACGGCAGCGTGGCCGAGACGAACATCGCCAGCGAGTTGCACAAGCCGAGTGCGCATCTGGTCCATCTATACGAGGGCCGGCACGATCCGGCCGAGGATCCGCGTGTCATGCGTCAACACGTGGAGTGCGCAGACTGCCACAACCCGCACGCGGCCGCGGAGGAGCTGGCCCAAGTGGCCGGCCTGTCGGTGCCGCGTCCGATTGCCGCACCGATGCGGTTCACTTCCGGCATTGATCGTTCAGGCAGCGAGGTCGCGCGAGCCCGGTTCGAGTACGAGGTGTGCTTCAAGTGCCACGCCGAGAGTAGCGCGCTCGCGCGACGGAACACCATTGCCCGGCAGATCACGCAGACCAACACGCGGGCCGAGTTTCAGACGAGCAACCCGTCGTACCATCCGGTGATCGGCTCGCGCAACAACGGCGACGTGGTGAGCTTGCTGAGGCCGTACCGCGTCGGGTCGGTGATCGAGTGCACCGACTGCCACAGCTCCGACCTGGCGTCGGGGACGGGCCCGGCCGGACCGCACGGATCGATCTACACACCCTTGCTGATCGACAACTACACGACGGACGACTTCACGACGGAGAGTCCGCGGACATACGCCTTGTGCTACCGGTGCCACGACCGGCAGAGCATTCTGGCCGACGAGAGTTTCCCGCTGCATAGTGAGCACGTCGTGCGCGGGCGGGCGCCCTGCTCCGCTTGCCACGACGCGCACGGCATCAGCCGCACACAGGGCAACAGTACGAACCACAGCAGCCTGATCAACTTCGATCGATCAATCGTGCGGTCTGCGTCCGGCGGGCTGGGGGCACGGATCGAATACGAAGACACGGGGCCGCTCCGGGGCAGTTGCACATTGACGTGTCATGGTGTCACGCATGTGCGTTTCGAGTACGGTCGGTAGAGGTGCAGCATGAGGCGGATGGCGATGGGCAATGTCATTGCGACGGCGGGGCTACTGGCCGCGGCGGCCGACGATCGGCCGGACGACGCCCCGGTCCGAATCGGGTCGCTAGAGGGATACGCGAAGGGCGTAATGGACAGCGCCCACGACCTCACCGACCCGGCCACCGGCTTCAGCAACGCGTGCAATGCGTGCCACATCCCGCACGTGCAGGCCGTGCGGCCGACGTCGCAACCGACGACGCAGCCGGCAGTCGAGCTGTATCGCATCGGCGGGCAACGACGTGTGTTCGAGCCGGACCGGTTCATGCCGGGACCGACGAGCCTGATCTGCATCGGGTGCCACGATGGGACCGTGGGGACGTCGACGATCGGCTCGTCCCACGCCCTGCTGGCGGGCGTTCGCGAAGGCTTCGATATGCCGGCCGGTTTCGTCTGGCGCGATCACCCCATCGGCGTGCGGTATCCGGCGCGCCGCGGGGGCTACCGTCCGGCGGCGTTTGTGGAGGCGAAGGGCAAGATGCGGCTTCCGGACGGCCGGATCGAGTGCGTCACCTGCCATGACCCGCACAACCGATCCGGTTTCCCCAAGATGCTGGTGATGACCAACCGGCGCAGTGCGCTATGTTTGAACTGTCACCTGAAATGACGCGACATCGAACGAATCTCGCGACAGCTCTGCGCGGCCTCGTCTTGACGGCCGTGGTCTCCGGCGGGTGTATCACCGGTGGCAGCGGGCCCCGGCCGTGGTCGGAGCGGGCGCGGTTTCCGGAAGGCGGAGGCGAGCCGACGGCTGTGGTCTATGGCGGCCTGAGTGAGCTGTTGCCAAGCTACGACGCGGCCTCGCCCCTCGAGCGGTGGCTGTACGGCCCGAGCGACTACGGGCGCACCGCACTGCGGAATCCGCAGGGGATGGCGTTCGTGGCCGGTCAGTTGCTGGTGTGCGACCAGGGCGAACCGGATGTGATCGCGATCCACCTGGCTACGGGCAAGACCGTGCCCTGGAACGAGGCGGAACACCGTCCGCGCTGTCCGGTGGACATCACGACCGATGCGCGCGGGCGCGTGTATGTCGCGGACACCACGTTGCGATCGGTGATCTGCTACGACGCCGACGGGACGTTTCTCGAAGAGTTGAAGCCGGTGGATACCCCGGACCGCCGGTTCCGGCCATGTGCCGTGCTGGCGATCGAGGACACGCTCTACGTCGGCGATCTGGGTGAGCGTCAGGTCGCGCGGTGGGACATGGCCGGTCGCCAGTGGCTCGCCCCGCTGGTGCCGCCGCCGGGTAGGAAGGGGCTGATCGCGCCGACCGGGATTGCGGCTGCCGATGACGGCACGCTGCTGATTGCCGACGCTGTGCAGGGGATGGTGTTCCGCGTGGCCCCCGACGGTGAGTGGCTCAGGCCGTTGGGTCGACCGGGGCGAGGGCGGGGCGAGTTCGTACGGCCGAAACAGGTCTGCACCACGCGGTCGGGGTTGCTTCTTGTCTCCGACGCGGGCCGGCAGTCGGTGCTGGTGTTCGACCGGGAGGGTAACCACGTGCTGGAGATCCACGAGACCGCAGACGGGTGGTCCGGCTGGACGCTGCCGACGGGTCTGCTGGCAATCGACCCGGATGTCCTGCATCCGCTCGCCGAGCGCGGTGGACTGACCGGTCCGGTCCGTCCGGACGAGTGGGTACTCGTTTCGGACCCGCTGAGCGCAAGATCGCTAACGCTGTTGGGCATCGTGGCGCAGTCGCAAGAACGGAGTCCAGACGGTGGGTAGTGCCAGCCCCGAAGGGGCGGAAGTCGATAGCCAGGGGCGTGAGCCCCTGGGATCGATCGGCCCCTGTACACCTAAAGCCCCGGCAGGGGCGACAGACTTCCCGGGACCGACGATCAACGCGATCTGTCGCCCCGCTGGGGCTCGAGGGGATGAGAGAGCTTCCTCCCAGGGGCTCACGCCCCTGGCTATTCACTGGCGCCCTTTCAGGGCTGCGGGCGCCGCCATGCTTGTTGCCGCCATAGTGTTGCTATGCACTGTGGCGGCCGTACCACCGCAAGCGCCGACCACACGCCCGACCACACGACCGACAACCGCGCCGGCGAAGGCCGTCGACCCGCACGGATCGGCCGACGGTTGCCGGAACTGCCACGCGGTCGAGGCGGACGCCGCTCGGCCCATCGCCGCGAGCGCGATTGACTCAATTTGCCTGAAGTGCCACGACGGCCGGCAGGCGACACGCGAACGACACCCGATCGGACGCACGTTCGCAAGCAGACAAATCACACTGCCGGACGGTTGGCCGACGCACGGCGGCAAGCTCGGATGCGTGACATGCCATGACATTCGATCGGCGTGTGAGCAGCAGCGATCCGCGGCGAATCCGGCTTTTGTTCGCGGCTACCGGGCGGGGAACCTGATCGGTTTCTGCGGACGCTGCCATGAGGACGGGCAGGCATACCAGCGTTACGACCCGCACGTCATGCTGGCCGGAGACAAGGAACCGATAGAACGCGTGTGTCGGTTCTGCCATCTGCCCGCTATCGACCAGCACGACGGCGCCGTCCGGACCGGCCGACCGGCATTGCGAGCTGACGAGATCACGCTCTGTCTGGGCTGCCATGGCTCGCACAAGGATTACTACGAGCCCGGGCATATCGGGGCGCCGGTGAACGCGGAGATGAAGGCTCGCGTGCGCGTAGCGAGGCCGAAGCCCAATGTCGAGTTCGCGACTCCCGCGTTCAGTGCAACGGTGCAATCAGGGCAATGCGAGCCGCTGCCACTGGGCAAGGGAGACGTGATTGTCTGCTCGACCTGCCACAACCCACACCAGGACGGAACGTTCGCGGCAGGCAATGTGCTGGATCAGGGCGGACTGCCGGTCGGCGAGGGCCGAGGCGTTCTTCCGCTGCGCGGCTTCGGTGCGGAGGTATGCGGTGCCTGCCATGAGGAATAGGCGAATGCTCAACGCGAGCCGAGCGACTCCGAGAAGCACGATGCACCGCGCCTTCGTGGCGGCGTGGCCGATCGTCCTCGTGTGGACGACACTTGCGCACGCAGCGCCAACGATCCCCTTGGATCGGCACGTCGAGGCCGCCGTCGCAGGACACCTTTCGGCGCCGGACGATGAGCCCATGCACATGCCCACCGACGTGGCGGTGGACCGCGCGGGTCGGGTGTACGTTGCCGACGGAGCCAACCACCGCATCGTTCGGTTCGGTAGCGACGGAAGCTTCGAGGCGGCCATCACCGGAGCCGGCGGACAGGCGTTCAGTCGGCCGGTGGGCCTGACCGTGGATGCGAATGACGCCGTGTGGATCGCCGACGCCGGTCTGCACCGAATCGTGGTCCTGTCACGACAGGGCAAACTCGTCGAGGCGATCGAGCTTCCCGAAGGTACCCGGGCATGTGATCCCACCGATGTTGCGGTCACAGCGGACGGCGCACGAGCCTGCATCGTGGACAACGACAACCATCGCCTGCTCGTACGCGACAACAGAACGGGTCACATAGATGTGGCGGGCGGAGCCGCTGGGACAGGCAGTGAGCTGCAATGGCCGTTCATGGTCTGTCTCGGTCGTGACGGGGATGCGTACATCACCGAGGTCATCGGGGCCCGCGTCCGGCGGTTCATCCATCCGAATCGCTGGGTCAGCCGGATCGGGCACTGGGGCGTTGAACTCGGGCAGTTCCACCGACCCAAGGGGGTCGCCGTTGACCGGGCCGGCCGGGTGCATGTCGGTGATTCGACGCTTGGGGTCGTTCAGGTGTTCGATTCGAGCGGACGAGTCGTGGGCGTTCTTGCGAACGCGGGCGGCGAGCCGTTGCGATTCGAGCATCCGATGGGCATGTGCTTTGATTCGGATGGGCGGTTGTACGTCGTGGAACTGGGGGCCAATCGGGTGGGGATCGTCGCCCTCTCGGCGACAGCGGCCACTACTCTGCCGGCAACGCAACCGAGGGAGGGGAAGCGGTGACGCACCGGAGCACCTCGACTCGATGCTCGCTTGCCGTCGCGCTGCTGCCGGTGTGCGCACTTGCCCAGAGCAAGCCACTGGAGCCGAGCAGCGCACCGGAGTGCGCCACGTGCCATGTTGAGTGGGCCGACGCGTTCGATCGCGACGACGCGGTCGTGCTGCTCGAGCGCCCCACCGATGCGGTCGCCGCCGAGGGACGGACGTGTCTGGGATGTCACGACGGATCGGTGGCCGATTCGCGCCGCGAAGTCTGGCTCGATCACGGCCACCAGAGCGGCGTTTCGCCTCCGCCGACGATGCGGATTCCGCCGAACCTTCCGCTGGCCGACGGTAAGATCAACTGCGGGACGTGCCACACGGCCCACGCGCGTATCGACCCGGAAGCGCGCCCGGGGGCAGTTCCCCTGCGCGTGCGAAACGACGACGGGCAGCTCTGCCGCATGTGTCACCGGAACCACGAGAAAGGCTCGGAACCCGGGACGCATCCGGTCGACGGGATGCCGTGGCCGATACCGGACGCGCTGGTCGCCGCCGGTGCGGGGTCGGGTCCGCATCCGCAACGACTCACCTGCATGTCGTGCCACACGGCCCACGGCCGTCGCGAGGAGCACCTTCTGGTAACAGGCGACCGGGGCAGTCGGCTCTGCTTGACATGTCACGCGAAGCTTCAGCCGGAGACGTGGGACGCGGACGCAACCCACGAGCACCCGCAGAACCCGCGCCTCACCGTGGCCTCGCACCTCGACGCAATCCGCGACCTGGGCACGACGACCGGCCCGGGCGACACGCTCACGTGCCTGTCGTGTCACAAGATGCACCGGGCGGAGGCCGGGGAGATGCTGC
>CAYMME010000301.1:0-11583 GCA_964391465.1 uncultured Planctomycetales bacterium
CGGCTGGCGCCGGCCTGCGCCCTGGGCTAACCACCCTCGACCCCTACAGGGTCGCAAAGAGCCCGCGCGGTCACGGCTACGTCGTGGACGTAGTCGTGTCTGCTCGGGACGTGTTCTCGTCTTCGATCGCCGTGCCGCATTCCGGGCAGACGCCGGAGACGTTGCCGGTGAGGTCGTAGTCGCACGTCCGGCACAGGCTTCCTGTCTGCACGACGATGCGCCGAAACAGCCATCGGACGAGCCCCAGCCCGGCAAGGCGGATGAGCACGCTCAGCACCGACACGGCGGCCAGGAACAGAATGACCTGCAGCACCGCGGACGACAAGCCGGACTGGCTCCGGACGGCCCATGATATGGGCCACCCGGCGTAGGCTGCCGTCAGGCCCGCGCCGATGGCGATGGCTTCCAGGCAGGCCCGCCCGATGCGTTGTTCGCCGAACGAAAGGGCGACGGCAAGGCCGGCGATCAGCAACAGCACGATGATCACCTGGGCCACGGCCGGCAGCACCTGGGCGAGGCCGTAGAGCACGAAGCACAGGCCGATCCCGACGACAAACAAGGCCGCGAGGCGCGGCCAGCCCGGCAACCCGGCAACGACCTTCACCGACGCCGCCATCCGATCACCTCGCCGTTTGCGGCGCAGACGCCGAACGCAATCCAAGGACCCGCTCGAGAACTGCGGCCACGTCGCGGTCCTGCAGATCGAGTTTGCGGACAAGCGTGCCCTTCCGATCGATCAGCAGTGTCGCGGGGTACCTTCGAATACCATACGTGAGCGTCGTGGCACCACGGATCGGCAATCCCCGTCCATTGAGATCGAAAGGGCCGGCACAGTCCAGGGCCACCGGGAACGGAAGTCTGCCACTACCCCATTGACTCTTGCGCACGTCGGAGGAGAAGGCATCAAACGCCTCTTCCGATTCGACCGAATCGACCGCGATCACGCGAAGCCCGTGGCTCCTGTAAGTCTTGTACAACTCGATCAAACGGTGGCGGGGGAAAGGATAGTCCGCCAGCCCAAAGTCGAGCAACACGACCTTGCCGCGCAGATCGGCGAGCTTGACCGGCCCGCCGAACCGCCACTCGGTGATCTCGCGAAGCTCCGGTGCAGGCTTGCCGTACAGGCTCGTATAAGGGGTCAGCGGCAGATCGATCTTCTCCAGCGCGTGCTCCCGGTCCCCGATCTTGACCTCAACTGGAACGAACACGCCTTCCGTTTCGGCGTCATCCGGTCCGCCGCCGTATGCGTAGAGCTCGTACTTGCCCGGCGGAACCATGTACTCGAACGTTCTTCCGTGGTGGCTGAAGAGACCGGATTCCTCGCCCTTTTGGGACAGAAACCCATGACTCCATTCCAGCGGCCGACCGAGTTCGCGCAGCCCGGCGCTGGTCAAGTCGCCGTGGACCCGGCACAACGGGCGCAGCGTGACCTCCATGGCCCGGCCGAAATCATCACGGGACACAACGAGAACCGCGCCTACGTTCTTCGTTTCGTGGAATACGAAGAGCGATGCGCGCTTGCGTACAGGGGGCGTCACCGGCCGAAACAGATGCTGCTTGCCGAGAGCGGCGGTACCGTTGTCGTCGGATGCAATGTACGGTGTTCGTCCATCGGCAAGACCCAAACGAACACCGTTCTCGTTCCAACGCACCTTCGTGGCCACCTTTGCACCCGCGACCGGCCGGCCGTCGGCGTCGACGATGTGGAGGCTCAACTCGTCAGCGCGCACGGCTCCCTCCGTCGCCGGTCCCGCGCCGGTGGCCCTTTGGCTCCCGCCCCCATGAGGTACTCCGTGCGAAGGCTTCCCCGGAGCATTCCGCACGAAGCGCAGATCGCCGACGGGCGCGGTCTGCCCTTCCACGACCGACACGGCCGTCTGCTCTTCTCTGCGTCGCGGGCCGATTCCGATGCCCTGTCGATCGTCCGGCTGAATCAGGTACTCACCGGGCCGCATCGGCCCGAGCTCGAATCGACCGTCCGCGCCGGTCACCGTGCGCGGATTGAAGTACGGATTGGCGAGTCCGTCCTGCGCGAAGCCCATGACCACCGTGTCGGCGAGCGGCGCACCGGCGGCATCCACGACCCGTCCGCTGACCCATCCCCCTGTCGTGAAACGCAGGTCGAATTCGCAGACGTCGCCGGGGTCGGACTCGAATGACTCGCTGACGGCGTTGGCCCAGCGCCCTTCGCGGTCGTGGGCGATCACGTGGTACGTCACGCCGTTGCCTGCCGGCAGGTGCAGCGTGTACGAACCGTCCTCCTCGCTCCGGCGTTCGTAGCGCGAGTCACCCGTGAACGTGTTGCCGTGGTCCGTCCAGCCCACGTTGACCCGGGCCCCCGGCACCGGCTTCCCCTCGGGATCCCGCACGTGCCCGGTGACTGTGACCCCTTTCTCCGCCTCGATCACAACCGGGGGCATGTCATGCTGGAGGTTAAAGAGAAGGCTGGCGATGCCTTCATCCAGCGTCGGCCGCGACGAGGCCCACCTCCGCTGGCGTACTCCCGGAGTGCCCGCGGCCGCCCACCGTCGCATGTACTGACCGTCGGCAAACCCGAAACGGGTCTCGCCGGGCATGAGCGATTCCCAGACGACGACGCCTTGGTCATTGCTCGTGCACTGTGAGCCCTCCTTGGGACGCGTGTACGATGCGAGCCGCTCCCAGATCCACACGTCCTGGCCCGCCACCGGCTCGCCGCTGAGGTGATCAACAATCTTCGCCTCGAAGCGCACGCCCGGCCGGAGCGTCGCGGGCAACGAGTTCGTCTTCCCACGCTCGATCTGCATCTCCGGGTACCGGGCAAACAGGCCGGACTCACTGGCGATGCGCACGTCGTAGAATCCCCGCTCGATAGGAAGATCGAATCGCCCGCGGTTGTCGGTCTGGGCCTCGTAACGAATGCGAGTCGTGTACCCCACCCTGCGCCGCACTGTTTCTTTCCTGCACGCGAGGATGATCGTCGTGCGACCGGCCGGCGCACCCTCGGAATGCGTGAAGGCGCCGCTCAGTCGCGTCGTCGTGTCGAGGTGCACCGTGAAGCGCCGGCCGACGACGATGTCGGTGACCCAGTGCAGGCCACGGCCCGGGGCCTCGATCTGAACATAGGTGTAGTGAGCATCGCCGAAGCCCGGGATGCGAAACACGCCCTCCGCATCGGTGCTGACAACGGGCCACTCGTCATGTGGGTACCGGGGGAACACGGTCACGCGGGCCCCCTCGACCGGCCGGCCCTGCGAATCGACGACGACACCGGTCAGCATGTCGGGCGGCACGGTGGCGTCCGCGGCGGCGGGCGGCGGGATTGGGATGACTTCCACGCCGTGTCGTCGCAACTCCAGGAGCTTCTCCTGTCGTAGCTGCCCCAGTCGTCCGGCGACGGGGGCAAACCGTTTCTCCCATTTGCGTACACTCTGAATGACGCGACGCACGTACTGCTCGTTCGAGACTTCGAGCGGATCGCACGGCTCGAGCCGGTCGTTGGTCTCGGGCAGGTTCGGTGCCGACTCGAACAGGCTGAACGAATGCCCCGCCGACCGCAGCGCCCGGCCGAGATCGTAGAGACCGGCCAGCGCATCGAGCATCGACGTGAAGGGTGATTCTTGCGGCATGGGCAGGCTGACCTCGAACTTCTCGCGCGTCTCGCGCCCTTCGCGTTTGAGCATCGCTTCGAGCTCGTTGGCCGCCGAGACGTGGACCTCGAACGCGCAGGTCTCGAGCCGGTCGCTGTAGTGCACGCCCAGCAGGTGCCAGTTGACGCGCAGGTCACCGGCCCGCAGCTCGGCCGCCGGCTTCGGGATGCTGATCGGCTCGTGATTGACGCGACCCCACAGCGCTTCGACGTGGGCCTCGCCGTACCACGTCCGCGAAGGGTCGACGCCCGCAAGCTTGCGCCGGCTGTCGTCGGTGAGCCGGATCGACGTGACGAGGTAGCCCCAGCGGTCGTCGATCCGCTCCAGACGGTGCACGGCGAAGATCTCACCGGCCGTTTCGCGAGCAAACAGCGCATCGGCGAGCGAGAAGCGCTCGGTCAGCCCAGCGCGCTTGCCGTTATCCGGCTGATCGCGCGCGGCTTGCCCGTCGCGTGCAGCCGCGTCCGGTGAAGCGTCAGCACCGCCCGGACGCTCCACGAACAGGACGCGCACACGACGCGTCTGTCTCTCGAACGTCAGCCCGGTCTGCTCGGTCAGACGCTGGAGCACCTTGTCCGGGTCGAGCTTCCGGTACACCACCCGTGGGTGATTGAGGTGCCAGCGCACTCGTTCGGGGGGATCCGTGACCTCGCTGACGAGGTGCCGGCCGATCTTGTCGCCCACCGCATGCAGAAGCCCATCGAACGTTCCCGACCCGCCTCCGCCGCGGCGCGGATCGCCCAGCTCCCGATCGTAGATCTCGACCTGTTCGCGCTCGCTTCCTTCCGGCGGCGTCAGCTTGTACGTGCCGCGCACTACCCAGACCTCGCGCTCGACGTCCTGCACCCGCAGCGTGATCTGGACGTCGAACTGCCGCCGCACGATGGCCTCGAACTGCTTGACGACCTGCTCGATGGGGGCGCCCTTGCGAAGGATGAAGTCGCCGGCCATCGGAGTGCGAGGGAGGTCGCGGTCGCCCTCAAACGCCGCTTTCCCCAGCCCGGTCAGTTGCTGCGCGACGTACCCCAGCGTCCCGGCACTCGACGCACGTTCCGGCTTGAGTTCCGCACCATCCCAGTGGTAGATCTGCGCCCACCGCTTCTCCGGCATGGGCGGGAGAGTGGCGCTCCTGAACGCCGTTCGCTCTTCGGGGTACGGCGGCCGCACACACTTGACGACTTCTTCCGGCTTGAGCGCGTAGACCTTGGCCAGTGCGGCCAGCAACTCCGCTCGTTTCTCAGGCGATGTACGCGGAGGCCTGCGCCGCCCACGCGCGGCCGCTTCTCGCTCGGCCGGCTGCGGGAGCGGCTTGCCCTCGAGCAGCCGGTCGATGTCCGCGGTGATCTCCCGCTCTCTGCCCTCCCGAGACCAGCGGTGCATTTCTCGAATCACACCCTGCTGATCGACCACCACGACGGTCATGCGGCCGCTCACGCGATAGTCGCGCAGCACCTCGTGCTGGGGGTCCAGGATCTGACGGAAGGAGATCTCGTGCTCTTTCAGCCGTTCGGTGAATCGACCGATCAACTCCGGCCGGTTGCGGTTCACGCCCATCACCAACACGCCCTTGTCGGCATACCGGTCGGCGATCTCCTGGAGGACTCGCATGGGGGGCATACAGATCTCGTAGTCGGTCCCCCAGAAACACAGGAGCACGACGTAGTCGCGGTACACGCCGAGCCGAACCGTTCGGCCCTCCGTGTCCCGAGCGTTGATCGCCGGAGCGGGCTTGCCGATCAGTTCGCGCTGCCATTCCTCGCTAGACTGGAAGCGGCTGACCTTCTCGTCGTCCGGCCCCGGCTTGAACACGAATCGATCGTCGGAGATGTCCTCGTTGATCCGAATCCCTTCGAAACGAGTCCGTTCATGCACGTGTCCGATCCGTGGCGGCGGCGCGCCCTCGGCGGCAAGCGAATCCCGCGCGACCGAGGTGCGGTCGTGACGCAGCTCACGAATCAGGTGGGTCCGCTCATCCACGAAGACGTGGTACGGCCACTGACGTTCAGGCGCCATCCGGCGCGCTCCTATCCGCATCGTGCCCGAGACGCATGTCACCGGTCCCTCGGGGGAGTCCTCGCGCGTCACGCCGACCCACTCATGGGCCCGGCCGGGCAGCGTGCCCTCGCCCTCGAGTGATTGCAGGATCATGCAGAGCCCGGGATGCGACAGGCGCACGATCCAGGCCGGCCCCGTGAGGTCCCTTCTTGGGCTCAGGCGCTGAGGCGTGAGGTCCATAGCCTCGACATCGTCGTACTCGACGTACTGCTTGCGCTCGGGCCGGTAGACCCACAGCTTGTTGCCGTCGCAGTAGACTTCCTGGGTGTCGCTCTTGAGGGCAAACCGATTCGGCGCTTTGAACGCCAAGGCGCACTTCCGCGCCCGCTGGTACCGCGGCTGCTGACGCACCTGTTCGTCTGCGTCGAGGTCATGATCATCGATGAACGTGTCCTGATAGGTCCGAAGCTGCGCGTAGGCCGCGAACACCCGCTCCAACACCTGCTTCACCTCACCCTCGTAGCCGGGTATCTTCTCGGTGTCGGACGAGCCGGCGTCTTTCGCCATCGCCGGCGAAGCAGCCTTCTCCCTGACAGCCTTGGTCGCGCGCTCGACGAGCAGCACGCGAACGCGACGCGTTTCTTCGTGGAAGGTCAATCCCGTTTGCTCGGTGACGTGCTCGAGCACCTGCTCCCATTCCGCGACCGGATCCCACGGCGGCCTCAGCCGGTTGGTGTGCCATCGCAGCACCTCGGTCGGTGGGTTCTCGACACCGCTGGCCATGCGTCGGTTGAGGAACCGTCCCATCCATTCGAGGAACGCATCCAGATCACCGCGTCGCGATTCGTCGCCGCGCGAGCGCGTCGTCCTCGGCGTGCGGGCGTACACTTCGATCTGATCCGGCGATCCGCCGGTTGCGGGCTTGAACTGATACGCGCCGCGGGCCACGAGAACCGGGCGCGGAGCATCCATGAGTCTCATTCGAACCGGCAGATCGCAAGCGTCGGTCAGGATCTCCTGAAGGCCATTGATGATCTGCTCCTGCGAAGCGCCGTCGCGAACAATGAAGTCACCCGTGACCGGCGTCTTCAGCAGCTCCGCGTCCCCGTCGATGTCCGGCCGGTCGATCTTCGTGAGCATACGAAGGACGCTCGTCAGCGGTGCTCTCGTCGAACTCGTTGCCCCATGCTTGTGGAGCTGTCCGTCGCGCCAGCGGAAATACTGGAGCCCCGAAATCCCGAAGCGATTCCGGCTGACGTACACCGCCCGCGAACGCGGAAACGGAGGGCCGATTCGCTTCAGAACCCCCCCGTCTGGAAGGGTGTAGATCTTCTCGAACTCGCGCAACGCCTTCTCGATGTCCTCCTTCGACAGATCGGACACCCCGGTGACTTCGACGTGCCGTGTGCCCTTGGTCCGGTCATACACGGAAGTGCCATCGGGTAGCTCGAGCTTGAACGTCTCCGGTGACACGTCGGGATGCGGGCTCAGGCTGGCGAGGTCTACGACGAGCCGGATGCTCGACCGGATTCGCCCGAGGTGATTCTCATCGCGAGATTCGATGTGCTGGAGCGTTCCGGACACCGGGAACCATACGGCCTGCTCTACTTGTCGGTACACGATGTCCACATACCGGTTGAAGAGTAGCCCCCTCACGTACACGTCGATGCGCACCGGGAGGTGGTGTTGGGGGTCGATCCAGAGCTTCCACGCAGTCTTCTCGTCGATTCCCGCGTCGATGAGGATCACCTCACGACCGTCGAACACCGCTCGTTCGACCGACAGCGCCTCGCGCTCGGCGGCCTCACGAAGCGAGTCGATGCGCCATTTAGAGCCGGTGGTGCGGTAGGCCAACAGCCGCGGTTCGCGCCGCTTGCCCGGGGTCCAGGGAGGCTTCGTTCGGACGACTGCACGCTTCGACCCGGCTCTGAAGGCTGTGCCTGTGTGGCCGTCGTACGCCACTTCTGAGACGCGGTCCGGCTTGCCCGGCCGCCGCTCGACCATCGTTTCCCGAACGCGATCCCCGTCGCATATGACCTCGCTGACGGTGACAGAGGGCTCGGGCCAATCCGATTCATCAAGAAAGACCGCGCGCGGCATTCCCTCCTCAGTCCATTCGCTTCGGAATCGGTACTGCAGCGTATTGGTGATCGTGGCCTGGTACGTGTCAATGGATCGCCCCGCCCGCTCCATGCGATCGAGAAGCTCACCCAGTTCAAGCGCCGGCACGGACTTGCCCGTGGTTGGAGCCGAGGGTCGTGAGGTCGTCCTACTCCCGGCGCCGAGATCGAGGGGTCCGGGGATCTTCACGATACCGGCCTTGCGGCGATCACTGCTTAGCAGATCGAGCGGGAACTCGCCCGCAAAACGGTTCGTGTGTTCTTCGCTTGGAAGGGGGCAGTAGATCCGGAGCTCTTTGGCTCCGTCCTTGATCGCCGTGAGGTCCGTGCTTTCCAAGTGTACTTCTACGAGGCCATCCGACGCCACGGTCCCAACTTGGGATGTGGTGCCATACTCGTGGCTGAACACGCTGACGTGTGTCGTGGCCTCGGGCCACGGCGGCGGTTTCAACACGCCGGGCGTGCCATCCTCGAACAGCACCCGGCCGTACAGAACGTTCCTCGCGGTCAAGAGAAGATCGATCTCGGTTGCCTCTCCGGCTTTCAGCTCGACGTCCGTCCCTCGGTCGCGTTCGTAGGCTCGAATATCGAACGGAATGGCCCCGACGACGAGCGTACCCTCCGGCAGGCCCGACATCTCGAAGCCGCCGTTGGCCGACGTGAACGGAGCGCGGTAGGTCGTCGAACGGATGTACTCGCCGCTGCGGTCGTTCCAGTCAACCTGGGTCCTTACGTCCAGATGGAACTCCCGCACCGGGTTGCCGTGTTGGTCGGTGACGCGTCCGCGGACGGTCGCGGTGCCCGTGGGAAGGCGATCGAACTGAAAGTTGACGGTCTGCCGGCCGTTGAAGACTTCGTTGCGCCCCATGTACTGCGTTCGCCAGCCGAGTAGGTGCGGCAGCGTCTGGCGCCAGAGCGCGCCGACCCGGTAGGGCCACTCCATTCCGTCGTAGTAGAAGTACCCCTCGGCATCCGTGCCGGTGTCGGGCGCGGCGATGCCGCTCGCCCCCGGATTGTGCTCGCGGATCTGAATCTGGGCGTAGCGAATCGGCTGCCCGTCGGGCCCCGTGACCTGGCCGTGCAGCAGATTGCCGGGGTTCATATCGCCCCATTGCCCGGCGAACCCCGCCGCGACGACCTTGTTGTACCAACCGGACGCGTGCTTCTGAAACGCGGGCGAGACGAGCACCTGCACCTTCGTTTCGGCGCCGGGCTCAATCGCAATGGGCTCCGGCCACGTCCGGTGCACGCCCAACGCTTCGGCAACCGGAAGCGTGCCGATCATCGCCCCGATGACGTACTCACCGGCCGGAAGACTCTCGATGGTGTACTGCCCCGGCCCTGGGAAGCATCGGACCTGCACCGGCTCGCTCGACCACTTCGCGTCGCGGAAGAACCCGACGAAGATCTCGCCCGGCGCATCGTCCTCCACGCGAACGTCGAGCGTGATCCGGCCGCCGTCCTGCACGCCGGTCCACATCGGCCCGGAGCGCCGCGAAGGACCGATCACCTCCCCCAACTGCTGCGTCAACCCAAGCAGCAACGGCCCGGCGCTCCACTGTCGCATCACGTGCCAGGCGCGTGAGGACGACACGCCGGCCAACTCCACCTTGGTGCCGTCGGGCGATTCGGCACGAAGTGGGAAGGACTCAGGGGTAGGTTTCGTCTCATTGGGCGAATCCGCGGCACGGATGACCATGGTGACAGACAGAACCAGGGTCACGCCGATCACCACTGCTCCGACGAGCCAAGCCCCATAGGCCGGCGACCGAGGTGTCGGAACACTGAGGACGCGGCGGATGCGTTGCAGCAGCGAGCCGCCCGAGGCGGCTACGGCCGCCCGCGCCGGGACGCCACGAAGCCCCTCCAATTCGGTCAGGGCCCGGGCGTAGACGATCCGGTTGCCGCAGGCGGCCACGGCCAGATCGTCGCAGCAGTTCTCGCGCTCCTGGCGAATGCGATGTGACACCCACCACACGGCCGGGTGATAGAACAGCAGCGTTTCGATGACGGTCTGACACAGGTTGACCAGGTAGTCGTAGCGGCGAATGTGGGCCAACTCGTGCGCGAGGATCGCCTCCAACTGCTCGGGCGTCAGGCCGGCCAGGGCACTGGTCGGCAGCAGGATCACCGGCCGCAGCCAGCCGATGGCCGTCGGCACCTTGGCCAGCGCCGACTCCAACAGCCGGACCCGCCTTCGGACGCCCAGTTGCCGCGAGAGCCGCGTCAGCACCTGCTGCCAGCGCTCGGCCACCGGCTGCACCAGGTGCCGCTTGACCCGCTGCACGTACATCCATCCGCCCAGAAGCCGCACCGACAGGGCGACCACGCCGAGCAGCCAGACCGACACCGTCCACGGCAACAACGGCTCCAGCGCGCCCGCCACACGTTTACCCCACGCCTCGGCGACGGGAACAACGGGCACGGCGGGCGGCATCTCCACCACGGCCATCTCGGCCGCAGGCGGCAATTCGCCGGCCGGTAGCTCGGATGTGCTCACCACATCGAGCGGCGCATGGACAATAGGCATGTCAGCTTCGGGTGCTACACTCGGGGCAATCGGCGGGATCGTCGGCAAACTCGACGTCGAAACCGTCACGAACCGCATCGTGACCACGGGTGCGGCCGCCATCAGCACCATCGCCACGCAGCCGGCCACGTACCGCGCATTGGCCGTCCGTCGCCGCAACAGCCACCACGCAAACGCCAGCACGACCGCAATGACCGCCCCCTGCCAGACGAAGTGCAGCAGCGCCCACCCCAGCCGCTGCACGAGCGGCTGAGTCAGCGCCTCGGCGAACGGTGTCATGCGGCACCTCCGTCAAGTTCATCCAGCAACTCGCGGATCCGGGCCAGCTCCTCGGACGACGTCTTCTTGGCCGTCAGGGCCTGCATCACCAGCTTGTGCGACGCCCCGCCGAACGCCCGGTCGAGCAGGTCACGCGTCAATTGCCGCTGCGTCTGGTCCTCGCTGAGCCGCGATTCGTAGACGTGCGTGCGCTCCCGCTCGTCCCGCCGGACGAGACCCTTCTCCGTCATGATCTGTAACAGCTTCAATACAGTTGTATACCCGGTAGGCCGGCCCCGGTTGAGCACTTCCTGAACATGCCGCACCGTGCTCGGTCCGCGCTGCCACAAGACCCGCAAAATCGCCAGCTCCGCATCCGTCGGTCGGGGTGGGGTTCGCTTCGCCATCGGCCGTGCTCCTCCCAGAGAGAAGGTGATGCCCGGCAGCATACACGAAGGGCTTCGTAGTTGTCAACGAAGGTCTTCGTAAAACCCGCGGCAGCCCGAAGGAGGGCTCCGGCGAGGCGTCGCCCCCCGCGACGAACCACAACTTGCGGGTCGCAATCGTTGCCTACCCCTTGACACAGACACCGGCACCGGCTTAATGGGGTCGGGAAACTGAGAATCACCGCCTTGCCCCCCGCGGGTGGGGTGAACCGAAACGGCACTCGTGCGTACAAGGAGGTGGAACGTGGGCGGCAACGACCGAGATGTGCCCCCGTCGCACGGTGCCGCGGCGGGGGTGGTGTCGCTATGTCGTGATCTGCGCGGCCGTCGTTGCCCACCCATCGAGGCCGGTTTTTCAACCAGCAGTCTCCGCCGTTCGCCCCAGGAATCCGAATATGTCACGACAAGCAGCGAGTCCGGAAGCAGCCGGTGAGATGGTCGCGGTCTTCACCGAGCGTGTGCAAGCGATACGCGAGAGCCTCCATCAGGTCGTCGTGGGGCAGGACAAGACGATCGATCTGTTGCTGACGTGCGCCCTCACCGGCTCGCACGCGCTGCTGGTCGGCGTGCCCGGCCTGGCCAAGACGCTGATGGTCAAGGCCCTT